>CAVXCA010000043.1:0-17950 GCA_963759955.1 uncultured Alphaproteobacteria bacterium
GCCGCGGGTGGGCAAGAACCGCTCGCCTTTGGAGGCGCACGCGCCTTGGCTATTGGCGCTGATCGCCGGGGAGCCTGATCTGAGCCTGGCGGAGCTGACGCAGCGCGTCCAGGCGGAGCTGGGCCAAAAGACCTCCACCAGCTCGATGGATCGTTTTGTCCAGCGGCACGGGCTCAGCTTCAAAAAAAACTTTGCACGCCTCCGAGCAGGACAGGCCCGACGTGGCTCAGGCGCGTGAAGCCTGGAAGGCGAACCAAGGGACCTCAATCCCGACAAGCTGGTGTTCATCGACGAGACGGGCGCTTCCACCAAAATGGTCCGCCTGCGCGGACGATGCCGACGCGGCCAGCGGCTGTTGGCCAAGGCGCCCTTCGGACACTGGAAGACCACCACCTTCACCGCCGGCCTGCGGCGCGAAGGGCTGGTCGCGCCCTTTGTTCTGGACGGACCCATGAACGGCGAGGCCTTCCTGGTCTATGTCGAAAAAATACTCGTCCCCGCCCTGCGACCCGACGAGATCGTCGTGATGGACAACCTGCCCGCCCACAAGGTCGCCGGCGTGCGCAAGCTGATTGCGGCGCGACAATCAAGGTGAGAATCCCGCGACAATCAGGATGAGAATGCGCCGCCGCGGGGGTGACGAAGGAAGGGCGTAGCCCGACCGTAGACACCCCCGCGGCGGCGGCGAGCGCCCGAGAGGTCTCGTCTGGCGGTAACGGCGGCTGGATAAGGGGTCGGCTTTCTCTTTCGAGGGGACCGACTTTTTGCCTGGCAGACACGTCACCGATCGTCAGATGAGGCTATTCATGAACATGCGTCGCAACCATTCGCCGGCGATTGCCGGCGCGAAAGCCGGATTCAGCACGGCCGCCGCCTACCGGTTTGAGAAGGATCCCCGACTTCCCAGCCAGAAGAAGGCGCGTCGCGAGCGACGCCGGGCCGATCCCTTCGCCGATGTCTGGGACAATGAAGTCGTCCCGATGCTGAAAGCCGCGCCCGGATTGAGGCCGATCGGCGTCTTCGAGGAACTCTGCCGCCGGCATCCGGACCTGGGCGCCGGCACGCGGCGGACTTTGGAACGCCGCATCAGGGCGTGGCGGGCGGTGAATGGCCCGGATCGGGAGGTGATCTTTCGCCAGGAGCATCCGCCGGGGCGGATGGGATTGTCGGACTTCACCGAAGTGGCCGATCTCGGCGTCACCATCGCGGGCCAAAACCTCGATTGCCGACTTTACCACTTCCGCTTGCCCTTCTCGGGCTTCGAGCACGCCCATGTCGTGCTCGGCGGCGAAAGCTTTGTCGCGCTGGCGGAAGGGCTGCAGAACGCCCTGTGGGCGCTGGGCGGCGTTCCCGAGCAACATCGCAGCGACAGCCTCTCGGCGGCCTTCCGCAATCTTGGCGCCGACGCCAAGGAGGATTTGACGACACGTTACGAGGCGTTCTGCGCCCATTACGGCATGACGCCGACCCGCAACAATCCCGGCGTCAGCCACGAAAACGGTTCGATCGAGAGCGCCCACGGCCATCTCAAGAGAGCGCTCGCCGACGCCCTGTTGCTGCGCGCCTCGCGCGACTTCGACGATCTCCCGGCATGGCGGGGCTTCGTCGACGAGATCGTCGGGCGCGGCAACGTCCGCAACGCCAAGCGCATCGACCAAGAGCGGATGGCGTTGAACAAGCTGCCAATCCGCAAGACCGCCGACTACGAGGAGGTCAACGTCGACGTCACCACCTCCAGCGCCTTCACCTTGCGCAAGGTGTTCTACTCGGTCCCCTCCCGACTGATCGGCCATCGGCTGCGGGTGCGCCTTTATGACGATCGGCTCGAATGCTTCCAGGGCTCGACGGCCATCCTCACCTTGCGGCGCGGGCGGGCCCAGCCGAACGGCAAGCATGGCCATGTCGTCGACTATCGTCACGTCATCCACTCCCTGCGCCGCAAGCCCATGGCGCTGCTCAATCTGGTCTATCGCGACCAGCTCTTCCCCCGCCGAGCCTTCGCCCTGGCGTTCGAGGCCTTGCTCGCCGGTCTCGGTGAGAGACCAGCTTGCCGCGCCATGGTCGGCCTTCTCGCGCTCGCGCACGAACGCGCCTGCGAGGCCGAACTCGCCGTTGCGCTGCAAACGGCTCTCGACGACGGCGTCCTCCCAGATCTCGAGGCGCTGATCGAGCGCTTCCGTCCGAAGGATGTCGCGTTACCTATCGTCGTCGTCAGGCTGCCCTCTCTCGCCGTTTACGACCAAATCGGCACAAGCGTGGGAGAAGCGGCATGAACGCGAGCGAAAAACTCGACGCCGCCCGAATCGACCTGCTGCTGAACGAGTTGCGACTGCCGGGGATCAAGCTGATCTGGGCCGCCCTGGCGGCGACTGCCGACAAGGAGGGCTGGCCAGCCGCCCGTTTCCTGGCCGCCCTCGCCGAACAGGAGATGGTGGAGCGAAGCCGGCGTCGCTTCGAACGTCATCTGGAGGAAGCGCGATTGCCGCCGGGAAAGACCCTCGACGCGTTCGACTTCACCGCTGTGCCGATGATCTCGAAGGCGCAGGTGCAAGCGCTCGCTGCTGGCGACGCCTGGCTCGAAAAGGGAGCCAATCTCTTGTGCTTCGGGCCGCCAGGCGGAGGAAAATCCCACCTTGCGGCGGCGCTCGGTCTGGCCTTGATCGAAAAGGGCTGGCGCGTGTTGTTCGCCAGAACCACCGACCTCGTGCAAAAGCTCCAGATCGCGCGCCGCGATCTCGCCCTCGAAGCCGCGATCACCAAACTCGACAAATATCATCTGCTGATTCTCGACGATCTCGCCTATGTCACCAAGGATCAGGCGGAAACGAGCGTTCTGTTCGAACTGATCAGCGCTCGCTACGAGCGGCGATCGATGCTCATCACCGCCAACCAGCCCTTTGGCGAATGGGGAAAAATTTTCCCCGATCAAGCTATGACGCTCGCGGCCATCGATCGCCTCGTCCATCACGCAACCATCCTTGAAATGAACGTCGACAGCTATCGCCGAAAGGAAGCGGTCGACAAAGCGCGTGGGGCAGGACGACCGCCGACGCGCGCCACAATCAAAGGATCATCCTGATTGTCGCTCCGCGACAAGCAAATCACGCATCACGAAAATATCGCTTGCGTTATCGTCGCGCCGCGACAATCATCCCTCCGCCGCGACCGCCAAAATGGCCAGCCTGATTGTCGCTGCTTTCCCATCCAGATTGTCGCGCTACAGCTGATCGCCGACGCCGGGGCCGAGATGCGCTTGCTGCCGGCCTACTCGCCCGATCTGAACCCGATCGAAATGGCCTTTTCACAACTCAAGTCGCACCTGCGAAAGGCCGCCGAGCGAACCGTGCCGGCCCTCTGGGACCGCATCGGCCAATGCCTCGACGAAATCACGCCGCAAGCCTGCGCCAACTATTTCGCCGAGGCCGGCTATGCGCCATCTTAAGCGGGCAGTGCTCTAGCTTCCACTCGCAGACCTTGATATGCGTTCGTCGCCGAGGTTTGGCGTTGTCGCTGGGCCGTTCTCGCGAGATCGGGTCCATGCGTTCATGACAGCGCAGCAGCAGCCCATAACGAGAGCGCAAGCCGCCAGGGGCGCCGCGCTGACGGGGAGCGCGCAGGCGTACAAGATGCTGCTCAGTTTCGGCTCGAGCATTCTGCTTGTCCGGCTGCTGACGCCGGCGGACTTCGGCCTTGTCGCGATGGTCTCGACGGTGCTGGCGTTTGTCTCCCTTATTCAGGATCTCGGCCTCAACCAGGCGACCATCCAGCGGCAGCAAATCAGCCGCGCTCAGATCAGCGCCCTGTTCTGGGTGACGACCGGGGTCAGCTTCGCTTTGGCCGCATTCGTCGCCCTTTGCGCGCCAGCTGTCGCCTGGTTTTTCGGGGATTCGCGCTTGATCGGGTTGACGGCCGCTTTTGCTTCCCTCGTGTTCTTGGGCGGCAGCCAGGCGCAACATTTCGCGCTGCTGAATCGCGAGCTTCGCTTCAAAGCGCTCGCCGGAATCGATGTCTTGGGCGTCACGGCGGGCGCCGTCGTCGGCGTCGCCGTCGCATGGCGGACTTCGAGCTATTGGGCGCTGTTCGCCGCGGGTCTGGCGTCGACCTTGGTCAGTCTGGTCTGCGTCTGGACGCTGTGCGGGTTCAGGCCCGGCAGGCCGTCCTTCGAGGGCGACTTCAAGGAAATCGTCCATTTCGGTTCATCCATATCCGGGTTCAACATCGTCAATTATTTCGCACGAAACGCCGACAACGTCCTTATCGGCAGGTTCTACGGCAGCGCCCAGTTGGGCTTTTACGATCGCGCTTACCGGCTGCTGCTTTTTCCGTTGCAGCAACTTCGAGACCCACTGGGACGCATCATGTTGCCCGCGCTGGCGCGCCTGCAGTCCGATCCCGAGCGTATCGGAACGCTTATCTCGAAGGCATCTCGCTGATGATGATGGCCGCGCAGCCTGGGCTGGTCTTCCTCATCATCTTCGCCGACGATGTGTTCAGGATTGTGTTCGGGCCGCATTGGCAGCCCGCAGCGGCGATATTTCAATGGCTCGGCGTTTGCGGTCTCCAGCAGATCATGATTGCAAACTCCGGTTGGCTGTTCGTCAGCCAAGGCCGGGGAGCGGACTTTTTCAAACTCGGCCTGTTCAACGCTATCGTCACAGTGGTGTCCTTCGTCGTCGGATTGCCCTGGGGGCCAGTGGGCGTAGCGATGGCTTACACTATCAGCAGCTATCTTGCGCATGTGCCCGCAACCATTTGGTGGACATGCCGAAGCGGGCCTATCAGGGTCGCCGACCTGATTTCCTGCGCCCTCCCGCACGTCGCTGCGACTTGTGCAAGCGGCGCGGTCCTGTTCGGTGCGGCTGTCGGTCTGCCGTCACCAAGCCCGATCGCCTGTATCGCGTTGGCCCTGTTGAGCTATGCGGTCTACGGCGCGATCATGCTGATGTCCGCCGACAAGAGGCGCATATTGGGAGCGAATTTTCGCGCCTTTTTTGGCATGTTGCCCGCTTTAGGGCGTACGTGATGCGATGGAGCCAGCTTTGCTGGCGCGCGAAACTTGGAAGACTCAATGTTGCGATAGAGTGGCAATGAGATGGCGCCCATCCGCCTCTCATCGGCGAGCGCGCGTCTCACAATTGATGATTGAGGACGGTGGCGCAAGCCATCGTCCTATTCCGTGCACAGAGCATTGCCGGCGGTCAAGAGCGCACTGAGGCGCCGTATGTTGCAATGGCATGTTATCTTGCCCTGGCGCAGCGTCGCCAGGCCGCGAAGGTTGTGCGCCTGCCGGTCGACCGGCAGGAGCGGAATCATTGAAAGGCTGGCGCGTAATTAGCCGCCTTCGATGATCGTTCGATAACATCGAATTAGTTCTTCTGCGACCTGATCGGGCGCGTGGGCGGTCATGTCCGGCGCGCCTTCCGGCGCAAACTCCATCCCGAGATTTTCCGAGGTCAGATCTCCGCGATAAAGGCGCAGCCATTGCTCCCCGAGCTCATCCCTCAGGTCGAGCGCGAAGGGCGTTTCCGGTGTGATCGTCGCCTTGCCTTGCGAGAGGGCTCTTATCAGCGAGCCGGAGTGCAAATAGTCGACGAACGGAAGGACAACGCAGTCCGCGGCGTCGATGATATCCATGAGCGTGTCCTCCAGGGCATATCCAAGGCGCAGGTCGATCCGCGGATCGCGTTTCGCTTTCGCGTCGAGCGTCGTCCTAACGGTTGGCGAGCTCGGCTCCCCTGCGATGATCAAGCGTGCGCTCGCGTCATCCAGCATTTCGAATGCCTTGAGGAGGCTGTCGATGCCTTTGTAGGGACGTATCGCGCCGAAGAAGACATAGACGCGGAGATCGGGAGCAATGCCCAGACGCGCGCGCGCGGCCTGCCGGGAAGAGCCGCCGGGATAAGAGGGATGGCGAACGCTCACGACGACGGCTTTGCGCGAAAGCCGCAGAAATCGCCTGACGACAGGCACGGTCATCGGACTGAGCGTGATGTACTGCTGCGTGAAGATCTTGAGTCCCAGAACATACAGGCGCCAGATGAGCAGTTTGATCGCGCCGGCGTCATGCGGCCGAACATTGTGCACCATCCACACGACGCGCACTCCAGCCGATCTCAGGCGCGCGAGCGCAGCGAGCGTCAGCGTAATGCGCGCCGCCTTTCTCAAATGGCCGCCGCCGCTCCAGAAGACCTGTTCCGGCCAGTGTATGTGCAGGAGATCAATGTCCTTGGGATGCAACCGCCAAGGACGGGTCACGTCGACAATCGTTGCCCCGCGCCGCTCGAGCGCGTCGCAGAGCGTGCGGATCATGCTGTTATGCGTGAAGCTTGCGCCGGGCCAGTATCCGATGCGCAGAGGCGGGCGGAAGGTCGGGCGATCTGCGATGAACGGCGGCTCCGCGTCGGGAAGATTTTCCGGACTCAAGATGTCCTCTCTGTGCAATGAAACGGCCGTGAACAAATCCTCCCGCAACTTCACGCGCGTCGACCCACGGGCAGTCACCAGGCGGAATGTCTAAGGCGCGCCAAATAATCTGCGCAGCAGGCGAACATCCAGGCCGTCGAGCGGAAGCGCGCAGAATAATTGTCGCCCGCTCAGGACGCCGCGCCATTTCCGGTACGCGAGCATCTGTTCCTTGATGAACGTCTCGGAGCGCGGAAGCAGCTCACTGCGATAAACCAGCACCGTAGGCTTGTGTGTCTGCGCCATCGCTAACAGCCGCGCTCTTCCGGCACGGGCGTCGGAAGATCGAAGCCGATCGTCCCGACAGGCTTTTCGTGCGCGCTCTTGGCCGGCATGATGGAGAAGGGGCGCTCTACCCACAGAAACAACAATGCCGAACCGATCAGCGCCAAGGCGATCGACGGCGGCAGGAAAATCCAGAAGGCGGAATTGCCGAGGCGACCGGTTCCGGGAATGTGAGGGACGGCGAAGAAAAACATTTTCAGCATGAGAGCATGCAGCAAATAGAAGGAATAACTCATGTTGCCAAGCCAGCGCAGGGGTTTGACGACAAAGATGCGCGCGATCACGCCGCGGTGTGCGAGGGCGGCGCCGCAAAGGAGCAAGCACGTGACAAAGAGCGCCGCGAAATTGGCTCGGTCGGAAATCTGGAGAAGCAGGATTAAACCGCAAACCGGCACGGTCGCCAACGCGGCGAAATCCAATCCGAAGCGGGTGCGACCCGAGCGCTCGACAATGGGGAGAAGATCGGCGAGCACAATGCCGCAGGCGAACATGCCCATGCGGGGGTGAGGCAGCCCGATCGCCTCGCCGGCGATTACAAAAGCGAGGCAAAGAAGGATTCTTGTTCTCGCGCTCCACGAGCGCAAGCGCATCGCGCCGATGAGCAAGGGGATCGTCAGATAGAAGAACATCTCGTAACTTAACGACCACGCAACGGTAATGATCGGCCGGATACTGAAAATGCCGGGGAGCAGGAGAAAATTTTCGCCTATGAAAAGAACTTGGTTCCAGACGCCGTCCGGCAGCTTGCTCTCCGAGGGCAGCAGCAACGACAGCACGAGATAGACTGACAGTACGACGACGAAGACAGGGTAGAGACGCTGGATGCGCCGCGTCATGAAGCCGAAGAACGGACGTTTCGCTCGGATCAGCCCCCCATAGATCAGGTACCCGCTCAGGACGAAGAATAAATCCACTCCGGCATTGCCGACGATCGAGAGTCGACGGGAGAATGCCAGCATATCGCCGGCCAGGTAGGGCGCGATCAAGGAGCAATAGTGAACAAAGAAAACAAAGGAAACCGCGAGCCCTCGAAGGCCTTCCATAGGAAGCAGGCGATGGGCCTCGGCTACGCCGAGTTCAAACCAACTGCCTAATTGGGCGACAAGGTTTCGGCGGCCCGATGTTGCACGCGAAATTGCAGTCTCCTCAGGCACGGCGTTCACGGATGGCCGGCCATGGGCAAAGAGGCGTTTTGTAGGCGCCGCGCTTCTCCCCATCGCCGGATCCCCCGGGCATAACGGCTCACGCTTCTGCAACGATAAGGCACGCGACCGCCGCCCCGCCTCTCAACACGCATTCCGGTACGCCGACTTCGAAAACAGCGTCATCAAGATGATCTTCATATCCAGAAAGAACGACCAGTTGTCGATGTAGTAGATATCGCATTCGTAACGGCGCTGCATTTTCTCCAGCGTGTCGGTTTCGCCGCGGTAGCCGTTGACCTGCGCCCAGCCGGTGATGCCCGGGCGGACGTTGTGGCGGCGCGACAGCGGCGAGATATGCTGTTCGAAGTTCAAGTTCATCGCGACCGGGTGCGGACGCGGTCCGACGATCGACATGTCGCCGCGGAGCACGTTGATGAGCTGGGGCAGTTCGTCGATGTTCGTCCTGCGCAGGACGCGGCCGACATGGGTGACGCGAGCATCGTTCTTCTTCGCCTGGGTGAAGGCGCCGCCGTCCTCGATCGTCGTCATCGAGCGGAACTTGAGGACGCGGAAAATGGCGTTGTTGTAGCCGTGCCGGGTCTGGCGGAAGAGAACCGGCCCGCGAGAATCGATTTTGATGGCGATGGCGACGACGACGAGAAGCGGCAGAAGAAGAATCAACCCGGCGCTGGCCGCGACGATATCGAAGCCCCGTTTTGCAACCCGGTCCGCCGTGGTCATGGGCAAACTGACGAGTTCGACCGTGATCATTTTGCCGAGTTCGCCCAGCCTCGCCGACGCGAACAACGCGCCGGTGTCGGTCGGCACTAGTGGATCGAATCCAACACTTGGTGCCCGCGCCTGACGGCGGCGATGATTTTATTGGGGTCGGCGGTCCAGGTGAAGGGCGCGGATTGCCGATTGTGCTCTTCGAGGAATCGATTGATGGCGGCCTGCAAATCGACGACCGATCGGAATACGCCGCGCTTGAGTCTGCGCTTGGTGAGCGTGGCGAAGAAGCCTTCGACGGCGTTGAGCCACGAGCAGGACGTCGGCGTGAAGTGGAAGACGAACCGCTCGTGCCGAGCGAGCCACTGGAGCACTTTGGGATGCTTGTGGGCGGCGTAATTGTCGAGGATCACATGCACCATCTTGCCGGCGGGAACCCGAGCGTCGATGGCGTTGAGAAAGCGGATGAACTCCTGATGGCGGTGGCGCTGCATGTTTTGGCCGATGACCGTGCCGTCGAGAATATTCATGGCGGCGAACAGCGTCGTCGTGCCGTTCCTGACGTAGTCGTGGGTCATCGTGCCGGCGCGGCCCTTCTTGAGCGGCAGCCCGGGCTGGGTGCGGTCGAGCGCCTGAATTTGGCTCTTCTCGTCGAGAGACAGGACGATGGCGTGCGCGGGCGGATCGACATAGAGCCCGACCACATCGCGCAGCTTCTCGATGAATTTCGGATCGTTGGAAAGTTTGAACTGCCGCATGCGGTGCGGCTGAAGACCATGTTTGCGCCAGATGCGTTGAACCGAGCTGACGGAGACGCCCGAGGCCTTCGCCATCAAAGCGCCGGTCCAATGCGTTGTCTCCCCCGGCGGCGGATCGAGCGTCAGGGCCACGACCCGCGCAACGATCTCGTCCGCCAGCAGCTTGACGCGCGAAGGCCGCGTCTTGTCGCGCGCCAGCCCCTCGAACCCTTCGTCGGCGAACCGTTCCTGCCAGCGCCAGACACAAGTTTTCGACTTGCCCGTCCGGCGCATGATCTCGTTCGTGCCCACGCCGTCGGCCGTCAAAAGCACGATCTGGCCCCGCCAAACGTGCTTCTGCGGCGCGTTGCGATCCTTGATCAGAGCCAAAAGCCGGAGCCGATCTTCCGCCGAAACGGCAAGCGATATTCCCGTGCGCATGCGCCAAACTCGCACATCGCCAGTCCGCCGGGAATCCTCAATAGGATTCAAATGTCAGATTTCATCCACTAGGTGAACGGAAACGGGAAGTTCGGAGAGGAAATCCGCAAGACGGGCCGACCTCGGCAGGTCGCTGGCCTTCGTCATGATGACGACGTCGTCGAACTCCTGTCGCTCGGCAGGTTTCGATGATGCGGCGTTGCGCGGCGCGGCTGATTTCGCCGCCGATCGCCAACGCATTGTCGGGAATAGGGGACGAACACACGATCCTGATGCCGGCCTCTGCGAGGGATTTCGCGACGCTCTCGCTGGCTTCCTGGCTGCCGAAGACGATCGCGCGGCGAGCCTCGGCGCGATCGTTGGCGATCGCCGCGCGGGTCCTTGCGTGGGCGAGGGCGCGAACGCCGAGCGCGGTCGCCGAGACGACGACCAACTGCAACAAGAACGTGCCGCGGGAATAATCCGTCGCCACTTTCAAGAGGAATAGCCCCGATAAAAACAACGAGAACGCAATCGTGACGGCGGTCGCGGCGTTCCAAAGCACGCGGTGGACCGGCTGCAGCTGAAACGCGGCGAAATGTTTGAGGCCGAGCGAGATGGAGAGGACTCCGGCGGCAAGAAGGAAGGCCGAAACGACGTAGGCCCTTCCGGCCGTCCAGCCCGCCCAGGGCGCCTCGCCATAGATCAAGCTCGTCAGGTAAGAAGCGCTCGCGATGGCGACGAGTTCTAAGATGACATAGCGAACGAGGAAGACGCGTATGTTCTTTCTTTGATCGACTTGCAGCCTTTCGCCCAAGGCGAAGGCGGAATTATCCGCGGGGAATGTCGAGGCGGACAGCTGCGCCGGGCCGGCAACTTCGGACATGTCGCACGCTCCTCACTCAACTCGGAGTTCATATCGCCGCCGCGCCTCGGCAAATCCTATTCGGTCACAATTCCACTTCTTGCTCTCGATTTGGCAGCGCCTGTTTCGCAGGCGATCGGCACAACAATTGTGCGCGCCCGTTAACTATAGCGCTCGCACAACAAACGACTTCAATGATTTAAGGTCCGCCCCTCGCAGTAGACTTGCCAAACGGCCTCGTTAGTCGAAGCTCGTCGCATATTACTTAAAAGAGTTTCTACCACCGCTATTTTGTTGTGTAAATTGGTGGCTCCCAGAACGGGTAGTTATAATTGCGTATCAACCAAACTGCGCTGTTTTGTCGCAGTATTCGGGCGCCTCAATCGACGTCGTCGATTGCGCCGACTCGCTCCGCGCCGCGGCCGGCGATCGTCTCCCCGGCCAGCAGGCGTTCGAAATAGGCGACGGTCCTTTCGAGTCCCGCTCGCAGGGGCGTGGTCGGCGCCCAGTCGAAAAGCTCGTTGGCCTTGCTGATGTCGGGGCGGCGTTGTCTGGGGTCGTCGATCGGCAACGGCATGTGCACGATGCGAGAGGACGAACCCGTCAGCTCGATGATCGTCTCGGCAAGCTCCCGAATGGAGAATTCGACGGGATTGCCGAGATTGACCGGCCCAGTGACCTCGACCGGAGTCCCCATGAGGCCAATAAGGCCATCGACGAGATCGTCGACATAGCAGAACGAGCGCGTCTGGCTGCCGTCGCCATAAATCGTGATGTCCTTGCCCCCGAGAGCCTGGACGACAAAGTTAGAGACCACGCGCCCGTCCCTCGGGTGCATGCGTGGGCCGTAAGTGTTGAATATTCTTGCGACCTTGATCGGCAATTGGTGTTGCCGCCAATAGTCGAAGAACAACGTTTCGGCGCAGCGCTTCCCCTCGTCGTAACACGAGCGTGGCCCGATCGGATTTACGTTGCCCCAGTAATCTTCGCCCTGCGGATGAACAAGGGCGTCGCCGTAGACTTCGGAAGTCGAGGCCTGCAAAATCTTTGCTTTCGCCCGCTTCGCCAGCCCCAGCATGTTGATGGCGCCGTGAACGCTCGTCTTCGTCGTCTGCACGGGGTCGAATTGGTAATGGATGGGGGAGGCGGGGCAGGCGAGGTTGTAAATTTCGTCGACTTCGACATAAAGGGGGAAGCAGACATCGTGTCTCATCAACTCGAAGCGAGGATGGGACAGCAGCCGATGCACGTTGTGACGTGCGCCCGTATAAAAATTGTCGACGCAGAGGACCTCATGCCCATTGTCCAACAGGCGCTCGCACAGATGCGAGCCGAGAAAGCCCGCGCCGCCGGTCACCAGGATACGCTGCCCTGACGTCATTGTGAGCCCCCCGGCACGCTTGACACTGCGTTCCTTATTCCGTTTTCAGTTTGCATGCCAATCATGACGTTTTGATATTGTCACGCGGGATGTCACGATAGGAGCTGTGTTCAATGCATAAAACGCGCCATCGTATACTTCGATTGGCCTCGACTTTAGTATGGGCGATATGTGCTATTGACGTGGCTCAGTCCCAAAGCAACGGCTGGCCCGGCGGGGGCTTTGTTTCCTCGCCGAACGGGCTTTCGACCAGCGGCATTCTTGGCGACGCAAACGAACTCGCTAAACGCCACCTGGGATTGGGCGGGAAACCGTGCATCACCGTTTCGGGCGTGACAAAGCCGCAAATAATCAATCCAGATATTATGGAACACTGGGTGAGCGCGACCAACAGTTGCGGACGGCGCATCAAGTTGCATATCTGTTATTACGGAACGCAACATTGCGTTGAGGTCGACGCGCCGCCGTGGGAGCGCAAGGATGTGGTGCTCGGCATTTTCCCTGCGCTCAGGGAATTTCGTTACCAGTACACCGAACAATTTCCTTGATCGGCTGGCCACGCCCAAAGGAGCGTAGGGATTTGACGGAAAGTCCGCGTGCGCGGCGGGGCCTGATAGCGAGAATACGCCGCAGACTGCGGCGCTCTTCGAAATCTCCGCGGATTGGCGCTCTTCGCGACTGTGGCGCTCGGCGTCGCCGTTGTGATCGTCCACTCCAATTCAATAGGGCAAAAGGATTCCGAGACGGCGCCGCCGAACCGGGAGCCGGCGTCGCTTTCAATGCGCTTGAGCGGCCGTTTCGGACCTCAATTTGCCGGCGAGATGCTGGCGGCGAGGTCGGGACCGCTCGATGGCGAGGCCACACGGCTCGATCTGCGGCAGGGCGCGAACAGTGAAGAGGCGATCGCATCCGTCGTCGGCGGCGCCGACGTGATCGGCGTCGCGCGCGCCGACAGTTTCCTGGAGGCGCGAAGCAAAGGCGCCCCCATTGTCGCCTTCGCCGCAAGTTTCATCGAGAGCCCAGTCGCCTTTTACGTGCTCAAGGGCTCCTCCGTGCGAGGCGCTCGGGACTTCGCCGAGAAGCGGATCGGCCGCCGGGTCGGCGACGACACCGAAGTGAGTTTCGACGCCCTGGCGGCAAAGCTCGGCTTGCCGCGCAGCACCATGCGTGAGGCGCCGGTCGGCTCCGACATTTCGATGTTGACCCGGGGCGACGTCGAAATTTGGCCGGGGCACGTCGGCGGAGACGACTATGCGCTTACGAAACTCGGCGCGGACTACGTCGCCGTGAACCCGAGCAGCTATGGCGTGCATTTGCTCGGCTCGGTGTATTTTGCCAGTGAACGGACCATTCGCGAGCGCCCGCAGCTTATTCTGAGTTTCCTCAAGAGCGTGATCGCAGGATGGGAACTGGCCTACGCCGATGCGTCGCTCAGCGCGCCGATGATCGCGGCCTTCGACAAAGCGAGGCTGACGGCGGACGCGGTGCGCTTCGCGCTCGCGGGTCAGCAGGACTCCGTGAGGCCGCTTGCCGCACGCTATTGCGAATTCGACGAGAGCCATTGGCGATCCTTGCAGGAGATCTTGTTGAGCCAAAGGTTGCTCGACCAGCCGGTCGATCTGTCGCTCGCCGTGAACTACCGGTTCCTCGCCGACGCCTACCGCAAGCCCTACACATACGGAAAGTAAGGCTTAAGGGAGGTTCTCGCAGACGCAACGCCGAGCGGCGCGCAGTCGGCAAAACGCGCGGTCGAATGCAGGCCGAATTCGCGCGAAGCTCTGCGCTTCGCAGCCAATCGCTCAAGGCGCTCCGCGCGCGAACGGCGTCGTTCGACCGGAAAGGAAAAGAGCCACCTTCACCGCCAGCTGCTCCGAGGGCGCCTTCTGCCCGTGCAACGCGAAGGCCAACGCCACGATCGTGAAAGCGAATACGAGTGGGGCCGCGACAATTCGCACGCGCGGCCGAATGATCGCGATCGCGGCCACGGCAATGGCGCCTCCCAGCGCGCACCCGACTACGGCTTCGGACACAGAATGATCGCCCAGGACGACGCGCGAGACGCCTACGACGACTCCAGCGAGAAAACCCAGCGAGCCGCCAACAATATCCGCAGGTTTGGAGCAATTGCCGCCGAGAAAGTAGCCGGCGACGGCGAGCGCCGAGGTCGCCGTGAAGGCGTGGCCGCTGATGCCGGTGAAATCAATCTCGCGCACGCCCACGCCCCAGCCGGCATAAGCGACCTTCGTGCAGAACACCGACAAGGCCCCCGCGCCAAAAAGCGACAACCATGCGAGCGCCCCGCGCCAGGCGTCGCTGGCCAGCAGCCATAGTGCAATAGCCAGCGCAATGGGGACGGTGACGGCGGAATCGCCGAAATCAGTTACGAAGCTCCAGCTCATGAGGGAACTCATAGGGCTAGCCCGCGGCGCCCCGCAAGCTGTCGGCGTGTTCAAGACAAGACCAAACGCAAATCTTGGCCGGTCGAGGAATATCGAAAGCGTCTGGATATTCGGCGCGCCCCCTTTTGTATTGCGCTACGCGGACAATCGCGTAAATTGATCCGGACTCGCCGAAAGGGAGATATTCGATGTCCAGGTCGATTATCGGACTCGCCTTGACTTTCGCCGTGGGCGGGGTCGTTTGGTCCTCCTCGGTCGAAGCGGCAGACGTCGCCGGGCCGCGCGAGACGATGTCGGCCTCGTCAGTCGAGCACTGCGGCGAAGTTTGCGGCTGCTGGCGCACGGACTACGTCCGCCATCGGGAACTGCTTTCGACATACGGAGCAGGTTTCGACCCCAACAACTACGACTTCACCGAACCGCACTACTATTACGGGCGAGAGAGGCTTTACCCCCGCTATTCGCGCGATCCGGGTTAGCGTGCCCCGGCATGCTGCGGCGCCGCTGCCGCCGCTGACAGCACGCTCCTCGTAACGGGTTCGCCAACAGAGCTGCAACGGGACGTCGAAGGCGATTGCATGCTGGCCGCGCTTCTATTGGGCCTGGTCGGCCTTGTGCAGGACGTCCAGCAATTCCGGATCGAGTTTCGGCGCTTCGTCTTCCAGAAAGCGTCTGCCGGCCGCGGAGCCGTGGAGATAGGCGGCGATTATCGACGGCTTGAGAGCCGGAGCATGCGCGATGATCGTCTGGATTTCCATAGTCACCAGGGATTGCAATTCGGGGTCCGCTATCGCGTCGAACGCCAGCGCGACTCTGATTCTGAGAGGTCTCAGCGCATCCTCATTCGGCCCTGTGTAATACGAGGTCTTCAGCTCCTCGGAAACGTTGCTTCTGAATCGCTCGTTTTGCGAGTCGAGCGCGGCGAGCAACAGCCAAACCCTCGAATCGTGCGGCGAGAGTTCGGCGGCTCGTCGCGCCGCGCTGCGCGCGGGTTCGATCGACCGCGGCGCCGCGATGGTCTTGGCGTCCTCGAATTCGCGGATGGGAACACTCGCCAACGCAAAAGCGTAATCGGCCCACAGCTCTCCGCGAAGGACGCCGATCAATGCCGCGGCGTAGGCGCGGCTCGTTTGGCTTGCGGCCGCTTGCGCCGCGGCCGCGTCGACAGGCGGAAATGCGATCGTCGGACGGATCAGCGCGCTCGACAACAGCCATAGCGCGAGAAGCGCGAGCGTCACGGCATAGCTCCCCGCCGCGATTGCAAACCAGGTCCGGCGCGGCGCCTCGAGGCGAAGGCGAACGGCGGACGCAAGGCCGGGATCCGACGCCGCCTTGCCCGCGTCGCCCTTCGAGCTCGGCGCCGCAAGCGATCGGCAACCAATCTCGGCGCAGCCCTCCCTGAGATTGCGGGCCATCGCCACGTCGCTGAGAACATAGAGCACGATGCCGGGCTGCCGTCCGATGTCCTCGAGAACCCTGCGCAGATCGGCGAGGGTCTTTATCGGCGGATGAACATGTTCGACGATCGGCGCGCCGGGGTGAACCGCGGCCAAAGCCCGCTTGGCTGTGGTCAGCGTCCCGCCGGCTACGTCCGACACGAGGTGGAGATGCATTTCGCCGCGGGTCATGGGCGTCGGGAAAACGCAAGGCGCACTGGCGGGGCTCCGAAGCGGGTCAAGACGCGCGCAGGCAGTGTGATAGGGCCATGCGCGCCGAAAGTCATCGGCGTGGACGCCGTTGTCGATCGGCGCCGAAACACGGCCCGCGAAAGCTCCCGCCAATTGTCACGCCCCTGCCACGCCCGCCTTGGTAGGCGTCGCCAATTTGCGCCGGAGGAACCGCGGCGCCGCCTGCTTTCACGGGGCGACTTTTTGCCGCGGCGAATCCCGTCACGTTGGCGTGATTTTCTCGCCAAACGTCGGGGCGTCGGCTTGACCGCGCCGGCGCGCAATCGGCACGTTGCGGCCGTCAAATTCGGTCGGCGCCAGGAGCGCGCGCGAATGCGCTTCGCCTCATGCGCCGGCGATCCGCTTGGGCCCTGTCGGCGCAAGCGTTCTGGCCGTCCCGCTATCCCGTAATGAACCGCGGGCTCGGCGGTCGGCGCGACGACGCCCCGCCGCGGCCGTGGCGGGGCGCAGGGGTTTCTGGCGCCAAAGGGAGACCGACATGCTGGATCAGACCAAGCGCGCGGCGCGGCTGAGGACGCCGCTGGGCGACAAGGAGCTGGCGCTGGCGCGGTTCACCGCGCTCGAGGGCCTTTCCGAGTTGTTCGAGATCGACATCGAGGCGCTGAGCCCGACCGCCGACATCGACTTCGACGCCGCGCTCGGCCAGCCTTGCGTCATTACGTCCGAGGCGCCCGACGCGCCCGAGCGCCATCACCACGGCGTGCTCGTCCACGCCGAATGGGTGGGCATGCGCCACGACCTCCACATCTACAAGATGACGCTGCGGCCGTGGCTGTGGCTGCTCGGCAAGACCTCGGACTGCCGCATCTTCCACGACAAGACCGTCATCGACATCGTCAAGGCGACCTTCGCCGACCACGGCTTTTCCGACTACCGCGTCGCTGCGACCGCCGATTATCCGACGCTGCCCTACACCGTGCAGTACCGCGAGACCGACCTCGCCTTCGTCTGCCGGCTGATGGAGCAGCACGGCGTCTACTACTTCTTCGAGCACGAGGAGGGCGTGCATCGGCTGGTGCTCGCCGACGGGCTCGCCTCGCACCAGCCGGCGCCGGGGCTGGCGACGATCCCCTACGTTCCGGTCGACGAGGCGGCCGAGCGCGCGCGCCGCCAGCACCTGTGGCAGTGGACGAGCCGGCGCGATTTCCGCTCCGGCCAGTTCGCGATGAACGACTACAACCATCTCCTGCCCAACCGGCGGATGGCGGTCGAACGCGCCGGCGTCGATTCCTACACCCGCTCGAATCTCGAGGTCTACGACCACCCCGGCGCCTACGATGCGCCCGATCACGGCGAGTTCTACGCCAAAATCGAGCTCGAGGCCGAGCAGGCGCTCGACCGGCGGCGCGACGGCGTCGGCGAGGCGGTGTCGCTGTTTCCCGGCGCGCTGGTCACGCTGACCGACCATCCGCGCGGCGGCGAGAACCGCGACTATCTCGTGGTGCGCACGCGCCACGAATTCGTCACCCAGGACTACCGCTCGAACATGGCGGTCGCGCCGCCCGCCGCGCCCGACTGGATCGAGCTGCTGCCCACTGAGCGCCCGTTCCGCGCGCCGCTGGCGACGCCCAAGCCGCTGATCCATTCGCTGCACACCGCGCTGGTGACGGGCGCCGAGGGCGAGGAGATCGACTGCGACGACCACGGCCGCATCCTGGTGCACTTCTACTGGGACCGCCACAACGACAAGAGCTGCCGGGTGCGGGTCAGCCAAGTGTGGGGCGGCCAGGGCTGGGGCGGCCAGGTCATCCCGCGCATCGGCATGGAAGTGATGGTCGCCTTCATCGACGGCGACCCCGACCGCCCGATCGTGGTGGGGTGCGTGCCCAACCCGCAGAC
>CAVXCA010000044.1:0-68940 GCA_963759955.1 uncultured Alphaproteobacteria bacterium
ACTAGTACGGGGGCGCTAGATGGGAGCGCCTTTCTCCATCCGCGATCTGGCAAGTGTGGCGCTCCCCTTTGGAAGGGGGAGTCTCGTCATGCTTAGGGCTTATTTCGACGACGCGGGGACTCATTCCGGCGCTCCCGTGGTCGTCATGGGTGGCTTGGTTGGGACCGTCGAGCAATGGGAGGGTCTGGAAAAGGCTTGGGGCGAACAGCTTGCCGATCCTTTGCCGGAAGTCGGCAAGCCCGCACTGAGAATGTTTCATCTATCAACTTGTGAAGCGGCGCGCGGGGAGTTCGCTTCGTACAAACCGGCGGAGCGAGCGCTTACGGCGCAACACTTTCGCCGGCTCATTAAGAACGCAAATTTGCCGAACACCGCCTCGGCGGTCGACGTCGTCGCGTGGGATGATCTCGTCACTGGCGCTGTGAGGGATTTCCTGGGGCCGGCGGTTGAAAAATGTTTCTCGAACTGTCTGGATCGCGTGCGCGATTACGCGTTCGACCACGAGGAAGGGCATCAGGTCGCCGTCGTGTTCGACCAAGGAATTGAGAATGCTCGGTTACACGACATAATCGACCTCTACATGAAACATCGAGACAGCCGCGTCGAGTTTTGCTCAATCACGTTCGCGCAGGTCGCCAGGGTTTATCCGCTGCAAGCGGCGGACGTCATCGCGACGCAAAACTACTGGATGGCGCAAGAACATCTGGGAGTACGCTCGCCTGGCGAAGACCCCGACGTCTCGTTCAGGCATTTGTTTGCCGATAGGCCATCAGAGGGTCTGATACTTGACCGTGTGGCTATCCAAGAAGAGCTGCGGCATCGAGGCCCGGACGGCAGGTTGTTGCCGGCCGCGAACATCCTAATGACTCGCGGTGCGAAGTGACGGGGCCTCAGGGCTTTCGCTTCGTCGCTTTCGTCGGCGTCTCGCGCTGGTGCGCGACAGCTTGGATCGTCGGAACGAGTCGCGCGTCAGTTTCGTCCGCACCCACTCGCGTCGCGGCCTCAATGAAGCGTTCGATCTGGGGTTTTTCGTCGGCTTTTGGCGGTGATTTGCGTGGCATTGTGGGACCTCGCTTCTGGCGGAGCTACCTTCTCCAGTGAAAGATCATTGTGATCACAACGAGGGCGACGACGGCGCACACGAACACAGCCGCGGCATGCCCCAACGCGGAGAGAACCAAGCGTGGCATTTTCCCAGGGTAGAGCCTGCCGAAGTCTGTCGCGTCGATGCGCCCGAGAAACTGGAATGATCGAGGACCAGCGTCGCGAACTAAATAGATGCCTAGCGGCACAATCGGAATGAACAGCACGGTCAGCCACAGCATGGAGAAATAGGCCGGCAGAACGCGCGGATCGGCGAACGAGCCGAGCATTGTCGATCCGACACCGTTCATCCGCCAAAGCGTTGGGCCGGAGGTTGGTTTGAGGGCCGCGCGGACCGAGGCAAGCGGAGGCAGGTCCGGCGCTATTGCTTCTTCTGAGGAAAGAGGTTGAGTCATGGCTACTGAACTTTCGGCTTCGGCCCATCCATCTCTGCGAGATGGACGGGAATCCTTTCAGCTAACTCCCGCGCTAGAGAGGGAGCAATTTCAAATGTCACCCCTGCACCATTGGGCGCAATTAGGGTCAGGAGAATGGCTTCCCCGAGAGCGTCCGGCGCCACCCGGGCTTGCGCAGTTACCGTCGCAAAGACGGGCGAGACTCCCCCTCCTAGAGGGTAGATTCGTGACAGTACGCGCTCACGAAATAGAGGTGCTGACTGGGCGAGCGTCATCACATTCTGAGGGGACAGCGTGATGCTTGTCGTTGTCCCATCAGGTTGGGTGCGCGTCAGAACGAAGTTATCTCCATCTTCGTCGAGACTGATCGTTGAATCATCCGCCATGTCTCACCTCTTTTGGCGCGGCTTTCGTGGTGCGCGCTTCTCAGTGATTAGTCGTTCGATAGGTCAACCTCTTGCCCTTGACGCCGAGCAGCGCGCGATCGGCGCGAGCGGTGTCGTTGACGCCCAAGCGGATGCGGTTGCTGTAACGGAAATCGAATTCGGCCAAGTAGCGGTGCAAGTGCTTTTCGCCGCAATGTTGGTAGACGCCCTTCATGCCGCGCTTGAAGATCGAGAAATAGCCTTCGATGGTGTTGGTCGAAACGACGGTGTCGGTGCGGCGGTCATAGTAGGCGTATTCGTCGCGCGAGTGATCGACCGACTGATGCGAGGCAAACTCGGCGCCGAGCTTGGTGTAGCGGTTCGCTTCGTCGGTCATAATCCGAGCCTCGCGCTCCACGTTCTCCTTGATGATCGGAACCACGTCGGCCTTGGTGATGTTCTCGACGTGGAACGAGCGCGCCGAGCCACCGCGCTCAACAAGGGTCAGGACCGCGTTCTTGTGCGCGCCACCCTTGCGGGCTTTCGGAACGCCCTCTTTGCGACCGATGTAGGTTTCGTCGATTTCGACGATGCCGCCAGCGCCGCCCATAGGCGCGAGCGAACCGACGCGCATGGCTTCGCGGATGCGATGGCCCATGAACCAAGCGGTTTTGAGGGTGACGCACAAAGTGCGGTGCAATTGGTTCGCGCTAATGCCCTTCTTGGACGAACAAACCAAGTGGATCGCCTGCAACCACAGATGCAGCGGAACGTGGGAGGACTCGAAGATGGTCCCGACGCGCACGGTAAACGGCTTGCGGCACTGGTAGCACTTGTAAAGGCCGGTGCGGGTCGATTGGCCCTGCATCTTCGAAATGCGCTCTACGCCGCCGCAATGCGGGCAATGCGGGCCTTCTGGCCAAAGCGCCGCTTCGACGTAGGCGAAGGCGGCTTCCTCGTCCTGAAAGTGCTTGGCGGTCAGAATGGGGTTGGCCATGGCGAAAGCTCCTATGGCCAGAATCCTAATCCTTGGGGGTGGGTATGTCAAGTATAATATCGCCCATTTTCCGGCGCGATTCAATGAATTCAATAGCCTGCGTGACGAATTTCCGCCGGGTCGGCGAGGTGCGTTATAGTACATATTGCTTATGCCTATTATCTCGGCCCTACCACTGAAACGAAGGCCGACATCGCCGAAGATGAGGACATCGCACTGGTTTTCCATCGCCGCAAGGTCAGCCGTTCACGTCAGTCTCGGCGAAGTCCTCGCCCTTGAACAAGAGCGGGGTCCCGAGCGCCTTCGCGCAAGCGTAAGAAAGACAGTCCGCGAGGTTCAATTGCGCGCGATGACGGCCTTTTCCATAAGTTTCGAAACAGGCAACGGCCAGCGCGCCGATCCGTTCGTCGATAGGAACCTCGACCACCGCCGCCTCGTCCCGGAACGCGTCGAAGAGGGTCTGGGCCTGCGACGGGGCGACGTTGAGCCGCGTCGCCAGAACCATCGTCGCCTCGAGACGAACGACAGGGGACGTGTAACGGCTCTGTGTCGCCGCGATGGCGTCCGACATCGCCGCAGCCTCGGGTTCGTCTGCCACGATGGCGACAATGGCCGAGGTGTCGATAAACATCATTGGCCCCACAGCGCGTCGATATCTTCCTTGCTCATGACCCGCCCCCCCGGCCGCGCCATCGCCTTGGCCTTCGCGGCGATTTCGGCAAGCCGATCGCGCAAGGGCCGAGCCTCGCGCTCGCGAGCGAGCTCGCCCTCCAGCGCGACAATGACCGCCTGCGTCATCGTCGAGCCGCGACGGGCCGCCAGTTCCTTCGCGAGCTCACGCGCGCGGGGGTCACGGATGCTGAAAGGCATCGTCGATTTCTCGTATATACGAATTGTGTGGCATGTATATACAAGAAGGCGCTTCCGCCGTCAACCGGGCGAAAGACAGAGCGCCCTTCGCTTCGCCGTCCCAGGGGAGCGTCCGTCCGGCCCCTCCCTCGTCAATGATTGTCCCGCGGCACGCCCATCGTTTGCGCCAGCCGCTGGTATTTCACCGCGGGCTTCAACACCATGCCCTCGTCGAACTGGGCGACCATTTCGCGCTGGATCTGCTGCCACGGCGTCTGGCTCTCGGGATAGGCGTAGCCATGCTTCGCCAGAGCGGCGCGGCGCGTCGCCAGTTCCTCGTCGGAGAGGAGGATGTTGGCGGTGCGCTTGTTCAGATCGATGCGGACGCGATCGCCGGTGCGCAGCAGCGCGAGCCCGCCGCCGGCCGCCGCTTCCGGCGAGGCGTTGAGGATCGAGGGCGAGCCCGACGTGCCGGACTGCCGGCCGTCGCCGATGCACGGAAGAGCGCTGACGCCGTTCTTGATCAACGCCGCCGGCGGCTGCATGTTCACCACTTCCGCGCCGCCGGGATAGCCGATCGGACCCGTGCCGCGGATGAACAGCATGCAATGCTCGTCGATCTCGAGCTTCGGGTCCTCGATGCGGGCGTGATAATCCTCGGGCCCGTCGAACACGATCGCGCGGCCCTCGAAGGCTTCCGGGTCGCTAGGATTGGAGAGGTAGCGCCGGCGAAATTCGGCGTCGATCACGCTCGTCTTCATGATCGCGTCGTCGAACAGATTGCCGCGCAGCACGATGAACCCGGCGTCCGGCTTCATCGGCTTCTCGATCGGGAAGATGACGTCCGAATCGTCGGAGGGGCGCGCCTTGCAATTCTCGCCGATGGTCTTGCCGTTGGCGGTCATCGCGTTGTCGTGGACGAGCTTCGCCTTCATCAGCTCGTTGACGACGGCGGGCACGCCGCCGGCGCGATGGAACTCCTCGCCGAGATACTTGCCGGCCGGCTGCATGTTGACCAGCAGCGGCACGCGATGGCCGATCTTTTCCCAATCGTCGATGGCGAGCTCGACGCCGATATGGCGCGCGATCGCGTTGATGTGGATCGGCGCGTTGGTCGAGCCGCCGATCGCGCTGTTGACGACGATCGCGTTTTCGAACGCTTCGCGGGTGAGGATGTCCGAAGGCTTCAAGTCCTCCCACACCATTTCGACGATGCGCCGGCCCGTCTCGTAGGCGATCTGGCCGCGTTCGCGATGCGGCGCGGGGATGGCGGCGCAGCCGGGCAGGCTCATGCCGAGCGCTTCGGCGAGCGCGTTCATCGTCGAGGCGGTGCCCATGGTGTTGCAATGGCCGACCGACGGCGCCGAGGAGGTCACGATCTCCATGAACTGCTCGTAGTCGATCTTGCCTTCGGCGAGTTCGGCGCGCGCGCGCCAGACGATCGTGCCCGAGCCGGTGCGCTCGCCATGATGCCAGCCGTTGTTCATCGGCCCGCCGGAAAGCACGATAGCGGGAATGTTGACCGTCGCCGCCGCCATGATGCAGGCGGGGGTGGTCTTGTCGCACCCGGTGGTCAGCACCACGCCGTCGATGAAGTAGCCCATCAGGATTTCGACCAGGCCGAGATAGGCGAGGTTGCGGTCGAGCGCCGCGGTCGGACGCTTGCCCGTCTCCTGGAGCGGATGAACGGGGAATTCGAACGGAATGCCGCCGGCCGCGACGATGCCGTCGCGCACCCTCTTGGCCAAGTCGAGGTGATGGCGATTGCAAGGGACGAGGTCGGAGCCGGTCTGGGCGATGCCGATGATCGGCTTGCCCGAGCGCAACTCCCCCGGCGTGAGCCCGAAATTGAGATAACGCTCGATATAGAGCGCTGTCATGCCTGGATTTTCAGGGTTGTCGAACCATTGCGCCGAGCGCAGCCGCTGCTTGCCGTCCGTGCCGCCCTTGTCCAGCGCCGAATCTCCGCCCTTGGCTTTCATAACTGTCCGTCCTCGCGAAACGACGCTTCTTAGAAGCGATTTGCGTCGTTTCGCGGCACTATGCGGCCGATCTGGAGGCAAATCAACGAATGCCTGGGCGAGGCTTCAAGCGGCGGACGAGCCGTGCTATGGCGAGTCGCGTCAGCGCGCCCGTAGCTCAACTGGATAGAGTATCGGTCTTCGAAACCGAGGGTTGGGAGTTCAAGCCTCTCCGGGCGCGCCAACTCGAACCTTGCGACAATGCCGACCTTCCCTGCGATGGCGCGTCGCGTGGGAATTTGTCGCCGGGCGCCCGTGTCGACCATGAAAAGTGTTGATCCGTCAGAAACGATTGTGACGCGCTTTGCAGGCGGCAATGTGTTGCTGAGTTTGTGCAAAGCAGCGCCACTCAATCTTCGAAGCGCGATCGAACATGGCCCATTGTCACCGTGGGCCGCTGCAATCCCAGCGTTGAGGGATTGGCGCGAACTTGGCTTCGAGGAATTGCCATCGACCTCGGGTCCAGGTCTTGAGGACGGATTCAGCGAAGCGTCGCAAAAACAAAATTCCTGGGCCGCAGATATGCGACCGGTCGACAGCCGGCATTGGGCGCTCTTGTCGGATGGCCGCCGCCGGTTCAGCTCGGCGCTGCGCGGACGCGCGGCCCCGCTAATGGAAATAATAGCCTAGACCGACCCGAATCGTTTGGGCCGGGCGCGATTGCTCGAGCGCCAAGGCGTCGAGATCGGTGGTCGCGCGCGCTAGTGGATCGAATCCAACACTTGGTGCCCGCGCCTGACGGCGGCGATGATTTTATTGGGGTCGGCGGTCCAGGTGAAGGGCGCGGATTGCCGATTGTGCTCTTCGAGGAATCGATTGATGGCGGCCTGCAAATCGACGACCGATCGGAATACGCCGCGCTTGAGTCTGCGCTTGGTGAGCGTGGCGAAGAAGCCTTCGACGGCGTTGAGCCACGAGCAGGACGTCGGCGTGAAGTGGAAGACGAACCGCTCGTGCCGAGCGAGCCACTGGAGCACTTTGGGATGCTTGTGGGCGGCGTAATTGTCGAGGATCACATGCACCATCTTGCCGGCGGGAACCCGAGCGTCGATGGCGTTGAGAAAGCGGATGAACTCCTGATGGCGGTGGCGCTGCATGTTTTGGCCGATGACCGTGCCGTCGAGAATATTCATGGCGGCGAACAGCGTCGTCGTGCCGTTCCTGACGTAGTCGTGGGTCATCGTGCCGGCGCGGCCCTTCTTGAGCGGCAGCCCGGGCTGGGTGCGGTCGAGCGCCTGAATTTGGCTCTTCTCGTCGAGAGACAGGACGATGGCGTGCGCGGGCGGATCGACATAGAGCCCGACCACATCGCGCAGCTTCTCGATGAATTTCGGATCGTTGGAAAGTTTGAACTGCCGCATGCGGTGCGGCTGAAGACCATGTTTGCGCCAGATGCGTTGAACCGAGCTGACGGAGACGCCCGAGGCCTTCGCCATCAAAGCGCCGGTCCAATGCGTTGTCTCCCCCGGCGGCGGATCGAGCGTCAGGGCCACGACCCGCGCAACGATCTCGTCCGCCAGCAGCTTGACGCGCGAAGGCCGCGTCTTGTCGCGCGCCAGCCCCTCGAACCCTTCGTCGGCGAACCGTTCCTGCCAGCGCCAGACACAAGTTTTCGACTTGCCCGTCCGGCGCATGATCTCGTTCGTGCCCACGCCGTCGGCCGTCAAAAGCACGATCTGGCCCCGCCAAACGTGCTTCTGCGGCGCGTTGCGATCCTTGATCAGAGCCAAAAGCCGGAGCCGATCTTCCGCCGAAACGGCAAGCGATATTCCCGTGCGCATGCGCCAAACTCGCACATCGCCAGTCCGCCGGGAATCCTCAATAGGATTCAAATGTCAGATTTCATCCACTAGGGGCGCGGTGTAGAGATATTCGACACGCGTGGACCAGCGATCGTCGAACATGTATTCGAGGCCTGCGCCGGCCGCCGCGCTGTCGCTCCAGATCCGGCCGCGATAGGAACCGGTGGCGAGGTCGGTCTGTTCGCTGCGGCCCCAATCCGCGCCGGCGGTGACATAGGGCAAGAACCTACCGATCGCGTAACCAGCGCGGGCGCGCAAGTCGGTCTCCAGATAGTTGCGGAAACTGACCGCCGCCACGGTGGGTTGAGGACCCGTCCCAGTCGCGTCGGTCGCCTCGACGACGCCCTCGTAACCGACCATCCACGGTCCGAACATGAAATTTCGGCCGGTGAAAATGCCGGCGGCCAGACCGCTGACGGAATTCGTCGTCGTCGCGCCGCCGAGCGAGGTTCGCGGCTGCGCCCATAGGTCGCCGACGAGCAGGCCGCCGTATGCGCCGGACCAATCCGGCGCGCCGTCCGCGCGCGCGGACGGACGCCACGACCCGTCGGGGTGGCTGATCAACCCGAGGCGGAGGAATTGCTCCGAAGCGCGCGAGCGAATCGGTCCCCCCGACAGCGCGAACGTCTGCGAGGGAAACTCGTCGTAGAGATATTCGCCGCGAAGCGTGACCGGTCCGAGAACCGGCGCCGCGAAGCGCCATTCGAGCCCGGCGCCCAGCGTCAGGCCGGTCACTTCGCGCGACTGCCCCCATTCCAGGAGCGGATAGGGATTGTTCATTTCATACATTTTCGCGGAGGCGGCTCCGACCGCCACGAAGGGCAAGAACTGACCGAGGTCGTAACCCAGCCGAGCCCGCAAACGCGCCGTCTCGAGCGTGTCGTCGACGTTGACGGGCAGCCCCGGCGTGACGCCCGGATTGGTCGGGCGAAGGACATGGTAGCTGAACTCGCCCTCCGGCCCGAAGACCAAGGATCCCGATTGCAACTCGTAACCGACCAACGCGCCCGTGGTTTGCCCCCAATCCGAAGCGGTCCGCGACGCCGTCTGGGTCGAGCGGATGGAGGCCCATCCGGCGCCGTAAAAGGCGCCGGCATAGAAACCAGCCCAGTCGGAAGTCGGCGCCGCGGTCGGGGGGGCGGGAGGCGAGGCGGGCGCGCCGAGATCGGCCGCGTGGGCGTCGATTCCCAACGCCAATAGAGCGGCAACCGCGCCGATTCGCGCCAACATTTGGCAAAAGGCAAAGCGAATCGACACGCGGATATCCTTCCATGACGCCGACGCGATTCTCTTCTTAGCCGAAACGCGACGGGGAAGAAAACGAGCGCCTTCGCATCGCACGACGATTAACCACAGGTGTGTCTGCCAGGACACTGGAGGCGAACGCTATCCCGAGCGCGGCGGCCCAGGCTGGAAACGCCGCGAAGTTCGCCGTCCTCTTGTCGAGGTATGCCTAATGGCCCGGCGCGACGCGTTTGCATTCGGCCCGACCGCGACGCCCGCGCTCGCGTCCGCGCCCAACATGCCTTGGCTGCTTGGCGGCGATCGCGCGAAAGGGAGGCGAACTCTCGGACGGCCCGAAGCCCGTCCCCGTGGCTCGGCTTGAGCGTCTTCGACCTCGAATTCACCACGCGCGTCGCGCCGCCTTGACTTCGCCGGCGCTTGTCGCCAGTTTCGCGCGCCCTCGCCTAAGGGCGCGTCCGCTGTAAGGTCATATGCGCACTTATCTGAGTTTCGAAACGCCCGTGGCCGACATCGACGCGCGCATCGACGAGTTGCGCGCCCTCGCCGCCAAAGGGGAGGCCCCGGCCCTCAGCGAGGAAGTCGCCAAGCTCGAGGCGAAGTCCGCCAAGGTGCTCGCCGATCTCTACGCTTCGCTGACGCCGTGGCAGAAGACGCAGGTCGCGCGCGTCCAGGGCCGGCCGCATTTCTGCGACTACGTCAAAGGCCTCATCGAAGACTTCACACCGTTGGCCGGCGACCGCAAATTCGCCGAGGACGCCGCGATCGTCGGCGGGCTCGGACGCTTTCGTGGGAGCCCGATCTGCCTCATCGGCCACGAAAAGGGCGACGACACGGCGAGCCGCCTGCGCCACAATTTCGGCATGGCGCGCCCCGAGGGGTATCGCAAGGCGGCGCGCCTGATGGAGCTTGCCGACCGCTTCGACCTGCCGGTCGTCTCCCTGGTCGACACCGCCGGCGCCTGGCCGGGCGTCGACGCAGAGGAGCGCGGCCAAGCCGAGGCGATCGCGCGCGCCACCGACGCGAGCCTCGCGCTCGGGGTGCCCAACGTCGCGGTCGTCGTCGGCGAGGGCGGCTCCGGCGGCGCGCTGGCGATTGCGGCCTGCAACAAGGTGCTCATGCTCGAGCATTCCATTTACACCGTCGCGTCCCCGGAGGCCGCCGCTTCGATCCTGTGGCGCGATTCCTCGCGCGCCCAGGACGCGGCGATGAGCATGAAGATCACCGCGCAGGATTTGTTGAAATTCGGCATCATCGACGCGATCGTGCAGGAGCCCGTCGGCGGCGCGCATCGCGATCCCGAGGCGACGATCGCCGCGGCGGGGCGCGCCATCGGCGGCGCCCTCGACGCCCTGGGCAACATGTCGCGCGAGGAATTGCGCGAGTCGCGCGCGGCGAAGTTCCTAGGCATCGGGCGCAAGATCTGAACCCCCGAGGCAGTTCGCCTTAATCCGCGTTCGCCTGACGGCCCGGCGGAATGCCGCGCTTTCGCATTGCGCTTCGTCTGCGGCGGCCGGAACGCCCGAAGCGCCGCGAAGCCGGGTTGCGGCTTCCCAAAAGCCCCCGCTGTCGGTCATCACACGCGCCGTCACAAAGTTCTTCTCGGCAATAGCGACCGAGTCTTGATCTGAATCAACGCGTCAACTGCCTGCAAGACCCAGTCTAAAACAAATCGAGGACGCAGAATGCCGGGTCATGGCGGCGCCGTTCCTGGAGGGAGGAGTTCGCTTTCACAGCGTATCCGAATGCGCGTGGCGATACCGGGGCCGTCGGTCGATCAATTATTATACTTTATACTGCAAGCACCCGCTCGCCGCCGGCTATTCGTGACGCGAGTCGACGGGCGCGCCGGCGCCGCCAGCAAGGCCGTCTCGAGGCCCGGCGCGCCGGCCCGCACGCGGCTGTTCCGTGTAACGCGCCGCCCTGGCCGACCGGACGGACACGCCCCGAGGCGGGCCCGGGACGTGAGGCTTCGGGCATGGCGCGACCAATCAGCAAGCGGCTATTGGGCCGGCGTGAGGGAGGCGATGGTCAAGAGCGCGCAACGATTTCTTGCTTCTCATCTCGCGTTGGTCGGGCTGATCGTCCTGGTGATCGCCACGTCGATCGCCAGCCCCGCGTTCCTTCAGATCGGCAACCTGCTCAACATCCTGCGGCAGACCTCGGTCAACGCCGTCATGGCGACGGGCATGACCTTCGTCATCGTGACCGCCGGCATCGACCTGTCGGTGGGCGCGCTGCTGGCGTTTACGGGGGCTGTCGCCGCCGCTCTGGTGGCGGCTGGCTTCGGATTGGGCGTGACGCTTTTCTTGACGCTGCTGTTGGGCGCGGGTCTCGGCGCCCTGTCCGGATTGGCGGTGGTTGCAGGCGGCGTGCAGCCGTTCATCGCGACATTGGTCAGCATGACGGTGCTGCGCGGAGCAACGCTCGTCTTCACCAACGGCACGCCCATCGACACCAGCGGCGGCCCGGCGTCCGAGGCCTTCTTCAACCTCGGCGCCGGATATGTCCTCGGCGTTCCGATCCCCGTCATAGTGACTGCGGTGGTGTACGGCGCGTCGTGGTTCGCTTTCACGCGCCTGCGCTTCGGCCGCTACGTCTACGTGATCGGCGGCAACCAAGAGGTCGCGCGCCTGGCGGGCGTTCATGTCGGCACGATCAAGGTCGCCGTCTACGCGTTGTCCGGCATGCTGGCGGCTGTCGCGGGTATCATCATCACCTCTCGCCTGGAAAGCGCGCAACCGACCGCCGGCACGGGTTACGAGCTTGACGCCATCGCCGCCGTGGTCCTCGGCGGAACCAGTCTGGCGGGCGGCAAAGGTTCGCTCTTCGGCACTCTCGTCGGCGCGCTGATCATCGGCGTGCTCAGCAATGCGTTCAATCTGATGGACGTCTCGTCCTACTATCAGATGATCGCAAAGGGCGCCGTCATCCTACTCGCCGTGCTCGCCGATATGCGCGGCAAGTCTGCAACGTGACCCGCAGAAATCGGTCACACGGGAACCGAGTGAGGAGACGCCATGACTAAGATCCTGGGCGTTGTGCTCGCCGCGATCATCGCGGTCGGCGCAACAACGGCCGCGCAGGCGGCCGACAAATTGGCGCTGGTGCTTTCGACGCTCAACAATCCGTTCTTCGTCACGCTGAGGGACGGCGCCGAGACGAAGGCCAAGGAACTCGGCTACGACCTCGTCGTACTCGACAGCCAAAACGATCCGGCCAAGGAACTGTCCAACGTCGAGGACGTGCTCAATCAGAACGTCAAGCTCGTGATGCTCAATCCCGCCGACTCCGACGCCGCGAAAGCGTCGGTCATGGCGGCCAATCACAAGAACGTCCCCGTGATCACGCTCGATCGTTCGGCGAATGGGGGCGACGTCGTCACCCACATCGCTTCGGACAATGTGGCCGGCGGGCGCATGGCCGCGGATCTGGTGATCAAGAAACTCGGCGGCAAGGGCAATGTCGTGGAGCTCGAAGGGGTTCCCGGCGCGTCGGCGGCGCGAGACCGCGGCAAGGGATTCGGCGACGAGATCGCGACCGCCCCCGGCATCAAGGTCATCGCCAGCCAGACCGCCAATTTCGACCGCACGCAGGGCCTCAACGTGATGGAGAACATCCTGCAGGCGCATTCGGACATTGACGCGGTGTTCTCGCAGAACGACGAGATGGCGCTCGGCGCCCTGAAGGCCATTCAGGCGGCGCATCGCAAGATCGTCGTCGTCGGCTTCGACGCGACCGACGACGCCCGCGCGGCGATCAAGGCGGGCGAGATGTATGGAACGATCGCGCAGCAGCCCGCGATGATCGGGAGCCTCGGCGTCGAGGCCGCGGACAAGATCCTCAAGGGACAAAGCGTGCCGAAGTTCACCGGCGTTCCGTTGCAGGTGGTCGGCGGCGGCTGATACGGTGATATGAGCGCCAGTCGCCTGCGGCGCTTCGGCGCCGCAGGCGACCGACCTCGGCTTGCGGCTAAGGAGCGCTCATGATCGCGCGATTGCCTATAACGGTCGCCACGTGCGGCAGCGTCAATGTTGACATCACCGCGTTCTGCGACCGCCTGCCGCGTCCCGGCGAAACAGTGACGGGTGAGCGCTACACGATCGCATTGGGGGGCAAGGGCGCGAACCAAGCGGCCGCCGTCGCCAGGCTGGGCGCGCGATCGATATTCGTCGGCCGCACGGGAACGGACTCCTTCGCGGCCCTTGCCCGACGCCGGCTCGCCGAGCTGGGCGTCGAATTGGATCATCTGGCCAGCGACCCGAGCGCGTCGACCGGCGTCGCGGTGATCGACGTCGATCGGCGCGCCGAAAACAGCATTATCGTGATCGGCGGCGCCAATCTCGCCGTCAGCGCCGCGGACATCGACGCCGCGAAGCCGGCCCTACAGCTCGCCCGCGTGCTGCTGCTCCAACTCGAGACGCCCTTGGCGGCGAGTCTGGCCGCCGCTCGCCTGATGCGCTCAGCGGGGGGCGTGGTCATCCTCGATCCGGCGCCGGCGCCCGTCGGCGGACTGGACGATGAAGTCCTGCGCGCGGTGGACATTGTTTCGCCCAACGAAACCGAGACCGAAATCGCTGGTGGGGATCCACCCGACAACCTCGCCGGAGGCGGCGGAGGCGGCGTCTCGGTTATTGGCGCGCGGCGCTCCGACCGCGATCGTCAAGATGGGCGCGCACGGCGTGTTCTTCCGCAATTCCGACAGCGAGGGATTCGTGCCGCCGTTCCCCGTCCGGGCGGTCAACAGCGTCGGCGCCGGGGATTGCTTCAATGGCGGCCTCGCGGTGGCGCTCGCCCGCGGCGATTCGCTGCCCGACGCGGTGCGGTTCGCCGCCGCGTGCGGGGCCGTGGCGACGACCGGCCCGGGCGGCGCTGGTTCCGCGCCCACCCTCGAGGCGGTCGAGCGGTTGATGAGCGGCGGCCCATAGCCGCCCCGGGGGGCGCCTTAATTGGGCCTTAACCATGGCGCGCGGTAGGCCTCGCCGAGCGGGGTAAGGCCGTGGAAAGGTTAAGCGCGCTTAATGGGCCGCATGGACTTTTTAGCGATGATCCGCTAAGCAAGGGCCAACGAGCTGGGAACCAATGACGTTGAATTCTTGGCGAAACCGGTTGTTCGCGCTAACGCTCGCCATCGCGGCCGGCGCCGTCTTAACGGCGTGCGACGACGATCTCCAGTCGCTTTCAGGCCGCGCCGCGGCGCCGATTCCCACTCAAACGCTGGCGCTGATGGACAAGATCGGGACGACGCCATCCGCGCCGGTCCTCATCCGCGCCTACAAGCAGGAAGCCGAGTTCGAAATCTGGAAAATGAAATCGGACGGCCAGTATGCGCTGTTGAAGACCTATCCGATGTGCCGCTGGTCGGGCCAGCTCGGTCCCAAGACCCGCGAAGGGGACCGTCAGGTGCCTGAGGGCTTCTACACCATCACGCCCGGGCAGATGAACCCCAACTCGCACTACTACCTGTCGTTCAACGTCGGCTATCCCAACGCCTATGACCGCGCTCTCGGGCGCACCGGCGGCGACATCATGGTGCACGGCATTTGTTCGTCGGCGGGCTGCTTCTCGATGACCGACGCGCAAATCGCCGAGATCTACGCGATCGCCCGCGAGGCGTTCGCCGGCGGCGAGCGCGCGATCCAGATGCAGTCCTATCCCTTCCGGATGACCGCCGAGAATCTCGCCAAGCATCGCCTCGATCCCAATATCGCGTTCTGGAAAGAGCTGAAGAACGGCGCCGACCATTTCGAGGTGACGAAGAACGAGACTTCGGTGCTGGTCTGCGGCAGGCATTATGTCTTCGGCGCCACCGCGGACGGCGAAGTCGACGCGAGTCAACCGTGCCCGACGCTGAATCGCGACGATCAGGTCGAGGCCGACGTCACCGCCAAGGAGTCGAGCGACGACGCCGCCGTCGCCGCGCTGGTCGCGCAAGGCGTCAAGCCGGTGCGCATCGTCTATCAGGACGGCGGCCAGAACCCTGTGTTCGCGGGTCGCGAACAAGACGTCAGCGATCCCGACGCGCTGGCGAGCGGACCTACCGAGATTCCGCTCGACAACTCGGGCAAGCCGATCCCCGCCGTGGTGAAGGTCGCGAGCGCCGCGCAAAGCGCCGCCGCCGCGCCGCCGCCCGCCGCCGCTGCCGCAACGACGACCGCGCCGGCCGCGGTTGCGACAGCCTCGCCGCTCAGCTTCGTCGGCGGCGTCGCCGATAGCGGGAAATCCCTGGTCGGCAAGTGGTTCGGGGCCGGTTCCGACAGCGCGGCGGTTCGCGTATTCGAGCCGGAACAGCCGATTCCCACCGACGTGCCGTTGCCGCCCAAGCGCAGCGCCGCGCTCGCCGCGCCGGGACCGCAGGCCTCCGCCGACGTGCGCTTGGCCGCCCTCCACCCGGCGGCGACGCAATAGAGCCCCGCGGCGCGGGTTCTCCGGCGAATCCCCAAGCGAGAGCGCTATGATTCGCCTCTTGATCGTCGACGACCATCCGCTGTTTCGCGAAGCGCTGGAAAGCGCGGTGCGGCTCGTCCATCCCGACGCCGAAATCCTCGAAGCGACCAGCCTCGAAGGCGCGCTCGAAGCGCTGGAAGCGGCGGACGGGGTCGATCTCGCGCTGTTCGATCTGTCGCTGCCCGGCACTTCGGGGCTCTCCGGCCTCGTGCGGCTGCGCAAGAGTTTCCCCAAGCTGCCGGTAGTCGTCGTCTCCGGCATCGAGGAGCCGAGGATCGTGCGCGAAATCCTCGCGCTCGGCGTCGCCGGCTACGTCCCGAAATCCACTTCGAAGCGCGAGCTCGCACGCGCCATCGCCGAGGTGCTGCAAGGCTCGGTCTATTGTCCCGAAGCCTACCGCGACCTCGCCCAGCCGCTGCCCTCCGAGCGCGACAGCGAGCAGATTCTCGCGCGCCTGCGCGAATTTACCGCGCAGCAATTGCGCGTGCTCGAAATGATCCGCTCGGGCAAGCAGAACAAGCAGATCGCTTACGAACTGGGGCTCGCCGAGACCACGGTGAAGGCGCACGTCTCGGAGATCCTGCGCAAGCTCGGCGTCTTCAGCCGGACCAAGGCGGTCATCGAGGTCGCCAAGGTCGACTTCAGCGCGCTGCGCGGCGACGCCAAAGATTGACCGCCTTCCCCGTCGTTGCGCCCCCCTCCCCGCGCGCGCGGGGAGAAGGACGGCGCGGGTTCGGCCGCTCACCTCAGCAGAAAGGACAGCAGCGAGCGCAGTTCGGCGGGGCGGACCGGCTTGCGCAGCACTTCCAGGCCGCCGCTCGCCGCTTCCTCGGCCGCCGCCGCGGAATGGTCAGCGGTGACGATGATCGCCGGCACGAGCCGCTGAACGTGGCGCCGGATCGCTGCGACCGCCTCGGCGCCGCGCTCGCCGTGATCGAGGTGCAGGTCGGCGACGATCGCGTCGGGCGCGCCGCCGAGCGCGCGAACGCGTTCGAGCGCCTCGGCGCCCGATTGGGCGGCGGCGATGTCGCATCCCCAGCGCGTCAGCAGCGCTTCCATCGCCGCGAGCGCGGCCGGATCGTTGTCGATCAGCAGCACTTTCGCGCCGCCGACCCCGGCGCCGAATTCGGGCGCCGCGCGCTCGGCCGCGGGCGTCGCAAGCGCCGCCGCGGCGTCGCCGAGGGGAAGCGAAACCGAGAAGATCGAGCCCTTGCCGACGCGCGAAGAAAGGCCGACGGGATGGTCGAGCGCATGGGCGAGACGGCGCACGATCGCCAGGCCGAGGCCGAAGCCCTCCCCGCCCGCCGAACCCGCCTCGCCGCGCTGGAACTCCTGAAAGATCGCCTCGCGCCGCTCCTCGGCGATGCCCGGGCCGGTGTCCCAGACCTCGACGATCCATCGCCCGCCGCGCGCCCGGCCACCGAGCAGCACGCCGCCGCGGCGGGTGTAGCGCAGCGCGTTGGCGAGGAGGTTCTGCACGATGCGGCGCAGCAGCAGCGGGTCGGAGCGCACCACGACGCGCGAGCGCGCGACGCGCAGTTTCAGCCCGCGTTTGGCGGCGACGCGCGCCTGTTCGCCCGCCAGCGATTGCAGCACGCCGTCGAGGGCGAAATCGCGCAGGTCCGGCGTCGCCACGCCCGCGTCGAGCCTGGAGAGGTCGAGCAGCGTGCGGATCAGTTCTTCGAGCGTCGCCAGGCCGCGATCGGCCTGCGCGACGAGGCCCTTGGGCTCGCGTTCGAGATCGATTTCGGCGAGCGCCGAGAGGGCGAGACGCGCCGCGTTGAGCGGCTGCAACAGGTCGTGGCTGATGGAGGTCAGCACTGCGGATTTCAGCGAACTGGCTGCCTCGGCCTGCTGCTTGGCGCGCAGCAGTTCGTCGTTGGCGCGCTCGATCGAGCGCAGCGCCTGCTGCACCTCGTGAGTGCGCCGGCGCACCTGGTTGTCGAGCGCGATCGCGGTCTCGAAGAGCGAATAGGCGTTGAACTCCTTGTCGAACGAACGCTCGACGCGCGACATCAGCGCCGCGTTGATCTTCTTGAGCTTGGCGATCTCGCGCTCGCGCTCCTGCCGGTCGTCGTCGACGCGCAGCATCACGCGACCTCCCGGCGTCGGCCGATCGCGACGCCGGTGAAGGTCTGGTTGACGTGCATCGCCTGGTATTGTTCGCCGTAGGTGTTGAAGCCGACGACGCGGTTGGCGCGGTAGAGCCCGGACATTTCGTGCGCCGCCTGCTCGCGCTCGGCATCGAGACGGCGCAGCACGCATTCGAAGCCGATGTACATTTCGACCTCGCCGATCTCGGCCTCGCTCTGGCGAAACACTTCGCGCACGCACGCGAACGGGTCGCGCCGGCGCGCCGCGGTGAACACCAGCCCCTCGTCGATGGCGCAGAAGAAGCTCAGCGAACCGTCGGCGTTCACGCGCTGGATCGAGCGCGCGTAATATTCGCCGCCGATGCCGACCAGCACCGGGTGCGAGGCGAAGGAAAACGGGTCGAGGCTCGAATCGGCGAGGCCGCTGACGCGCGCGTATTCCTGCGCCGCCGGCTCGGCGTTGAGCTCGCGCACGATGCGCCGCTCCGAATCCGCCTCGGTGACGACCATCTTAACCGGCGTCGGCTCGAAGTGGTCGCACTTGAAGATGCGGATCGGCAGGCGGGTCTTGAACAGCATCAGCACCGCCGCGTCGCCGTAGACCTTGTCGCCGTGGATGACGAAGGTGCGCTCGAAGCGCAGCGCGTCGCCCGCCGAGCCGCCGACGATCGGAACCTCGTCGAGCGCGCGATGCAGCGCCGAGATCACCGCCTCCTCGCGTCGGCACAGCCCGTCGATCAGCAGCATGCCGAACGCGTTCTCCATGCCCGCTTCCGGCGCGAGGCGCGCCATTTCCGCGCGCAGTTCGGCGGCGATGACGCGGCCGTCCTCGACGCGAAAGTGGGCGAGATCGAGGATCGGCCTTGCGACCATCGCGAAATCGCGGCGGCGAAAGCCGATCGCGACCACGGCGCCGTCGGTCCACCCCTCGGGCGTCATCTCCCCCGCGGTGGTGCAGCCGACGACCGGCACGTCGCCGAAACGCGCCGCGATCTCGCGCGCGAATTCGGCGGCGTCGTATTCGGGGGAAACGAAGACCAGCAGCGCCGCAAGGTCGAGGGGCAAGAGCCTCCGCGCGATTTCGTCCGCGGCCTCGGGCGCCGAGGCCCCCGAAGCGGCCGCCGCGGCGACGACGCCGCCGTCGTTATGAACGGCGCTGACGAAGCCCACTCTTGCTCCTCCCGCGAGGGCGCGCTTGTTCGCGCGCGCCGCTAGTTGGCGGGATCATAGGCGGGGGGCGCCGGGGCGGCAAGCGACCCCAGCGGCGCCAGGCGCGCCGGGGTGCGAGAGCGGCGCCGTTTTCGGGCGCGATTCACTCATTTCAACGGCTTGCGTGACGAGTTTCCGCCGCTTGGGTTGACGGACGGGGCGGGGCGAAGCGGGCTAATATACGTATTATGTACGTTTAATAAAGAATGCGCGATCGATGGCGCGGCGCCGGAATAGCAATGCCGGCGCCGCCCGAAACGCCGTGCAGGAATGGGTCCACCCGCGCCGCAATACTTCGTCGGCAAACTCCAGCGCCGAATTGGCTGCCGTTACGGCCGCCGCGCGCGACAGATTGGCGCGGCGAGGCGCAGAGCGTTCGCCGCGCTGGGAAAATCGCCCGCCCCCTGTTAACCAAACGGCATAAGAGTTGCTAGAACATCAAGCGAATCGCGGACGCAGGCGCGAAGGGGCCTCCGGTTCGCGGCTTTGGAGCATGACGATGACGGAGCGTGCGCGGCGCAAGACGATTCTGACGATCCTACACCAGGGTCATTCGACGCCGGGGCGGATCGGCGCGGCGCTGCATGCGCTCGGGGCTCGGCTCGACGTCCGCCGGCCGAGCTGCGGCGAGCCCCTGCCCCGCACGCTCGCCGATCACGACGGCGTCATGGTGTTCGGCGGGCCGATGAGCGCCAACGACGATTTCGATTGGATCAAGCGCGAGATCGACTGGCTGGCGGTCCCCCTGCGCGAGCAAAAGCCGCTGCTCGGCATTTGCCTCGGCGCGCAATTGCTCGCCCGGCAGCTCGGCGCGCGCGTCTTCACCTACCCCGACCATCGCGGCGAAGTCGGCTATTGCCCGATCGCGCCGACGCCGGCGGCCGACCGTCTGTGCGCGGCTCGCTTTCCGCGCTGCGTCTATCACTGGCATTTCGACGGCTTCGAGCTGCCCCGCGGCGCCCGCCTGCTGGCCAGCGGCGCCGCGGATTTCCCCAATCAGGCCTTCTCCTTCGGCGGCGAGGCGGTGGGGCTGCAGTTCCACCCTGAGGTGACCTACGCCATGATGTGCCGCTGGACGACGCGGGGGCACGAGCGCCTGAGCCGCCCCGGCGCCCAGCCGCGCCACAGGCACCTCGAAGGCTGGTTCCAGCACGACGGCGGCGTCGCCGACTGGCTCGGCGCCTTTCTGCCGGCCTGGCTCGCAGGCGTCGCTTTGCGCGCCGACAGCGGCCGACGGCGAGCGGACGCGCCCGCGCCGCGCAATCAGGCGAGGCGAGGCGAAACGGCAATCGGGGCGACGATCTGACCTCGGGCCAGGGCGCAATCTGTTTAAGTCGAATCGTCTCGGCCGTCGAAACGCGTCACGATCTCGGTCGCAAAGATTTAGGCGTCCGTTCCGTCACACGCGACGCTCACGCCAAATTGGCGATTCTTTCCCACGTTCCGGGATGGCTGCTCAGCGAGAGCGAATGCGCATGATCCTGCAAATGCGCATGCAGGGGCGAACGCCCGGTGTGGAAATATTCGAGTTTGCACAGCGCCGCCGCGAGCGCCTTCGGGTGGTCGATCAGCTCGAGCGCCATTGCGTCGGCGGCGAACTCCCGCACGCGCGAAAGCGCTAGAAAAAGCACGCGCGCCAGCGCGGGCGCGGCGGCGAGCAGCAGCGCCTGCGGCCCAAGGCGGGCCGTGTCCTTGCGTCGCGACATCAGCTCGGCGATCCCGCGCAAGGCGGAAATGTCGATTTCGCCCCGAATGGCGGCGGCCCAATTCATCGCGCCGGTGTCGTGATGGAGGATATGGGCGACCTCATGGGCCAATATGCCGGCGATCTCGTCCCGCGACAGTCCGCGCAGCAGCCCTTCGGTGACCGAAATGCAGGCGTTGTGGGGGGCGCCCAGCGCATAGGCGTTCATGCCCGGCGCGGGCAACAGGAACAACTCGGGCACGCGCTCCATGCCGGCCCGAACGCAAACGTTCAGCAAGATCGTGTAGAGCTCCGGCGCGTCGGCGCACTGCAACGGCTTGGCGCCGAAGGCGCGAAGAACGGCATGCGGTCGGACATCCGTCGACCAGACTTTCGACTGAATGTTGGACAGCGACTGCTCCGCCCCGCGCGTTCTTCCCGACGCCGCTCCGCACCAGGCAAGCAGGCCGATCATGCCGATCACGACGCGATGCGAATGATGCGAATGAAGCTCGCGCACCAACTGGCGGCGCGCTCGGGCGAGCGTCCGCGATTGTCGACCCGGGCGCCCGCTCACATCGCCTTTTGACGCCTCGCCGTGCACCCGTTCGTCGAAAAAGCCGTCGCCGAACAGCCCGCCGCAGTGACATGGGCGGGCATGAGCTTCGCCATTCCTGAAGGCGAACGTTTGTGGCCCAACGGATGGGAACACGAATCATCTCCGACAACTGCGCCTAGGACAGCACAGGCATCGGAGAGAAAGCAAGCCTTATGCCACTCACTTCCACTATATGATAAGTTGCGGAAATGACCGGCTATTTTCTGTTCATCGACCGAGCTAGTGCGGCTGGCCGGACGAAGCCTCTTGATCGCCCGCGTCGGGCTGGCGGGTCCCGTCGCCTTTGCGCCCCTCCATCGACACGTTCTTGATCGAACCGGGCAACGGCAGCGTTTGATCGTCGACGCGAAGCATGGCGATCGTGCGGTAGATGTCGAACAGCAAGGTGAAGGTTTGTGCATAGTCGCGAGCAGCGAGAGCCCGAGCCGCCGCGGCGACCAGCGGAGCGCAATTCTCGAGCCCCTCGAACTTTCCGGCGTTGGCGTCGAGGTAGGCCGTCAGACGCCGCAGACTGTCGGCGCCCAAATCGGAAACGAGCGCGACGGCCGCGACCGTTTCCACCGACATTTGGCCGGACGATCCGGGCGGTATGGTTTGCGGCGAGCGCATTTGAATGCGGGCCAGAACCGGCATGATATCCTGAAAGACCGCGGCGAGCATGCGCGAGTTGTCGCCCGGATTGTCCATGCCTCTTGGCGCGCCCTGTCCGAAGAAGGCGCCGGGTTGGGAATGAGCCATTGTGTGGTCCTCTCGAATGCAAGGCGAATAGCAAAGACGCAAAGCGGGCAGGGGAAGGCCCTGCTCGCCTTATTGCCTTCAGAAGCGCGGTTGGCCGGTTTGCTGGCCGCCGTACGCCTGCTGGATGACCTCGCTCAACTGCCGCACGACTTCATTGACGTCCTGCTGGCTGAGCTGACGCGGCTGCTGATATTGCTGAAGGACATTTTGCGGCTGGCCCAGGCCATAAGCGGCCTGCCCCTGCCAGCCTTGACCCATCGTCGCGGGGCCCCACGGCCCGCCCTGCTGCTGCATGGACTGCAACAGCTGCGGTATGACCGGCAGAATCTGACGGACGACCTCGCTGACATCCTGGGGCGACAAGGATCGCTGCTGGGCGCCGAAGCCGCCGCCGAAAGCGGCCATCGGCTGATTTTGGTGTTGCTGCGCCTGAGCGATGATCTGCGGCAGAACCGGAGCGATCTGCTGCAGGATGTTGCTGACGTCCTGTTGCGTGAGCTGACGCTGCGGCGCGCCCCAGCCCCAGCCCGCGGCGAACTGGCCGCCGCCAAGCGGATTGCCGAAAGCTCCGTACGCCCCTTGGCCAATAGGCCCCGGAACGAATCCGGCTCCCTGCTGGCTTTGGGCGTTCTGGAGCAGGGACTGCACAAGATTTTGGAGGTTGGGAATTCCCTGCTGCGGATTTTGGAAAGCGTGCTGCTGCGATTGATCGGTGTGCATCATGGCGACCGTCCTCTTTCGCTTGAGCCCCCCGACGCTCCCTGCCGTGCTTTGGGGCCGGATGAACGTCTCCGGGGCCCATCGGCAGGGGGCGCGGTTGCTAACATCCGAAGGCGGTCGATTCATGGCGAGCGCGAGCGCCGCCAGAGCCGACAAAGGCTTCGCGGAAGCCGGCGCCAGCGTCGCCAAGTCGATTGTTCGTGCAGCCGATTCGAACGCGGCAAGAAGAGTTTTGTATTTCCGATGAACGACTTAGGGACCGAGCAAAATCGGCGCCGGCGCATAGCTCGCCGCGCCGTTTGGCGACGACAAATCGACAAAGACGCGCATGACGATGTGGGATCACGTTTTGTAAACGGCGTCCGTTCGCCACCCTTCCAAACGTCATGGCAAGTCAGTGCAAATGCGAATTCGGGCGCGGGCGCGGGCCGCGAAATCGCGGGAACACGGCGCGCGATTCCCTCCCCTAGAACAGCGACCCCTGCTCGTCCTTGCGCGCGCGCGCCTTGGCGCGCCGCGCGGCCGGCTCGCCGCCGTCTGCGGTCGCGGCGATCTCGCCGTCGGCGAATTCGATGCGCAGAGCCTGATGCGGCGCAATCGCCGCCGCGCGGCGCAGCGGCGTTCCCGCGGGGTCGCGGACGAGAGCGAAACCGCGTTCGAGCACGCTGCGATAGCTGACCGCGCTGAGGACCTGCGCGGCCGCGGCCAAGCGCGTCAGCCGCCGCCGCTGCGCCTCGGCGAAGGCGCGGCGCAGCCGGCCTTCGATCTGAGCGAGCATGCGGGAGCGCTCGCCCGCCCGCCGCCGCTCTACAAGAGTCAGCGCGCCGAGCCGCCGAGCCGCCGCCGCGAGGCGCTCCTCGCGAACCCGCCTCTCGCGCCGCGCCTCGCGCGTAAAATCGCTCGCCGCCTTTTGCAGCGCTTGTTGCGGGCGCGTCGTCAGCGCCCCCGCCGCGCGCGCGAGGCGCTGGGCGAGCCCGCGCTGGCGCTCGCGCACGCTGGCCAGGCGCGCCCGCGGGGATTGGCGCGCGAGGCGGCGCGAAAGCAGCGCGATGGCGAGCGAGCGAGCGTCGGACGCTTCGCGCGAGCGCGAGCGCAACGCCGCCAGCGCCGCGTCGAGCCGCTGGCGCGGCACGCCGAGGATCGCTTCGCCCGAGGGCAGCGCGCGAACGAGCGCGCGAAGCTCGGAACGTCGGCGCTCGGCAAGGCGCAGCGCCGCGCGACGCAGCCGCCCGTCGAGATCGGCAAGATTGGCGAGGAGTTCGGCGCGCACCGGCACGCTGAGCTCCGCCGCGGCGGTCGGCGTCGGCGCGCGCACGTCGGCGGCGTGGTCGATCAGGGTCCAGTCGGTCTCGTGGCCGACTGCGGCGATCAGCGGAATGTCGCTTTCGGCCGCGGCGCGCACCACGATTTCCTCGTTGAAGCTCCAGAGGTCCTCGAGCGAACCGCCGCCGCGCGCGACGATGAGAAGATCGGGCCGTGGGATCGCGCCGCCCGGCGCGATGGCGTTGAAGCCGCGGATCGCCTGCGCCACTTCCGCCGCCGAAGTCTCCCCCTGCACCCGCACCGGCCACACCAGCACGTGGACGGGAAAGCGATCGGAAAGCCGATGCAGGATGTCGCGGATCACCGCCCCCGTCGGCGAGGTAACAACGCCGATGACGCGCGGCAGGTAGGGCAGCAGCTGCTTGCGCGCGGCGTCGAACAGGCCTTCTGCGGCGAGCGCGCGCCGGCGCGCCTCGAGCAGCGCCATCAGCGCGCCGACGCCCGCCGGCTCCAGCGATTCGACGATGATCTGATAGGCGGACTTGCCGGGGAAGGTGGTGATCTTGCCGGTGACGACGACTTCGAGCCCCTCCTCGGGCTTGACCCGCATGCGCGCGAACACGCCCTTCCAGATCACCGCGTCGAGACGGGCGTTGGCGTCTTTCAGCGAAAAATAGACGTGGCCCGACGAATGCGGGCCGCGATAGCCGGAAATCTCGCCGCGCACCCGGACATAGCCGAAACGATCCTCGATCGCGCGCTTGAGCGCGCTCGACAGTTCGCTGACGGAAAATTCGGGCGCGTTGGCGCCGGAGGCCGAGGATTCGCTCATCGCCGGACTATGCCGCAGACGCACGAGCGGGGCCAGCGTGGCGCGGAAATGGCTGGTCGCGGCACGGTTCGAATGTGTGCAATGGGTGGACGACAGCTAGTGGATCGAATCCAACACTTGGTGCCCGCGCCTGACGGCGGCGATGATTTTATTGGGGTCGGCGGTCCAGGTGAAGGGCGCGGATTGCCGATTGTGCTCTTCGAGGAATTGATTGATGGCGGCCTGCAAATCGACGACCGATCGGAATACGCCGCGCTTGAGTTTGCGCTTGGTGAGCGTGGCGAAGAAGCCTTCGACGGCGTTGAGCCACGAGCAGGACGTCGGCGTGAAGTGGAAGACGAACCGCTCGTGCCGAGCGAGCCACTGGAGCACTTTGGGATGCTTGTGGGCGGCGTAATTGTCGAGGATCACATGCACCATCTTGCCGGCGGGAACCCGAGCGTCGATGGCGTTGAGAAAGCGGATGAACTCCTGATGGCGGTGGCGCTGCATGTTTTGGCCGATGACCGTGCCGTCGAGAATATTCATGGCGGCGAACAGCGTCGTCGTGCCGTTCCTGACGTAGTCGTGGGTCATCGTGCCGGCGCGGCCCTTCTTGAGCGGCAGCCCGGGCTGGGTGCGGTCGAGCGCCTGAATTTGGCTCTTCTCGTCGAGAGACAGGACGATGGCGTGCGCGGGCGGATCGACATAGAGCCCGACCACATCGCGCAGCTTCTCGATGAATTTCGGATCGTTGGAAAGTTTGAACTGCCGCATGCGGTGCGGCTGAAGACCATGTTTGCGCCAGATGCGTTGAACCGAGCTGACGGAGACGCCCGAGGCCTTCGCCATCAAAGCGCCGGTCCAATGCGTTGTCTCCCCCGGCGGCGGATCGAGCGTCAGGGCCACGACCCGCGCAACGATCTCGTCCGCCAGCAGCTTGACGCGCGAAGGCCGCGTCTTGTCGCGCGCCAGCCCCTCGAACCCTTCGTCGGCGAACCGTTCCTGCCAGCGCCAGACACAAGTTTTCGACTTGCCCGTCCGGCGCATGATCTCGTTCGTGCCCACGCCGTCGGCCGTCAAAAGCACGATCTGGCCCCGCCAAACGTGCTTCTGCGGCGCGTTGCGATCCTTGATCAGAGCCAAAAGCCGGAGCCGATCTTCCGCCGAAACGGCAAGCGATATTCCCGTGCGCATGCGCCAGACTCGCACATCGCCAGTCCGCCGGGAATCCTCAATAGGATTTCAAATGTCAGATTTCATCCACTAGCTACAATCGCGGGAGAGTGACCTTGCTATTCCGCGCAGCAGGGGCCATTTTTTCAAAACACTGCATCCTGCGCTGGACTGAAATCATCAATGGAGGAGTGGATCATGGTGGGAGAACCATTCGACACCAGCACGCTCACTCGAGACGTTTCCCGGGACCCTGACTTTCCCGAAGCGCCGGTCGGGTGGACGCGGCAGTCGGCGCAAGAAACCGCGAAGCAGGAAGAGCTGACGCTGACCGACGAGCATTGGGAAGCGATACGCGCGTTGCAGAATTACTATGCGCGCCATGATTGGGCGGCTATCAATTTGCGTGAGCTGCACGACGCGCTGGACGAGAAGTTCCACATTCGCGGCGGCCTCAAACATCTCTACGAAATCCTCCCCGGCGGGCCAATCGCCCAGGGGTGCAGACTGGCGGGGTTGAAGGCGCCGTTCATGGCGAGCGATAGAAGCTTTGGCAGCGTCGCTTAGAGTAAGCCGCTGTTGGTTCCGCAATTTCGAAACCGCCTGAATCGGACACGGCGGTTGCGAGCGCAACGGCCTGCGGCCGTAAGCGACGCCACCCATTGCGGTCATCGCTAGCGGCGTGACGGAACGGCGGGAAAGGGTCCGGAGCGGAATTTCAAACCGCCGCGCCGCCGTCCGTTCGCCCCTATAGCCTCGCCGCGCGAAACGCCGTAAAAGCCCCGGCGATTCACCCGGCGGCGGGAGGCCATGATCTTGCCTCCTTGTCTCGTCATATCTCGCCCATTCGACCGCTAGCGGTCGATGTCGGCGGGGCGGGCGCCGTCGACCGAGCAACGAGCGTCCTCAACCGAAGCGATGGCGAAGCGCATGATCGATAGAACCGGCCGGCGCATGGTCCTCGGCGCCGCGGTCGCCATCCTCGCCGCCCTGACCGCGGCCGACGTCGCCGAGTCGCAAAGCGCGGACTGCGCGCGGCTGCGCCAGGCGATATCCGACGCCTCGCGCAACGACCAGGGCGCGCAGTACCAGGCGGCCGCCGACCGGCAGCGCGCCGAGATCGACCGCACCGTCGCCTACGCCCGTTCGATCGGTTGCGACCGCAAGCAGTTCTTGTTCTTCGGCTCGGCGCCCCCCGCCCAATGCGGCGAGATCAACGCGCAGATCGGGCGCATGCGCGCCAATTTCGACGAATTGCAGTCACGGGCCGGCGGCGGCGCAGGCGGGCGTGGCGAATTGATCGCGCGCTTCAACGCCCAATGCGTCAACGCGGCGCCGGCGCAGCCGACCAACTTTCTCGCCGCGTTGTTCGGCGGCGGCCGATCCCAATCGAACGACGTCCAGACCGTCCCGTTGAACCCGGACACGACTCCGGAAAATCCGGCCGACGTCAATCCGAGCGAGGCGCGCGCGGGATCGCAGGCGGTCTGCGTGCGCTCGTGCGACGGCAGCTTCTTCCCCGTCTCGTATACGGCGAGCAGCGGGCGTCTAGAGGGCCTCGAAGACATGTGCCGCGCGCTGTGCCCGAACGCCGAGGTGAGCCTCTACACCTACCCGGCGTCCGGCCAAATCGAGCAGGCGGTCTCGATCAGCGGCGCGCGCTACGTGGACTCGCCGAATGCGCTGAAATATCGGCAGAGCCTCGATCCGAACTGCACGTGCCGGCGGCACGGCGAAAGCTGGGCCGACGCGCTGGCGGGGGCCGAGGCCAAGCTCGGACGCGAGTCGAAGGGCGACATCTTCGTCACGCCGGAAAAATCGGCGGAAATGTCGCGGCCGAGGCTCGACCCCAAAGCGAAAGCGGCGAAGCCCGCCGCCGCAACCCTTAATCCGCAGAACGCCGACACCGGCGTCGACACCAATCTGAGCCAGCAGGCGGCGACGATCAGCCGCGAGGCGTCGGGCATCGCCGGCGGCGAAGCGCAGGGCGGCGCGCGCTACGGCGAGGGCCAGGGCCAAACGGTCGAAGTCGTCGGCCCCGACGGCGTCAAGCGGCGGGTGCGGATAATCGATCCAACGCTCTGACCCGCCCGATCAGCGGCAGCAGCGCCGCCAGTTCGGGCCCGGCGTCGAGGCCGGTGAGGGCGAGCCGCAAGGGGTGAAAGAGATCGCGGCCCTTGCGGCCGGTGAGGGCTTTCAGGGCCGCGGTCCAGACGCCCCAGGTCGCGCCGTTCCAAGGCTCCGGCGGCAGGCACGCCGCCGCCTGATCGAGAAACGTTCGGTCTTCGACGAGAGGAGCGATCGAGTCATGGATCACGGTCCACCACGTCCGCGCGTCCTCGAAGCGCGCGAGGTTGCCGCGCACGGCTGCCCAGAAGGGCTCGGCGACCGACCCGGCGATCCCCAACGCCGCCAGACGCTCGCGCACGGCTTCGAACGGCAATTGATGCAGCGTACGCGCCGAGAGCGCGCGAAGCTCGGCTTCGTCGAAGCGCGCCGCCCCATGCGAGAGATGCGAGAAATCGAACGACGCGGCGAGCTCGGCGAGCGAAGCGATCGGGTGCACCGACTCGGCCGAGCCGACCAGCACCGCCAGAGCCGCGGCGGCGAGCGCTTCGACGCCGCTCTCGCGCAGCGAGGCGATCGACAGGGCGCCCGAGCGTTTGGAGAGCCCTTCGCCGCTCGCGTCGGTGAGCAGATTGTGGTGGCCGAAGGTCGGCGCGCGGCCTGCCAGCGCCTCGAAGATTTGGATCTGCACCGCCGTGTTGGTGACGTGATCCTCGCCGCGAATGACGTGGCTGACGCCGAGATCGATGTCGTCGACGACCGACGGCAAGGTGTAGAGATAGGTGCCGTCCTCGCGCTTGAGCACGGGATCGGACAGCGACGCGCAGTCGATATGGCTCGGCCCGCGCACCAGATCGTCCCATCTGACCAGCGTCGGCTCGAGGCGGAAGCGCCAGTGCGGGCGTCGTCCTTCGGCCTCCAGCGCGGCGCGATCCTTCTCGGTCAAGCGCAGCGCGGCGCGATCGTAGATCGGCGGACGGCCGAGCGCCTGCTGGCGCTTGCGCCGGCGATCCAGCTCCTCGGCGGTCTCGTAGGCGGGATAAAGCCTGCCCTGGGCGCGCAGCGTCTCGGCCGCCGCCTCATAGAGCGCCATGCGCTCGGATTGGCGGCATTGCAAATCGGGAACGATTCCGAGCCAAGCGAGGTCCGCCTCGATCGCGTCGGCGTATTCGGCGCGCGAGCGCTCGAGATCGGTGTCGTCGAAGCGCAGGATGAAGCGTCCGCCCTCGCGCAGCGCGAACAGCCAGTTGAGCAACGCGGTGCGCGCGTTGCCGATATGGATGCGCCCGGTCGGAGAAGGCGCGAAGCGGACGGTCGGAGGAGCGGACATGCGCCTTCATAGAAGCGTCGCGCGGCTGCGGCAATATGAGCATTCATACGATTCTGATCGAGACGCCCCAGGAGCGACATGACGATTTCCGCCTTGGCCGCCGGCGTTGCCGCCTCCGGTCTTGCGATCCAAACCTTCAGCGCCGGTCTCGCGGCGTTCCGCTGCCGGCGGGACGCGTCGCACGTTCCCGCGCCCGCCGGGGCGCCGCCGGTGAGCGTGGTGCAGCCGTTGTGCGGCGTCGAAGCGTTTTCCAAGGAAACGCTCGCTTCGATCTTCGCGCTCGACTATCCGAACTATGAAATCCTGTTCTGCCTCGCCGACGCCGCGGACCCCATCGCGCCGCTCGTGCGCCGCGCGATCGCGGCCAACCCGAAAGTTCCGGCGCGCCTGCTGATCGGCGACGATCGCGTCAGCGGCAACCCCAAGCTCAACAACGTCGTCAAAGGCTGGAAGGCGGCGTCGCGCCCGTGGGTGATCGTCGCCGATTCCAACGTGCTGATGCCGCGCGACTATATCCAGCGCCTGATGGCGCGTTGGCGCGCCGACACAGGCATCGTTTGCGCGCCGCCGATCGGGGCCCGGCCGGAGACCTTCGCGGCCGAAATCGAATGCGCGTTCCTCAACACCTATCAGGCGCGCTGGCAGTACGCCGCCGAGACGGTCGGCTACGGCTTCGCCCAGGGCAAGACCATGCTGTGGCGGCGCGCGGTCCTCGAAGCGGGCGGCGGCGTCGAAGCGCTCGGCGCCGAAATCGCCGAGGACGCGGCGGCGACCAAGCTCGTCCATCGCGCCGGCCTGCGCGCCCATCTGGTGAGCCACCCGTTCCAGCAGCCTCTGGGCGCTCGGCGCTGGCGCGACGTCTGGGCGCGGCAAGTGCGCTGGGCGCGGCTGCGGCGCGCCACGTTCGCGCCCTATTACGCACCCGAGCTGTTGACGACCAGCCTGTTCACTGTCGCGGCCGCGGCGATCGCGGCGCCCGAATGGGGCGTCGACGCGCCGCTCGCCGCGATCCTCGCCGCCCTCGTCTGGTACGGCGAAGAGGCGGCGCTGGCGCGCGTGGCGGGCTGGCCCCTGAAATGGTCGTCCGCACTCGCCTGGATCGCGCGCGATCTCACGCTGCCGTGGCTGTGGATCCAGGGCTGGAATCGCGACCAGTTCGTCTGGCGCGGCAACGTGATGTCGGTCGACGACGACGCTCTGGCCACCGACGGCCCCGGCCCGTTCCCGCCGGCCTGACGCGAGGCCGCCCTCAAGCGTCCGCGAGCGCGGGATAATCCGTATAGCCCTTGGCGCCGCCACCGTAGAGCGTGTCGCGGTCGAGCGGCGCCAACGCCGCCCCGAGGCGCAGCCGCTCGACGAGATCGGGATTGGAAATGAACGGCTTGCCGAACGCGACGAGGTCGGCGCGTCCTTCGGCCAACGTTTCGATCGCAAGCTCGCGGGTGTAGCCGTTGTTGGCGATATAGGCGCCGCCGAACGAGCGGCGCAGCGCGGCGTAGTCGAAGGGGGCGAAGTCGCGCTCGCCCCCGGTCGCGCCCTCGACGATGTGGATATAGGCGAGGCGGCGCTCGCTCAGGCGCTGGACGAGATAGCCGAACAGCGCCGTCGGATTGGAATCGGCGACGTCGTTGGCGGGGCTCACCGGCGCGAGGCGGATGCCGACGCGCGAAGCCGGCCAGACCTTGAGGATCGCGTCGACGACTTCGAGCGCGAAGCGGGCGCGGTTCTCGATCGCGCCGCCGTAGGAATCCTCGCGCTTGTTGGCGCCGTCGCGCAGGAACTGGTCGATCAGATAGCCGTTGGCGGCGTGGATCTCGACGCCATCGAAGCCGGCGCGCTTGGCGTTGGCGGCGGCGCGCGCATAATCCTCGACGATTGCCGCGATCTCGGCCGCTTGAAGCGCGCGCGGCTCGGAGACGTCGGCGAACCCCGTCTCGATGAACGTCTTGGTCTTGGCGCGGATCGCCGAGGGCGCGACCGGCGCGCCGCCGTTCGGCTGCAGCGAAGTGTGGGAGATGCGCCCGACGTGCCACATCTGCACGAAAATGCGCCCGCCCGCGTCGTGCACCGCGCGCGTCGCCTTGCGCCAGCCCTCGACCTGGGGTTCGCTGTAGAGGCCGGGCGTCCAGATGTAGCCCTGTCCCTGCCGGCTGATCTGCGAGGCCTCGGAAACGATCAGCCCGGCGCCGGCGCGCTGACGGTAATAGGCCGCGGTGAGGTCGTTGGCGGCGTCCGTCCCCGGCGTCGCGCGGTTGCGCGTCAAGGGCGCCATCACGACGCGATTGGGCAGATCGAGATCGCCGAGGCGGAAGGGCTGAAACAACGGTGAGGCGTCGCGGTTCATGGCAGGGCCTTTCTTGCTGTGGGATCTTACGCAGGCAAAGTCAGCAGGCCGGCGGCGCCGGTTTCGAGGCCGAACAGCAGACGCGCGCCGCGCGCGTCCCAGCTCAGCGCGCTGATCGCGCCCTCGCCCGGCGCGCGCACCAGAATTTCGGCGCCGTCGCCGAGGCGGCACAGCAACGCCAGGCCGTCGGAATAGCCGATGGCGACGACCAGCGCACGCGGATGGAAGGCGACCTGCGTCACCCGCGACGGCCTGACGCCGCATTCGCGCGGCGCCTTGCCCATCGGGCCGTCCTTGTCCTTGAAGGGCCAGACGACGCAGGCGTCGGCGCCGGAGGTGGCGAGCCAATGGCCGTCGTGCGACCACGAAAGCGAGCGCGTCTTGCCGGGATAGCCGGTCATGCGCATGTTGCGCGAATCGGAGAGGCGCCAGCCGTGCAGCGCGTTCTCCTGCATCGTGCTGACGAGAAAGCGCCCGTCCGGCGAAGCGGTGGCGTCGAGATGCGAGCCCTTCCACTCCAACACGCTCGGCGCGGCGCCGGCGTTGGGAAACCACAACGAGACGCCATTGTAATGGGCGAGCGCGAGGCGATAGCCCTTGGCCAGGAAGCAGAGCCCGCGCACGGTGGTCGGCGCCTCGTAGGACTTGAGAGCGCCCGCTTCGTCGCGCGCGCTCGCGCGCCGGCCCGCCGCCCAGCCGATCGCGCCGCCGCGCAACGCCAGCGCGTCGATCCAGCGGCCCTTCTCGTCGGCGATCTCTTGCAACGAGCCGTCGGCGCCGACGCTCGCGACGCGGCCGTCGTCGCCGCCGGTGACGAGCCGCTTGCCGTCGCTGCGAGCGATGAGGATCGCGCCGTCGGGATGCGCGGCGATCCGTTTTTGCGCGCCGGATTCGCCGACCAGAACGGCGCCGTCGGCGAGCGCCAGCGCCGGCTCGCCGTCGAGAAATGCGGCGGCCACGACATGCGCGCCCGCCGGCAAGGGCCGCACATGCTGCGTCAGCGAAGATGTCGGCTCGGCCATCGCGGTACCCCCCGGCGCCGCGGCGGTCAGGCGGCGCAGGCGAGGAAGCCCTCGCGGATTTCGCTCTCGTCGAGATTGCGGCCGATGAACACGACCTTCGACTCGCGCTTCTCGCCCTTCTTCCATTCGCGCTGCGGCTCGCCGTCGAGCATCATGTGGACGCCCTGGAAGACGAAGCGCTTGGGGTCGCCCTTGAAGGCGACGATGCCCTTGCAGCGCAGGATGTTCGGCCCGCGCTCCTGCGTGAGCTGGTTGATCCACGGCATGAACTTGTCGGGATCGAGGTCGCCCTCCAGCCGCGCCGCGATCGATTGCATGTCTTCGTCGTGGTAGTGCTTGAGGCCGTGGCCGTGATGATGATGGCCGTGATGGTGGTCGTGATCGTGATGGTCGTGATCGTCGACGGTGAGGAATTCCGGCTCGATGTCGAGGATGCGGTCGAGATCGAAGGCGCGCCGCTCCAGCACCTCGGCGAGCGCGACGTCGCAGTTCTGCGCGGGATGAAGCCTGGCGTAGGGGTTGATGGCGCGAATGCGCGCTTCGACCTCGCGCAGCTCCGCCGGCGAGACCAGGTCCGTCTTATTGAGGACGATGACGTCGGCGAAGGCGATCTGGTTCTTCGCCTCCGGCGCGTCGCGTAAGCGCGCGGCGAGCCACTTGGCGTCGGCAATCGTCACCACCGCGTCGAGCCGCGCCGAGGCGCGCACGTCCTCGTCGACGAAGAACGTCTGCGCCACCGGCGCGGGGTCGGCCAGGCCCGTCGTCTCGACGATGATCGCGTCGAACTTACCCTTGCGCTTCATCAGCCCCTCGATGATGCGGATGAGGTCGCCGCGCACGGTGCAGCAGATGCAGCCGTTGTTCATTTCGAACACTTCCTCGTCGGCCCCGACGACGAGCTCGTTGTCGATGCCGATCTCGCCGAATTCATTGACGATGACGGCGTATTTGCGCCCGTGCGGCTCGCTCAGGATGCGGTTGAGCAAGGTGGTCTTGCCGGCGCCGAGATAGCCGGTGAGCACGGTGACGGGGATTTTTTCGGAAGCGGCGTCGGTCATGGCGGTCAAGCGCTTGGCTCCAGACGGGTGAGGATGGGGTGAGGCCCAGCATATAGTCGGCGCAGGGGCAAATGGGTAGGGGCGGGCCAAACGAGCCGCGTGCATGGCTCAGCCGCGCCCTTCGCAGACATTCGCCGAAAACTTTCCGCCCGAAGTCGACGGCTCCTAGCCGAAGTAGGGTCCGCTCGCCCCGATAGCCGTGGTCACGAGGCCGAGGGTCAGGTTGACGGTGACCAGGAGCCGGATCGTCCTGAGGTTCGTCTCCGCGCTCGGCCAGTCGGCGGTCGAGACCGCGTGGCGGAAGCGCGGCCATGGCGCGAAATAGATGGTGGCGAAGATCGCCGCCATGACGACGCCCAGCGCCGTCATCGCATGGACCGAGCCGCCGACCGCCGCAAACCCGCCCAGCCCCAGCAGCACCATGCCGAAGCCGGTGACGAGAAGGGCGGCGACGCTGAGCCAAACCCAAAAGAAGAAGCGCGGAAAGACGCGGCTCCACAGCGCCATGCGGACAGCCGGCTCGAGCGGGCCCGCGCTCGGCCTGAGAACCATGTGGGCGAAGAACATGCCGCCGACCCATATGACGGCCGCCAGGGTGTGCAATGTCATCCCGATGATCATGCCGTTTCCTTCCGTCCGGACAGGGCGCGCCGCGGCGGCGGCGCCGTCCGCGCCGCCCTCACACCCACCCGGCCAGCTCCCGCCGCGCCAAGGCCTCGAGCACGCGCATGCCGTCTTCGCCGTCGTTGAGGCAGGGCAGCGCGGCGAATTTTTCGCCGCCGGCGGCTTTGAAGTAGCCGGCGTTCTCGACGCCGATCTCCTCCAGCGTCTCCAGGCAGTCGGCGGAAAAGCCCGGCATGACGACGGCGAGGCGCTTGACGCCCTCGCTCGCCAGCGCCTTCACGGTCTCGGCGGTGTAGGGCTGCAGCCATTCGGCGCGCCCGAAGCGCGACTGGAACGTCATGCGCAGGCGCTCGGGCGGCAGGCCCAGCGCTTCGCGCAGCAGCCGCGTCGTCTTGGCGCAATGGCAGTAATAGGGATCGCCCTTTTCGAAATAGGCGCGCGGGATGCCGTGGAACGAGGCGAGCAAGACCTCGGGCTCGAAGTCGAGCTTGGCGAGCGCCGCGCGTGTCGAGCGCGCTAGCGCCTCGACGTAAACGGGATTGTCGTAATAGGGCGCGGCGACGCGCAAGGTCGGCTGCCAGCGCAGGCGTTGCAACGCCTCGAACGCCTTGTCGCACACCGTCGCGGTCGTCGCCGCGCAATATTGGGGATAGAGCGGCACGACGAGAATGCGGTCGCAGCCCTTTTCCTGCAACGCGGCGAGGCGCTCGGCGATCGACGGCTTGCCGTAGCGCATCGCCCAGTCGACCTCGACGCGCCCGTCCGGCGCCCCGAGCGTCAGCGCTTGGGCGAGCTTTTCCGCCTGGGCCCGCGTGATCGTCTTCAGCGGGCCCTCGCCCCGCTCGCGGTTCCAGATCGAGGCGTAGTCGCGGCCCTTGGCGCCCGGCCGCTTGGTCAGGATGACGAGGTTGAGGATCGGCCACCAGATCAGCCGCGGCGTCTCGACGACGCGCCGGTCGGACAGGAATTCCTTGAGGTAGCGGCGCATCGACCAATAGTCGGTCGCCTCGGGGGTGCCGAGATTGACCAGCAGCGCGCCGACGCGCCCGTTTCTGACCGGGGGGTGGCCCTCCGGGCGCCGCGAGGCGCGAAAGGCGTCGGGCGAGTTCGGCGCGTTCATGGCCCCTGCTTTGTCGACGCGATGACGCTTCGCGTCAAGCCGGGGTGAAATTCGTCGCGACCCCGTTGATGCAGTAGCGCAGGTGCGTCGGCGGCGGCCCGTCGGGGAAGACGTGGCCGAGATGCGAGCCGCAGCGCGCGCAGTGGACCTCGGTGCGCGTCATGCCCCAGCTGCGGTCCGCAGTCGTCTCCACCGATCCGGGCACGGGATCGTTGAAGCTCGGCCAGCCAGTGCCGCTGTCGAACTTGGTCGCGGATTGGAACAACGGCTGGCCGCAGCCGGCGCAGGAAAAGACGCCGGGGCGCTTTTCGGTGTTGAGCGCGCAGCTCCCCGCCCGCTCGGTGCCGTGCTCGCGCATGACGGCGTATTGTTCGGGGCTGAGCAGCGCGCGCCACTCCGCCTCGGTGTGGGTCACGGGAAAGGCATCCTGTTTCATCGGCTCGTCTCCCAGGCGACAGTCTATCAGGCGACCCCACGTCGAGGGAACGCCTGCCCGCCCTTCGCCCGACGCGCCCGATTTGTTACGGCGCGGCCGGTTCGCGCTCGCGACCCATGAATTGCGCCTTCGCCAAGGCGGCAAAGAGGCCGCCCCGAGCGACCAGCTCGTCGAACGTCCCGGCTTCGACGATCTCGCCCTTGTCGAACACCAGGATGCGATCCGCCCGGCGGATGGTGGCGAGGCGATGGGCGATGACGAGGGTCGTGCGCCCGCGCGTCGCCGCGTTCAGCGCGGCCTGCAACTGCCGCTCGGTGGCGGCGTCGAGCGCGCTGGTCGCCTCGTCGAGGATCATGATCGGCGGGTCCTTGAGCAGCGCCCGCGCGATGGCGAGACGCTGGCGCTCGCCCCCCGAGAGATTGCGGCCGCGCTCGCCGACGATCGTCGACAGGCCGTGCGGCTGGTCGCGCACGAATCCGCTCGCCTGAGCGCGGTCGAGCGCCAGCGCGATTTCGGCCGGGCTCGCGTCGGGCTTGCCGATGCGCAGGTTCTCCTCGATCGAGCGCGCGAAGATGAACGGCTCCTGGAACACCACGCCGATGTTGTCGCGCAGCGACGAAAGCGTCATTTCGCGGATGTCGCGCCCGTCAATGCTGATGCGTCCGCGCGTGGGATCGTAGACGCGGTGCAGCAGCGCCAGCGTCGTCGACTTGCCCGATCCGGTCGCTCCGACCAGCGCGATGGTTTGCCCGGCCGGCGCATCGAAGGAAATGTCGGTCACCGCCTCGCGCCCGCCCTCATAGGAAAACGAGGCCGATTCGAAGCGCACATGGCCGGCGAGGCGGCCGACCTTCGCCGCGCCGGGGCGCTCGACGACGCTCGAAGCGGTGTCGAGCACGTCGAAGAACTGGCCGAGCTTGGGCGCCTGGCTGAACAGGAAATTGACGAAGCCGACGATCTGCTCGAGCCGGCCGATCAGCATCGTCGCCAGACCCATGAAGGTCGCGATTTCGCCGATGGTGGTCAGTCCGTGGATATCGAGCCAGACGCCGGTGACGAAAATCGCCAGCAGCGCCAGGGTCGCGCTCGCGCGCGTGGCGACGCTCGCCAGCGCCCACCAGGTGAGAACGGGGAACTGCGCGTTGAGCAGGCGATCGATCAGCGAGCGCAGCGCCCTCGTCTCCTCCTCGATGCGCGCGAAGCTCTGCACCACCGGCATGTTGCCGAGCACGTCGGAGACGCGCTCGGCGAGATCCGCGCTCACCTCGTCCGCCGCGATCTGCATCGTCTCGGTGCGGCGGATCACCAGATTCATCGCCAGGCCGAACACGGCGACCAGAGCGACGAGGATCGCGCCGAGCCGCCAGTTCTTGAGCAGGGTCAGCGGCAGCAGCACGACGAGCGCGACGAAGCCGGCGCAATGTTCGCGAAAGAACGACAGCCAGATTCCGAACATGCCGTTGGAGCCTTCGATCATGATTTTCAGCAGCCGCCCGGAATGGGCGCTGGCGTGAAAGCTCATCGGCAAATGCAGCACATGCTCGAAATAGGCCGCCATCACGCCGACGCGCTGGCGATGGGCGAGCCGGTCCGCGTGCAGCGCGACGCCGATGCTCGCGACAATCGAGAACAGGGCGAAGCCCGCCCACGCGGCGAGCCAGGGCGCGACGTCGGCCCACAGCGGCGCGGCGCCGGCCGATTGCGCGCTGGCGAGGCGGTCGATCACCTTGCCGTAGAGCAGCGGCTCGGCGAATTGCGACGTCGCCAGGGCGAGATTGGCGGCGACCAGCGCGCTCGCCAGAGCCCTGACCGGGCGCAATTGGGCGAGAACGCGGGCGTAAAGGCGCAGGAACGACATCGCAGGCGGATCGAACCTTCAATGAGGGGGCTCCGCGACCCCTCGGGAATCGCGGCGGACCGAGGCGATTGCTTTTAGGCGAAGGCGCCCGCAAAATCACCGCCTATGTCGCCACGTCTCCCCATCCGCGCGCCGGCGCGCCGCGTTTTCCTGGCGTTCGCCATCGGCGCCGCCTGCTACGTCTCGGTCGCCTACGGGCTCGCCCCGGCGTACTGGCGCCATTACGAGCATCAGCACGCCCTCGCCGACAAGGCGATGACGACGACGACTTCGCTCGGCATTCCCGGCGACGCGCTCAACGTCGGCCTGGAGGGCCGGCGCGACGACATTCTGTGCGCGATGCGCGCCGCCGGCTGGCGCCCCGCCGATCCCGTGACCTTGCGTTCGAGCGCCAAGATCGCCGGCAGCGTGCTGCTGCATCGGCCTTACGCGACCGCGCCGGTCAGCAACCTTTTCTACGACGGGCGCCAGCAGGACCTGGCGTTTCAGAAGCCGTCCGGCGTATCGGCGAGCACGCGCCATCACGTGCGCTTCTGGAAGGTTCTCGACGCCGGCGACGACGGCCAGCCCGTCTGGCTCGGCGCGGCGACGTTCGACCGCAGCGTCGGCGTCAGCCATTTCACCGGCCAAGTGACGCATCACGTCGCCGCCGACATCGACGCGGAGCGCGATCTCCTCGCCGCCGATCTGACCGCTGCGGGCATAGTCGAGAGCGCCTATTGGGTCAGCGGCGTCGGACCGACTTTGTTCGCGCGCAACGGCGGCGGCGATCCCTATTTCACCGACGGCGAAATCGCCGTTTCGCGGCTCTCCGAAAATTGCGAGAGCCGTCCGGGCGCGCCGGTCATCCTCGACAATCCGCCCGCGGTGCAAGCCAAGAACGTCGTGTTCGGCTGGGCGGCGGCGCTGTGGCGGCGACTGTAGCGCCCTCGCCGCGCTCGCGCATTTTGCAGCTCTGCGTGGGAACGATCGGCTAAAGCCTCGCCGAAGCGGTGTATTTTTCGACATTATTGACTCAACGCAACCATCAGTCGCGCAACCCGATCACAAATCGTTACACGCCGCAGGCGCCGCGATAAGACAGCGCCAACGCGCGCGCAAACGGAGGAACTTCGCATGGCGACACTGCTTTCATGGACGAGCGTCGGCATCGGCGATCTCGACGTCTTTGTCCCGTCTCCGCCTTGCTTGGTCGTGTACACCTCGTACGACGAAAGAGATCGACCCGAGAGCTCGGTGACCTATTTCTGGCAGGACGAGAACACCGGCCTGCTCAATCATCAATTGCTCTACACCGAGCCGGTCGCGTTCGAGACCGCGGTCGCCTGGGCGCAGGAGCACGCGCCCACACGCAGCGTCGAGCGCATCCACGTCAAACATGCGCGGCCGAAGAAGGCGCTCGAGGCGAAGGCCGCCGCCAAGCCTGCGGCGAGAAGGCCCGCGGCGAAGAAGGCGGCCGCCAAGAAGGCGCCCGCTAAGAAGGCGGCCCGCGCGGTGAAACAGCCCGCGGTCAAGCGCGCGAAGAAGTGACGCGAGAGGGCGGCTAGGCGCGGGGGCGCGCGGCCTCACCCCGAGAACACCACGGTCTTGCCTCGGTTGAGCAGCACGCGGTCTTCGAGGTGATAGGCGAGCGCGCGCGCGAGCACGCGCCGCTCGATGTCGCGGCCCTTGCGCACGAGGTTCTCGGGCGTGTCGCTATGGCTGATGCGCTCGACGTCCTGCTCGATGATCGGGCCTTCGTCGAGGTCGGAAGTGACGAAATGCGCGGTCGCGCCGATCAGCTTGACGCCGCGCGCGTGCGCCTGATGATAGGGCCTCGCCCCCTTGAAGCCGGGCAGGAACGAGTGGTGGATGTTGATGCAGCGCCCCTGCAGCTTGGCGGCGAGGCCGTCGGAAAGAATCTGCATGTAGCGCGCGAGCACGACGACGTCCGCCTTTGCGCCGCGCACGACCTCCCAGACCTGCGCCTCCTGCTCCATCTTGGTCTGCTTGGTCACCGGCAGATAGTGAAACGGGACGTCGTCGAATTCGATGTGGTCGTACGTCTCGCGCGGATAGTTGGCGACGATCGCGACGATCTCCATCGCCAGTTCGCCGTTGCGCCAGCGATAGAGCAGATCGACGAGGCAATGGTCGAAGCGCGACACCAGCAGCGCCACGCGCTTCTTTTGGTGCGCGGCGCGCATCGACCAGGTCATCTTCAGCGCGGCGGCGAGTTCGGCGAAGGCAGCGCGCAGCACGGCGACGTCGGCTTTTTCGTCGGCGCCGTTGAACGCGACGCGCATGAAGAAATTGCCGGTTTCGGTGTCGTCGAACTGCTGCGCTTCGAGGATGTTGAATCCGCCGTCGAACAGGGCCGCCGAAACCTTGGCGACGATTCCCGGCCGGTTGGCGCAAGACAGCGTCAAGACGTGGCGCGCGACGGACATGGGCGGCATCCTTTCCCAAAGCGCGGCGCGCCGCTTCCGCGGCCGCCCCGCCCGGCGTTGCTAAGGCAAAGCCACGCCCGCGCGCAAGAGCGGCGCGCGCGGGCCGTTCACATGGAAAGTCGGCGGCCGCGCAAGATTTTTGCGCGCACGCTCTACGGCTTGACTTCGGCCAACACGCCTTCGACCGAAGGCAGGATCGCGGCGACGATCTTCTCGACGCCTTCGCGCGTCGGGTGCAATCCGTCGCTTTGATTGAGCTTGGGGTCGCCCGCCACGCCGCCGAGGAAGAAGGGGTAGAGCGGGACGCCGTAATTTTTCGCCAGATCGGGATAGATGGCGTCGAAGCGCCGTTGATAGTCGGGGCCGAGATTGGGCGGCGCGCGCATGCCGGTCAGCAGCGTCGCGATATGAGCCGCGCGCGCCTTCTCGAGAATTAGCGCGAGCGCCGTTTCGGCGGCGCTGGGGTCCATGCCGCGCAGCATGTCGTTGGCGCCGAGTTCGACGATCAGCGCGTCGGCGCCCGCCGGCACGCTCCAATCGAAGCGCGCCAACCCGTCGGCTGCGGTGTCGCCCGAGACGCCGGCATTGGCGACTTCGACGTCCCACCCGCGGGCCTTCAGGGCGCGCGCGAGGGCGTCGGGAAACGCCTCGCCCGGCGGCAGCCCGTAGCCGGCGGTCAGGCTGTCGCCGAGCGCGACGATATGCAGCAGGCGCGCTTCGGCCGGCGCGGCGGCAAGGCTCAGCGCCGCGGCGAGCGCCAGGGCAAGAGCCTGGACGCGGATGCGCAAATGCCCATATGAGGCGTTCTCTGGCCGAAGGAATCTCTTCACGATGGCGAATCCTGCGATCGAATTGCGCGACGTCGACCTCAGTCTCGGCGACGGCGCGGCCAGGGTGCATATATTGCGCAAGGTCAATCTGACAATCGACAAGGGCGACGCGGTCGGCCTCGTCGGCCCGTCCGGCTCCGGCAAATCGACGCTGCTGATGACCATGGCGGGCCTCGAGCGGCCCGACAGCGGCTCCATCGTGATCGACGGCGTCGCCATCCAAGCGATGGGCGAGGACGCGCTGGCGCGATTTCGCGGCGCCCGGATCGGCATCGTCTTCCAGTCCTTTCATCTCATCCCGACGATGACCGCGCTCGAAAACGTCGCCGCGCCGCTGGAGCTCGCGGGCGCCCGCGACGCCTTCGCTCGCGCCGCGAAGGAATTGGCGCTGGTCGGACTCGCCGAACGGCAAGGCCACTATCCCACCCAGCTGTCGGGCGGCGAGCAGCAGCGCGTCGCGCTGGCGCGGGCCTTGGCGCCGCGCCCCTCGCTGCTGATCGCCGACGAGCCGACGGGCAACCTCGACGAGGCGACCGGACGCGCGATCATCGATCTCCTGTTCGACGCGCCCTCGCGCAGAGGCGCGACCCTGGCGCTGGTCACTCACGACCCGGCGCTCGCCGCGCGCTGCGATCGAACGCTGCGCATGCGCTCGGGCGTCCTCGAGGCGCTCGCCCCGGCGCTCGCATGAGCGAGCCCCCGGCTTCGCCGTCACGACGGCCCGCGCGCCTCGTTCTCGCGCGCCTGGCGTTTCGCGATTTGCGCGGCGGGCTCGCGGGCCTGCGCATTTTCCTCCTCTGCATCGCGCTCGGCGTCGCGGCGATCGTTGCGGTCAATTCGCTCGCGCGCGCGCTTAACGACGGAATGGCGCGCGACGGGCGGACGATTCTCGGCGGCGACGCCTCGTTTTCGCTGATCCACCGCGAGCTTTCCCCTCAGGAGCGCGCGTTCCTGCAAAGCCGCGGCGAGCTCTCGACCATCGCCACGATGCGCGCGATGGCGCGCACCGAAACGGGCGAAGCGACCCTCGTCGAAGTCAAGGCGGTCGACGAGGCCTGGCCGCGGATCGGCCAGGCGGTTTTCGAGCCCGCGATGGCGCCGAGCGCGGCGCTCGCGCAGCGGGAGCAGCGCTTCGGCGCCGCGGTCGAGCCGGCGCTGCTCGACCGGCTCGGCCTCAAGGTCGGCGACACGTTCGAGCTCGGCGCGGCGCGTTTCGAGATTCGCGCCGAGCTGGTCTCCGAGCCGGACCGGCTCGCAACCGGCATCGGCCTCGGCCCGCGCGTGTTGATTTCGCAGGATGCGCTCGCCACGACCGGCCTCGTCCAGCCGGGCTCGCTCGTGCGCTGGACGACGCGCGTGATTCTCGAACGCCGGCGGCGCGCCGCCGAGCGAGCCGGTCGTCGATGCGTTCGTCGATGAAGCGAACGCGGCGTTCCCTGAGGCGGGGTGGGAGACGCGAACGCGATCGAACGTCTCCCCGGAGTTTTCGCGCGATCTCGACCGCTTCGGCGAATTCCTCGCGCTTGTCGGCCTGATCTCCCTGGTCGTCGGCGGCGTCGGCGTCGCCAACGCGGCGCAAGGCTTCGTCGAGCGCAAGCGCGCCACCCTCGCGATCCTCAAGGCGCTGGGAGCGAGCGGCGGCGCGGTCGTCGCGCTGGCTTTGATCGAATTTCTCGCCGCGGCGCTGATCGGCGTCGGCGCGGGACTGGCGATCGGCGCGGCGACGCCCTTCGCCGTCGCGGCGCTCTTCGCCCCCGTCCTGCCGTTGCCGCTGGCGCCGGCGATCTACCCCGGCGAGCTCGCGCTCGGCGCGCTCTATGGCGTGCTCACGGCGCTAACTTTCGCCGTCGCGCCGCTGGGGCGTGCGCACGACATCCCGGTTTCTCAATTGTTCCGCAATCTCGTCGAGACCCGCGCGGGACAGCCGCGCCTTCGCTATATCGTCGCCGCGGCGCTCGGCGGCGCGACGCTCGCCGGCGTGGCGATCCTCGCCAGTCCGCAGCGAACGATCGCGATCGTCGTCGTCGTCGCGACGGCGCTCGCGCTTGTCGCGCTGCGGCTCGTCGCGGCCGGCGCGATGGCGCTCGCGCGCCGGGCGCCGCGCGCGCGTTCGGTCGCCTGGCGCATGGCGATCGCCAATCTTCATCGGCCCGGCGCGCTGACCCCTTCGGTGGTGCTGTCGCTCGGGCTCGGCCTGGCGGTGCTGGTCGCGCTGACCCTGGTCGATTCCAATCTGCGCGGCGAGTTGCAGCGCGCGACGCCGGGGCAGACGCCGAGCTTCTATTTTCTCGACGTGCGTAGCGCCGAAATCGCCGCGTTCCGCGGCTTCCTCAGCTTGGAGGCGCCGCAAGCCAAAATCGTCGAGGCGCCGATGATGCGGGGCCGTGTCGTCAGGATCGGCGACGTCCCGGCGACAAGCTTCAAGGCCAAGGAAAGCGTCGCCTGGGTTCTCCAAGGCGACCGCGGCGTCACCTTCGCCGACGCGCCGCCCGAGGGGTCGAAAGTCGTCGCCGGCGGATGGTGGCCCGCCGACTATTCCGGACCGCCGCTGGTCTCGCTCGAAGCGGGCGTCGCCGAAGGGCTCGGCGTGAAGATCGGCGATACGATCACGCTCAACGTGCTCGGCCGTGAGGTCACGGCCACAATTTACAACTTGCGTGAGGTTAACTGGCGAGGTTTCGGCATCAATTTCGTCTTCGTCTTCTCCCCCGACACGTTCAAGGGGGCGCCCTATACGGTTCTCGTCACCGCGGCGCTGCCGAAGGGAGCAAGCGAAAGCGCGCTGATGAAGGCCGCGGCGCACGATTTTCCGTCCATCGCGGCGGTGCGGGTGCGCGACGCGCTGGAAACGATCGAGGCGCTCGCCGCCAAATTGGCGCTGGCGATCCGCTCGGCCTCAGGGATCGCGCTGGCGACATCGGTGCTGGTGCTCGCCGGCGCGCTCGCCGCCAATCGGCGCGCCCGCATCCTCGACGCCGTGATCTTGAAGATCTTGGGAGCGACCCGCGGCCGGCTCGCAGCGACGTTTCTGATCGAATACGCGCTCATCGGCGCGGCGACGGCGGCGTTCGGCGTCGCCGCCGGAACGCTCGCGGCCTATGTCGTCGTCGCCCGCGTGATGGGCTTCGATTTCGTCTTCGCCGCAGGGCCGGCGCTCGCCGCGGCCGCAGCGGGTCTGGCGCTCACCGTCGCTCTGGGCATGATCGGCGCCTGGCGCATCCTCGGGCAAAAGCCGGCGGCGTTCCTGCGGGAGCTGTGAGGGCAGGCAATGGTCCGAACGCGCCGGCGCCCTCGTCTGGCGATTTACGCGCGAATGTGGTGAACTCGGCGCATTCAGGGAGGAAGAATTAGCCATGGCCGCTTTGACGCAGAGCTACGTCCACGGCGCGAGCGCCACGCCGCTCATCGGCGAAACCATCGGCGCCTTGCTCGAGCGGGTGACCGCGCAAGGGCCAGACCGCCCGGCGCTGGTGGCGCGACATCAGGGCGTGCGCTGGACCTATGCGGAACTCAACCGGCGCGCCGACGATCTCGCCGCCGGATTGCTCGCGCTTGGTCTAAAGTCGGGCGAGCGCATCGGCATCTGGTCGCCCAACAACAGCGAGTGGGTCCTCACCCAGTTCGCCACCGCGAAGGCAGGCCTGATCCTCGTCAACATCAATCCCGCCTATCGCAGTCACGAGGCCGACTACGCCCTCAACAAGGTCGGCTGCAAAGCGCTGATCCTCAGCCCCGGCTTCAAGAGCAACGACTATTTCGCCAGCCTGCGCGCTTTGGCGCCCGAGATCGACGCCGCCGCGCCCGGCGCCTTGTCGGCGGCGGGGCTGCCGGACCTCAAGACCGTCATCCGGCTCGGCGCCGAAAAGACCGCCGGCATGCTGAATTTCGCCGATGTCGCCGCGCCGGCGACCCAAGCGCAGCTTTCCGATCTCGCCGCGTTGGGCAAGCGGCTGCAATTCGACGATCCCATCAATATCCAGTTCACATCCGGCACGACGGGCGCGCCGAAGGGCGCGACGCTGACCCATCACAATATCGTCAACAACGGCAATTTCATCGGCGAGGCGATGCGGCTGACGCCGGCGGACAGGCTTTGCATTCCGGTTCCCTATTATCATTGCTTCGGCATGGTGCTGGGCAATCTGGCTTGCGTCACCCACGGCGCCTGCATGGTCAGCCCCTCCGAGGGGTTCGACCCGCTCGTGACGCTCGAAACGATAGAGGCCGAGCGCTGCACTGGCCTGCATGGCGTGCCCACGATGTTCATCGCGATGCTCGACCATCCCGAGTTCGCGCGCTTCGATTTGAAGGGCCTGCGCACCGGCATCATGGCGGGCTCGCCGTGTCCGGTCGAGGTGATGCGCCGGGTCGTCGATCAGATGCACATGAGCGAGGTGACGATCGCCTACGGCATGACCGAAACGAGCCCGGTGAGCTTCCAGAGCGCCCACGACGATCCGCTCGATCGGCGCGTTTCGACCGTCGGTCGGATCCAACCTCACATCGAAGTCAAGATCGTCGACTCAGCGGGCCGCATCGTTCCGCCCGGAGTCACCGGCGAATTGTTGACGCGCGGCTACAGCGTCATGCGGGGATATTGGGGCGATCCGGCCGGGACGGCGACGGCGATCGACGAGGCGGGGTTCATGCACACCGGCGATCTGGCGACGATCGACGCCGAGGGCTATTGCAATATCGTCGGCCGGCTCAAGGACATGGTGATTCGAGGCGGCGAGAACATCTATCCCCGAGAGGTCGAGGAGTTTCTCTACAGCCACCCCGCCATCGCCGACGTCCAGGTGTTCGGCGTTCCCGATCATCGCTACGGCGAAGAGCTTTGCGCGTGGATCAAGCTGCGCGAAGGGGCCGCGCTGACCGAAGCGGAAGTCATCGCGTTCTGCCGGGCGTCGATCGCCCATTACAAGGCGCCCAAGTACGTGCGCTTCGTTAAGGAATTCCCGATGACCGTCACCGGAAAAGTGCAGAAATTCCAAATGCGGCAAGCGATGGTCGACGCCTTGGGGCTCAAGATCGAGAAGACCGCCTGACGCCGCAGACCGCAAAAACGTCGGAATTGCCCTCTTCACTCGATCTTCAGTTTCATGCCGTTCACTTGGCAAGCGCCCTCGGGGCCCTTAAATGACGCTCTGGGACAGTCGGGGTCGGCCCGGGACTTCCCGGCCGCGCCGCTGTCGATAGGAAAGCGATGAACCCGAATTTTCGTAACTTCGCCCTCTGGGTGATCATTTTCCTGCTCGTGCTGGCGCTGGTCACTCTGTTCCAGAGCCCCGCCCAGAAGGCGCCGAGCAGCGACATCACGTTCAGCCAGCTGCTGACGGAGGTCGACGCCGGCCATATCCGCGACGTCACGATCGCCGGCGCGGATATCTCGGGCCACTACAAGGACGGTCGCGCGTTCGTCACCTACGCGCCAAATGATCCCGAACTCGTCGACACGCTCTACAAGAAGGACGTGACGATCACCGCCCGGCCGCCGTCGGACGGCAATTCGTGGCTGTTGACGCTGCTCATCAATGGGTTGCCGCTGCTGCTGTTCCTCGGCGTGTGGATTTACATGTCCAGGCAGATGCAGGGCGGCGCCGGCAAGGCGATGGGGTTCGGCAAGTCCAAGGCCAAGCTGCTCAACGAGGCGCAGGGCCGCGTCACCTTCGAGGACGTGGCGGGCATCGACGAGGCCAAGGAAGACCTGCAGGAGATCGTCGAATTCCTGCGCGACCCGCAAAAGTTTCAGAAGCTCGGCGGGCGCATCCCGCGCGGCGTGCTGCTGGTCGGCCCTCCCGGCACCGGCAAGACGCTGACCGCGCGCGCGGTCGCCGGCGAAGCCAACGTGCCGTTCTTCACCATCTCGGGCTCCGACTTCGTCGAGATGTTCGTCGGTGTCGGCGCCAGCCGCGTGCGCGACATGTTCGAGCAGGCCAAGAAGAACGCGCCCTGCATCATCTTCATCGACGAAATCGACGCGGTCGGGCGCCATCGCGGCGCCGGCCTCGGCGGCGGCAACGACGAGCGCGAACAGACGCTCAACCAGTTGCTGGTCGAGATGGACGGCTTCGAGCAGAACGAAGGCATCATCATCATCGCCGCGACCAACCGGCCCGACGTGCTCGATCCGGCGCTGCTGCGCCCCGGCCGCTTCGACCGGCAGATCGTCATCTCCAACCCCGACTTCGTCGGCCGCGAGAAGATTCTGCGCGTGCACGTACGCAAGGTTCCGCTGGCGCCCGACGTCGACCTCAAGGTCGTGGCGCGCGGCACGCCGGGCTTTTCCGGCGCCGACCTGATGAACCTGGTCAACGAATCCGCGCTGCTGGCGGCGCGGCGCGGCAAGCGCGTCGTCACGCGCGCCGAGTTCGAGGACGCGCGCGACAAGATCATGATGGGCGCCGAACGGCGCACGTTGCTGATGAGCGACGAAGAAAAGAAGCTGACCGCCTATCACGAGGCCGGCCACGCCCTGGTCTCGGTCAGCATGCCCGCGAGCACGCCGATCCACAAGGCGACGATCATTCCGCGCGGCCGCGCGCTGGGCATGGTGCAGTCGCTGCCCGAGCGCGACCAGATTTCGCAGAGCTACGAACAGCTCATCGCCATGCTGGCGATGTCGATGGGCGGACGTGTCGCCGAGGAGCTGGTGTTCGGCAAGGACAAGGTGACCTCGGGCGCCGCCGGCGACATCCAGCAGGTGACCAAGATCGCGCGCGCGATGGTGACGCGGCTCGGCTTCTCCGAGAAGCTCGGCACCGTCATGTACGGCGAGAACCAGGAAGAAGTGTTCCTCGGCTACTCCATGGGCCGCCAGCAGAACATTTCCGAGGAGACGGCGAAGACGATCGACGAGGAAGTGCGCCGGCTGGTCAACGAGGCGCACGAAACCGCGACGCGCATCCTGACCGAACGGCGCGCCGATCTCGAAGCCCTCGCCAACGGCCTGATGGAGTTCGAGACCCTGACGGGCGAGGAAATCCTTGGGCTGCTCAAGGGCGTTCGCCCGACGCGCGACACGGTCGACAAGGAGCCGCCGCCCCCACCGCGCCCCGCCGTGCCGGCGACCGGCAAGCCGCGCAGCTTCGGCCCCGACCCCGGCCTGGAGCCGCAGCCGCAGACGTGAGCGGAGGGCGCGCCCAGCGCCCTCACCCCAACCCCTCTCCCGCAAGCGGGCGAGGGGCGCGTCCCTTCTCCCGCGTGCGGGAGAAGGTGGCGCGAAGCGCCGGATGAGGGTCACCCCCCCTTCAACGCATCCACCACCTTCGCCGCATCGGCCGAATTCCAGTCGACGGGGCCGGCGACGACGCCGAGCTCGCAGCCGTCCTTGTCGATCAACAGGCTGGTCGGCAGGCCGAGCGCCTTGCCGGCGACGCGCAGGCTTTCGAAGGAGTCGGCGGTCGGGTCGGCGTAGCGCGCGAGCGACTTGACGCCGATTCCGTCGAGAAAGGCCTTCGGCCGATCGAGCCGCGCGGTGTCGACGTTGACCGCCACCACTTCGAAGTCCTTGGAGCCGGCCTTCGCTTCCAGGCGATCGAGTGCGGGCATTTCGGCGCGGCAGGGGACGCACCAGGTCGCCCAGAGATTGAGGACGAGCGCGCGGCCGCGAAAATCGGCGAGCGTAAGCTTGCGGCCGTCCGCGCCGTCGAAGGCGATCGGGATCTCGGGCTTGGGCGTCTTGTCGACGGCGAGCGCGGCGATATCGCCCTGGGCGAGCGGCGCCAGGCGCGCGGCTCTGAGCGCGGAGGAAGCCGGGCATTCGCCCTCGGCCTTGCCGGGCGCCGGCGCTTTCCCGTATAGCACCGCCACCGCCGCGAGGGCGGCCAGCGCCGCGGCGCCGCCCGCCACTCGAATTCGGCGGCTTCGCTTGTCGTTTTCACTCATCGTTCGATCCAGGGCCTTGCCGTCATGAGCAACACAATGTGGGGCGGGCGTTTCGCCAGCGGCCCAGCGGAAATCATGGAGGAGATCAACGCCTCCATCGAATTCGACCGCAAGCTGGCGATGCAGGACATCGCAGGCTCGCAGGCCCATGTCGCCATGCTCGCCCGCCAAGGCGTCGTCACCCCGGCCGACGCCGAGGCCATCGCCGCAGGTCTCGCCCAAGTCAAGGGCGAAATCGAGGCGGGCGCCTTCGCGTTTTCGCGCGCGCTCGAAGACATTCATATGAATATCGAGAAGCGCCTGGCCGACATCGTCGGCCCCGCGGCGGGCCGGCTGCACACCGCGCGTTCGCGCAACGACCAGGTGGCGGTCGATTTCAAGCTGTGGGTGCGCGACGCCATCGACGCGCTCGACGGCCAGATCGCCGAGCTGCAACGGGCCCTCGCGACGCGCGCGCTCGATTGCGCCGACATGGTGATGCCCGGCTTCACCCATCTGCAATCGGCGCAGCCGGTGACCTTCGGCCACCATCTGCTCGCCTATGTCGAGATGCTGGCGCGCGACCGCGGGCGCTTCGCCGACGCGCGCGCGCGCCTCAACGAATGCCCCCTCGGCGCGGCGGCGCTCGCCGGCACCTCCTTCCCGATCGACCGGGAGATGACGGCGAAGGCGCTCGGCTTCGACCGGCCGACCGCCAATTCGCTCGACAGCGTCGCCGATCGCGACTTCGCACTGGAGACCCTGAGCGCCGCGGCGATCTCAGCGACGCATCTGTCGCGCTTCGCCGAGGAGATCGTGCTGTGGACGACGCCGCAGTTCGGCTTCGTCCGGCTGTCCGACGCGTTCTCGACCGGCTCCTCGATCATGCCGCAGAAGCGCAACCCCGACGCGGCCGAGCTGGTGCGCGGCAAGACGGGCCGCGTCGTCGGCGACCTCGTCGGCCTTCTCACCGTGATGAAGGGCCTGCCGCTCGCCTATTCCAAGGACATGCAGGAGGACAAGGAGGGCGTCTTCGACGCGATCGAGACGCTCTCGCTGTGCCTTTCCGCAATGACCGGCATGGTCAAAGACATGACGCCCGACGCCAAGCGGATGAAGGCGGCGGCGGGCGCCGGCTATGCGACGGCGACCGATCTCGCGGACTGGCTGGTGCGCACGCTGAAAATGCCGTTCCGCGAGGCCCATCACGCGACGGGCCGCATCGTCGCCCTCGCCGCCGAACACGGCGTCGCGCTGGAGAAGCTGAAGCTCGAATACATGCAGAACGTCGAGCGGCGCATCACCGAGGAGGTGTTCGGCGTGCTCGGCGTCGAGCGCTCGGTGAAGAGCCGCACGTCGTATGGGGGAACGGCGCCGGCCAACGTGCGCAAGCAGGCGCGCGGGTGGCTGAAGCGGCTGAAAGCGACTTGAGGGGGCGCTCCCCTAATTCGTGCCCCCCGCCTCCCGCAGCGCCGCAGCGATATCGGCCATCGATCGAAACAGCACCATCTCGTCGTCGCGGCTGGGCCGAAACCCGCGCCGGCGCCAGAACGCGGCGGCTTCGTCGTCGATCGCTTTGACGATCAGCGCCCGCCCGCCGACGAGTTCGGCGGCGCGGACGCTGCGTCTCAGCGCGTGAGCGAGCAACGCCGTGCCGAGGCCCCATCCCGCCCATTGCCGATCGGCGGCGAGCTGGCCGAGCAGAAGGCAGGGCACGGGGCTCGGCGGCTGGCCTGTGCGGAGCGAGCGCGGCATCGATGAGGGAAGGATCGCGGTCGGCGCCAACACGTAAAATCCGGCCACCCGGTTTGCTTCATGCGCGACCATCACGACGGCGAAGCCGTTGCGCTGGTTGGCGAGCGCCCTCGTCTTCAGCCACACGTCGAGCGCCGGCTTGCCGCAGGAAAAGGCCTCGGTTTGATGATGCGCGGCGATCGGTTCGGGCGCCGACAGCATCGCGGCCGGTCAGCGTTTGGCCGACGGGGAATCCCACGGCGCCGGGCGCTTCAACGCCGCGACCATTTCGGGCGCGGCCTCGGCGGGCGCCGAAATCGCCGCCATGAAGGCGGAAAAGCCCTGCTCGCTCATCCGCACCGGGCCATCTTCCATCAGCGCCGCCTCGGCCGCGCGCACCGCGGCTTCGCGCACGAAATCCGTGCGCGAACGCCCGCGCAGAGCCGCCGCGCGGTCGATCACGGCGACGTCGGCCTCAGGCAGACGCATCGAGAGCGGATAGTCTTTGCGGCCGGCGGGTCGGCTCATGGCGGGGCGCTCCACGAAGTTCGAATCTAATCGAACGTATCGCATTTTGCAATACGCAACGGCGGCGTTGGCGGGGATCGCGCGCGCCGCGCTCAGGCGGCTCCGTTGTAGCGCGGGAAGGCGTCGGCGATGGCGTCGCCGGTGAAGTGCGCGGTCCAGGCCTCTTGATCGGTGAACAGGCGGATGCAGATGAAGTTTCCGATGGGCCCGCCGTCGAACCAATGCGGGGTTCCGTGCGGGACCGAGAGCAAGTCGCCGGCTTCACAGATCACCTGCAGAACCCTGTCGCCGATATGCAGGTAGAACGCGCCGGCGCCTTCGACGAAAAAGCGCACCTCGTCTTCGCTGTGCGTGTGCTCGACGAGGAATTTTTGCCGCAACGCCGGCCAGTTCGGGTTGCCCGGGCGAATGGCGACCACGTCGCCGTCGGTGTAGCCGCGCTCGCGCTTGAGCCGATCGATCTCGGCGTCATAGGCGAGGAAAATCTCTTCCGGCCTCGCATCGGCTTTCAGCGGGTGCGAGGCGGCCCAGCGCTCGAAGCGCGCCCCGGTGCCCGCGATCTCGCGCGCGATGACGTCGAAGTCCTTCGTGTACAAAAAAATCTTCGCTGGGTCTGTGGCGGAATAGACGATGAGCTGGGTCATGGCCGATAGCTCCTGAGCGAAAGGGCCCGCTGAAAGAGGATTTCAAGCGCATCGAGGTGGCGCGCCGCCTCGGCGTCGCGCCTCCAGCATATACCCCACTTCCAGCAAGTAAATGGCCCCCGCGAGCACGGCGCGCCCGCCGGCGCCCCGCCCCTTAGTGCCGGAAATGCCGCATTCCGGTGAACACCATCGCGATCCCCGCCGCGTCGGCGCCGGCGATCACCTCGGCGTCGCGCATCGAGCCGCCGGGCTGGATGACCGCGGTCGCGCCCGCTTCGACGGCGGAGATGAGGCCGTCGGCGAACGGGAAGAACGCGTCGGAGGCGACCACGGAGCCCTTGGTCAGCGGCGTCGCGAGGCCCGCGGCGCGCGCGGCGTCCTCGGCCTTGCGCGCGGCGATGCGCGAGGAATTGACGCGCGACATCTGGCCGGCGCCGACGCCGACGGTGACGCCGTCCTTGACGTAGACGATCGCGTTCGACTTGACGTGCTTGCAGACGCGCCAGGCGAAACGGAGGTCGGCGAGCTCGGCGGCGCTCGGGGCGCGCTTGGTGACGACCTTCAGCGCCCCCTCGTCGAGCACGCCGTTGTCGCGGTCCTGCACCAGCAGGCCGCCGGCGACCGAGCGCACGCTCAAAGTCGGCGCGCGCGGGTCGGGCAGCGCGCCGGCGATCAGCAGGCGCAGGTTCTTCTTGGCCGCGACGATCGCCAGCGCGTCATCGTCGACCTCCGGCGCGATGATCACCTCGGTGAAGATCTCCACCATTTTGCGCGCCGCCGCCGCGTCGAGCGGCCGGTTGACGGCGATGATGCCGCCGTAGGCGGAGACGGGATCGCAGGCCAGCGCCTTCTCGTAAGCTTCCAACAGGCTCGCGCCGGTCGCGACGCCGCAAGGGTTGGCGTGCTTGATGATCGCCACCGCGGCGGACGCCTTGGGATCGAACTCCGCGACCAGCTCGTAGGCAGCGTCGGTGTCGTTGATGTTGTTGTAGGAGAGCTCCTTGCCCTGGACCTGGCGCGCCGTCGCGACGCCGGGACGCGACTCCGGCCCGAGGTAGAAAGCGGCGCTCTGGTGCGGGTTCTCGCCGTAGCGCATTTCGCTCTTGAGCTTGCCGCCGAACGCGCGCCACTTCGGCGCTTTCTGCTGGGTTTCGCGCGCGAGCCAATTGGAAATCGCCGCGTCGTAGGCCGCCGTGCGCGCGTAGGCCTTCTGCGCCATCTCGCGGCGGAAGCTCAGCCGCGTCGCGCCGTCGTTGGCCTTCAGTTCCTCGAGCAGGCGCGGATAATCCTCGACGTCGACGATCACGACGACGTCGGCGTGATTCTTCGCCGCGGCGCGAATCATCGCCGGGCCGCCGATGTCGATGTTCTCGATCATCTCCTCGAACGGCGCGGCGCGCTGAAGCGCGTTCTCGAACGGATAGAGGTTGACCACCAGGAGATCGATGGGCGCGATGCCGTGCGCGATCATCGACGCCTGATGCGAGGGATCGGAACGAATGGCGAGCAGGCCGCCGTGGACGAGCGGATGCAGCGTCTTGAGGCGGCCGTCCATCATTTCCGGAAATCCGGTGAGCTGCGCGACATCGACGACGGCGACGCCCGCTTTCGTAAGCGCCGAGGCGGTGCCGCCGGTGGAGACGATCTCGACCTTGCGCGCCGCGAGGGCGAGGCCCAGCTCGGTCAGTCCGGACTTGTCGGAGACGGAAATCAGCGCGCGGCCGACATGCGCGAGACGATCGATGGCCATGGGAGGGACTCGCAAGGTTGGAGGCGGAAAGGTCGGCGCGCCTTATCACGGTTTCGTCGCGATCGAAACTCGCGCGATCGTCTCATCCCCAAGCTCCCTCGCCCTAAGGCGCGCCGTCACGGCTTCCTTTGCAGCCGGGCGGCGAAGAAGCCGTCGAGGCCGGACTGACGCGGCGTCGCTCCTTGCAAATGGCAGGGCAGCGTGCGCAATTCGCCGGCGGCGTTGACGCACTCGGCAAGACCGCCGATTTCTTCCGGCTCGATCGGAATGCGGCGGACGTCGGGGTTGCGGCGCAGCAGCGCCGCGATCTGGCCCTCGCCCTCCTCCGGCTCCAGCGAGCAGGTGCAATAGACGATCCGCCCGCCCGGCCTGGTCAGCACCACCGCCTTGTCGATCAGGCGGCTCTGCAGCTCGACGAGCGCCGTCAGGTCGCCCTGGCGCTTGATCCAGGCGACGTCGGGATGACGGCGAATCGTTCCCGTCGCCGTGCAGGGCGCGTCGAGCAGCGTCGCGTCGAACGGCTCCGCCTCGAAGCTGAGCGTGTTCGACACCACGATTTCCGCCTCCAGGCGCAGGCGCTCGAAGTTCGCGGCGAGCCGTTTCAGTCGCTCCGCGGAGCGATCGACAGCGGTCACGCGCGCGCCCGCAAGCGCCAATTCGGCGCTCTTGCCGCCGGGGGCGGCGCAAAGATCGACGACGCGCATGCCCGCGCCCGCCCCGAGCAGGCGCGCCGGCAGAGCCGCGGCGGCGTCCTGGACCCACCACTCGCCGGCCGCGTAGCCGTCGAGTTCGGCGATCGCGGCGTGGCTCTCCAGCCGAACGGAGCCTGTGGGCAAGACGACGCCGCCCAGCCGGCGCGCCCAGCCCTCGGCGTCGCTCTTGACGCTGATGTCGAGCGTCGGCTCGTCGCGGTGGGCGCGCGCGATTCTGCGCGCCGTCGCTTCGCCGTAGGTCGCGCGCCAGCGCTGGGCGAGCCAATGCGGCGTATCGTCGTCGAGCGGATCGGAGCCGGCGAGAATCTCTTCCCTTGCGCGCGCGAGGTTGCGCAACACCGCGTTGACGAGCGAGGCGAAGGGCGCGGCGCCGGCGTCGAGCCGCGTCGCGCGAACCGCCAGATCCACGGCGGCGTGATCGGGAACGTCGAGAAACAGCAGTTGCGCCGCCGCCACGATCAGGATCCATTCCAGCGCCCCGGCCTTCTTGGGCAGACCCTTTTCGAGAAAACGGCCGAGCGCCTTGCGGATCGTGCCCAGCCGCCGGAACGAAACGGCGGCGATCGATCGCGCCAGCGCGCGATCGCGCTCGTCGAGCCCCGCGAACCGGCTTTCGAGTTCGCCGGCGCGTTCCTCCAGCGGGCGCGCGTAGGTCGCGGCGTCCGCGACTGCGTGCGCGGCGGCCAATCGGGTCGCGAGCCCCGGCGCCGTGTCTTGCGCGGGCGGAGCGCTACGCGGCCCGCGCGCGCCGAAGCCGTTTGGTCTGTTTGGCTTCAAAGTCCATCCTCGCCGAATCAGCGACGCGCCGCCCCCGATACACACTATAGCGCGAAACGCCGGCGCCCAAGCCCCGGAGGAAACGGCCTTTTCCGGCCCGCTTCGCCGATGTAGATTGAGCGAAACGCGAAAGGAGCCTCGCCGATGACGGCGGCAAAACCCGGCATGGCGGCCGAAGCCGAAAGCGAACAAGGCGCGGCGGAGGCGCCCGCCCCCGCTCGTTCGGACGCGGCCAAACGCGCCCTCGCGGAAGCCGAAGAGCGCCGTGCGCGCGAAGCGACGCGGCGTGAGCGCGAACTCAACGGTCGCGGCGGGCTCGATCCGGTTCGCTACGGCGATTGGGAAGTCAAAGGCCTCGCCTCGGACTTTTGAGAGATCGCCTCAGCGCGTCATCACGACTTCGGCGCCGACGCTGACGCGATCGTAGAGATCGATGACGTCCTCGTTGTACATGCGGATGCAGCCGTAGGACGCCGCCGTGCCGACGGAGGCGCGCATCGAGGCGGTGGTGCCGTGGATGGCGACCTCTTCGCGATCGAGCGTGATCGCGCGCGCGCCCATCGGATTGTGCGGCGAGCCGCCCGGGATCAAGTCGGGCAATTCCGGATGGTCGCGGCGAACCACGTCCGGCGGCGACCAGGCGGGATCGACATACTTGCCGTCGACTCGAGCATAGCCGCTCCATTCCTTGCCGCGTTTGGCGACGGCGACGGGATAGGCGATCGCCGTGCGCGAATCGACGATCAGGAACAGCTTGCGCTCGCTCTGGCTGATCACGATCGTTCCCGGCGAATAGGGCGAGGGGAACTCGACCATCACGCGGGCGCGCGCCGCGCCCACGAACGACAGGACCACAGCGCTCACATAGAGCGCACGACGCAACATCGGCCCGGCTCGCATCGTTCGCCGCCTCCGCATTTCCCGCCCCGCCAGACCGCGGACAGCATACCGCCGCGGCGGTCCGCGGTCCCGCCAGTCTCGAAAACGAGGTGAACGGAGTCAAGGCGCCCACGAGCGCGGCGAACGCCCGGCAGGCGAATTACGTTCGGGCCTTCGCGGTTTTCCGCTGGCTCGCCCCGTTCGGCTTGCGCAGAGCGTCGATCGAGGCGTGAAACGCGGCGATGCGCGGCGCGATTTGCGAGCGGTAGCGCGAGCCGTTGAAGACGCCGTAATGGCCGACGTCCGTTTGCAGGTAATGCGTCTTCATCGCCGTCGGGATGTTGACGCAAAGGTCCTGCGCCGCTTCGGTCTGCCCGACGCCGGAGATGTCGTCCTTCTCGCCCTCGACGGTCATCAGGCCGCAGCGGCGGATGGCGCCGAGGTCGATCTTTTCGCCGCGATGCGTCATCTCGCCCTTCGGCAGGCTGTGGCGCACGAACACGGTTTCGATCGTCTGCATGTAATATTCCGCCGTCAAGTCCATGACGGCCAGATATTCGTCGTAGAATTCGCGGTGCTTCTCCGCCGAGTCGCCGTCGCCCGAAACGAGGTGGTTGAACATCTTGAGATGGGCGTTGACGTGCCGATCCAGGTTCATCGCCATGAAGCCGGAGAGCTGGAGATAGCCGGGATAGACCTGGCGCCCGAAGCCGGGATAGGGGAACGGCACGGTCTGCAGGCAATTGGCGCGGAACCATTCGACGCCGCGCTTTTCCGCCATCAGGTTGACGGCGGTCGGGCTGCGCCGGGTGTCGATCGGCCCGCCCATCAAGGTCATCGAAGCGGGCGCGCAGGGGTGATCGGCCGCTTCCATCAGGGCGACGGCGGCGATCAGCGGCACGGCGGGCTGGCAAACCCCGAGAGTGTGGACGCCAGGGCCCAGATGCTCCAGGATCTCCTTGAGATAATCGATGTAGTCGTCGAGGTCGAACCGTCCCGCGGCGATCGGCGCCATGCGCGCGTCGGTCCAGTCGGTGATGTAGACGCGATGGGTCGGCAAGAACGCCTCGACCGTGCCGCGCAGCAGCGTGGCGTAATGGCCGGACATCGGCGCGACGATCAGCAATTTCGGTTGCGACTCGTGGCCCTCGAGGGTCGGACGGACGAAATGCAGGAGATTGCAGAAGGGCCGGGTCCAGACGATTTCCTCGAGCACGTCGTGCTCGACGCCGTCGACGGCGATGCTGTCGAGGCCGAACACCGGCTTGCCGTAGCGGCGCGTCATCCTTTCGAACAGTTCGGCCCCGGCGGCGATGTTCTTGCCGAACGCGGTGTTCGAGAACGGATTGAACGGATTGCGAAAAACGAAATGCGCAGCGTCGGACACGGCGCGCGCCGGCGCCAGGGCCGCGTGCGCCATCTCGTAGAACTGATAGGAATAGCCCCTGAGCATTTTCGTCCCTCGCGCGGCGCCTGCGGCGCGCACTGAAATGTTAGCGATTCCGTCTAAGTTAACGTTCGCATCGAAACGAATCAATGTCACAAAAAGGATAAGTCTGCCTTTTCGACAGGCGATTTGTCGATGAGACTCGCTTATTCGCCCATTTGCAACAGCGAACCGGCCTTTCGGGCGCTCTGCAGCAGCGCGAGGAAGGTCGCTGCGCCCGCCGCCAGCAGGCCGGCGTTGATCGCGAGCGCTTCCGCCATCAAATCGGCGCGGAACTCATGGGAGACGATTGCGGCGCGCAAGCCCTCGAAGACATAGGTCGGCGGCAGGCACCAAGCGAACGTCTGCAGCCATCCCGGCAGGGCCGAAACCGGATAATAGACGCAGGCGAAGGGCAGGAAGAAGAACAGGATCGACCAGGCGATGCTTTCCGCCCCCATGCCGTTGCGCAGCACCAGCCCGGCGACGATGAGGCCGATCGCCCAGCTCGTCAGCACCAGGTTGAGGAAAAACGCGACCAGCCCAAACCCCAGTCCCCACAGGTTGAAGCCGAAAAACCACTGCGCGAGCACTGTCACCGGCACGAGGCCGATCGCGAGCCGGATCACGCTCATCGTCATCAGCGCGAGCACGAATTCGATCGGCCTGAGCGGGCTGATCAGCAGATTGCCGATGTTGCGCGACCACATTTCTTCGAGGAACGACACGGAGAAACCGAGCTGGGCGCGAAACAAGGTGTCCCACAGCAGCAGCGCGCCGATCAGCGTGCCGCCGGCGACCGCCATGCGCCCCGAGAGGCCCGCCGCCTGGGACTGCGCGCGGATATAGGTCTGCAGGAAGCCCCAGGTCATCATCTGCACCGCCGGCCAGTAGATGAGGTCGGCCAGCCGCGGCCACGACGAGCGCATCAGATAGAGGTAGCGCATGACCATCGCGCCGACGCGCGCGAGCGAAAAGTCGGAGTTCGCGTCGCTCATGCCGTCCGCTCCCGCCACTCGGCGCCGCGGGCGACGTCGAGAAACACTTGTTCGAGATTGTCGCGCCCGTAGCGCGCGACGAGCTCCTTGGGCGAGCCGTCGTCGACGATGCGGCCTTGCTTGAGCATGATCACGCGCTCGCACAGGCGCTCGACCTCGCCCATGTTGTGCGAGGCGAGCAGGATCGTCGCGCCGCGCCGGCGCCGATAGTCCTCGAGGCGCGAGCGCACCCAGTCCGCAGTGTCCGGATCGAGCGAGGCGGTCGGCTCGTCGAGCAGCAGAACGTCGGGCTCGTTGATCAGCGCCTTGGCGAGCGCGACGCGCGTCTTCTGCCCCGCCGACAGGCTGCCGGCGGGCCGGTCGAGAAAGACGCCGAGCGCGAGGCTCTCGGCGAGTTCGTCGATGCGCCGCTTGAGGGCGCCGACGCCATAGAGACGGCCGAATACGCTGAGGTTCTGGCGTACGGTGAGCCGATGCGGCATGTCGACGTAAGGGCTCTCGAAGTTCATCCGCCCGAGAACGCGGTAGCGGTCATTCGCCATATCGACGCCGAGCACGCTGACCGCGCCCGAGGTCGGCGTGATGAGCCCCATGATCATGCCGATCGTGGTGGTCTTGCCGGCGCCGTTGCCGCCGAGCAGGCCGGTGACCGAGCCGGCCGCGATGGCGAACGAGATCGCGTCGACGGCTATCGTGGCGCCGAAACGTTTGGCGAGTTGGCGCGCTTCGATGGCGGCGGGGACAGGGGACAAGGGGCGGCGCTCGCGAAGGTGTGGTCGCCGGGTTCTAGCCGCCGCGCGCCGCCCTGTCACCGCAGAGACGCCGCCGCCGCCCTTGCCCCGGGCGCGGCGCGGCGGGATCGCGTCACCGACCCGCGCGCTCGACAGCGGCGGCGACATCGCCTCTAATGAAGGGGGAGAAGAGCGATGCTGTGTCTGCGAACTGCGTCCGCGTTGATCGTCGCGACGTGGCTTGTCGAAGGCGCCTGCGCCCAGCAGGCGATTTCGGCCGCGCCGGCGGCGACGGCCCCGCCCTCCCCGGCTGTCGAGCAAACGGCCGCGCCCGGCGCAGACGACAAAGACGCAGCGACGCAAAGCGCCGATTGGCGCCAGCGGGTGATCGCCGCTCGCCAGCGTCACGGGGACTGGCTCGCGTGCGTCGCCGCGAAGGCAAGCGGATGTTGGCGAGCGCCGGCGCCCGATCCGATGGAACCGCTGCTCAACGACGATACGCTGGTCAACGGCGACGTCGTCTCGACGCCCAACGGCCTCAAGGTCTTCCGCGGACAGCCGACCACGCCGCACAGTTTGGCGGACTTCCAATGACGCCGAGCGTGCGAGCGAACGACGCGCTTGGGCCGACGCCGATTGACTCGCGCCCGCCGGATTGCGATGACATGGCCGCGGCGGAATCGAGCGCCGCCGCAATCGCAAGAGCGCGAAAAACGCGCCACGCCGTCTTGTCCGAGAGAACGAGCCGGTCGAAAAACGCGGGTGTAGCTCAATGGTAGAGCAGCAGCCTTCCAAGCTCAAAAATACCCGTCTCGCCGCGTCCCATACCGTCACGAAAATCGGCATTTTCCCTTATTCTCCCGCATTGTCCTTGCATATGGCGTCACATAGCGGTTAGCTGCTACGCACGTCATTTCGGAGAATAAAAGAGAATATGCGGGCACATCTCACCGAGATTGCCGTCCGTGCTCTGAAGCCCGTTGCCGGCAAACAATTCAAGGTGTGGGACAGCGCCACGCCGGGCTTCGGCGTGCTCGTGAACGAGCGATCCAAGTCGTGGATCGTGATGCGCGGTCGCGAGCGAAAGCTCAAAGTGATCGGCCGCTTTCCGAGTACGTCGCTCTCCGATGCGCGCCTTGAGGCGAAGAAGCTCCTCGTCAGCCCCGCCTCCGACACCCAACCGCCGCCGTCATTCTTGGAGACGAGAGATCAATTCCTCGAAAAGCACGGAGCGACGCTCCGACCTCGCTCTCTCTATCAGATCAAGCGCACGCTGACCCTCTACTTCGACTGGAAAAAGCCGCTCACCGATATCACGCACAATGACGTGGCAACCGTCGTCGAGGGGATAAAAAAGCCGAGCGAGCGTGCCCATGCCGTGAAGGACATTAAGACGTTCTTTTCATGGTGTGTCCCGCGGTACATCCCCCACTCTCCCTGCGCGGGCCTGAAGAAGCCGGAGCAGAAATCCCGGTCGAGAGTGCTCACCGAACTCGAGTTAGCCGCCGTGTGGAAGGCGGCGGAGGCGGCAGGCTATCCGTTCGGTCGCATCGTTCAGCTTCTCATTCTGACGGGCCAGCGCCGCTCCGAGATCGGCGGATTGCGACGCTCATGGATCGATACCGAAAAGCGCACGATTACCTTTCCGGCTGCGATCACCAAGAACGGTCGCGATCATGTTCTTCCCTATGGCGGCACCGCAGCCACGCTCCTGTCTTCTCTGACCGATGATGGCGACCTTCTTTTCCCCGCGCGCGGCAAGTTAGAGAACCCATTCAATGGCTACTCGCCTTCCAAAGTGCGGCTCGACAAATTCATCAAAGGTGACAATGAAAAATCACCGGTTGCCGCGTGGACGCTGCACGATCTGCGCCGCACCTTCGCGACGAACCTCGCGGCGCTCGGCACCCCGATCCATGTCACCGAAAAATTGCTCAACCACATCTCGGGAACGGTCTCAGGCGTGGCGGCGATTTACAACCGGCACAGCTACATGGACGAGATGCGTGCGGCGATCATGGAGTGGGAAAGAAGGCTCACGGAAATTGTCGCCTAGCACAACACGAGATTGGCCGCGTCATTGAGATCGCGCCGCCTCGGCCGCGACATGCCCCGCGAGCGTTGTAACGAATGTGCGAAGCCCCGTGAGATCGGACATCTCGACATAGTCACCGGACCGTACGGCCCCGCGAGGCGATGCCAACACCGACGCGGCAGCGTATAGCTGCTCTTGAATGAGCCGTTGGCAGAGAATGTCGTACCGCTTCAGATACGAAGCGCCACGGAATTCCTTGAAGACTGGAAAGTGTGGAGACCGATCGTTAATGGGCGAACGAGACTTCGGAGCGTCTTCGACCATCATCATCCAGCCCACGAATGGACGGGGCTGCTTACCGAATGCACCCTCGCGATAGGCAGTCCAAAAGTCGTGCGCGGTGCCAATCGCTTCCTCGGTGCGGTTGTTGAAATTGTTTCCGAACGATGGGCCGACCTGGCTCTTGAGTTCAACCGCCGCAACAAGCCGACCTTCGTTTATCACCAGCACATCCCATAGCTTCGTTGGCCGGAAGTATCCGGGCAGCGTCACGACGGCACGCTGTTGGTGAATTTCCGCATGCCCAAGACCGTTGCCTCTGACAATGTCGACGATCAGAGCAAGAAACCCATCCATGTTCTTGCCGGCGGTTACACCCGCACGTTCACCTTGGTCGGCCTTGCCGGCTTCGATTTGTTTCGCGCGAGCCTTCTCCCGATTGCCCCAAAACGCCATCGTCGCGTCTTTAGCCTTCTGATCAAAATTTTCGAGGTTCAGCGGCATACGTTTGTTTTCCGATCGATCCCGAGCGCTTCCAGCTCGCTAGTCGTCAAGTCGTAGAGTGCGGCCACTGCGGCATCGCACGCGTCCCTGTCGTTCTTGTGGGCTGCCGCAATGAGTGCCTTGCGCAATTCGTTGTCGACCGCGTGCCAGTGCGGGACGCGGATGCGGCGCACGTATTGCGCCTGGAATTTGAGATAGCCGCCTCGCATCTTCGTCGAGTACGTCGACACGAAGAGTTTGGCGATGCTCGACAACATAACCGCCTGTAGCGCCCGCAAATCCCACGTGTCCGACGTTAGGACGTACAGATTGTGGTGGGGGTACAGTTTGCCCTCCTCAAAGACGACGTTTGCCTCGCCTTTGATATCCGGGAGAAGCAGCTTCGGCTTGTACGTGAGGCTCGGATAAATCCGATCAATGGTTCGATACCAACTCCCCGGATTCTTCTGCGAGATGTGCCGACGCTTGATCGCCTCGCCGTGCTCCTCGAGATAGCGGGCGAACTTTGGGTACTCGCTGAATGATGCGAGGCGGCCGTCCTCTTCAAATGGGTTGAGCACCCCGTACCCGCGCCATTTGACGGTGCCGCTTGTGATGTCGCGACTCATGGCGAGCGGCAATTTGCGCGACGGTTCGACATCCAGCGCGTCATACTTCGCGACAAAGATTTTGTCGGCACCGGTGGCGACGCCAATCCCGACCTTGCATCCCGCATCCTCGATCGTCGGGAACTGCGCCTCGAGGCGTCGCACGACAGCCAATTGCAATGGAGAGTCTACGATCCAGGGTTCTTCGCCGCTGACGATTCCCGTCCCCTCGACCACGTCGGGATGTTTCGATCCTTCCCGCAACGCGCGCGCAAGTGGCCTCAAAATCTCCGCATCGATTGCGGGACGATATGAAAATCTCGTTTGAGCGGATCGATCTTTTCCAATGACGAATATTCCGGGGTACGCGATAACGTCATCATGGAACGCGGGAGTGTCGACCATGTCGACATACGTATGCAGATGATAGTGATCCGAGATCAGACGCCGGAGCGGTGCTCCGTAACGATTCTTCATCCACCGGTCGGCGCAAATGAACGCGAGCTTGCCGCCAGCAGCGAGCGACGACAGACCTTTCTCGATGAACGGAATATATAGATCGGCGCGATCAAAAATTGTCGCGTAGCGCCGACGATATTCCGCCATCAGAATATCGGGGATCAACTCCTGTCGAACGTAAGGCGGGTTTCCTATTACATGCGAGAAATTGAAATCAAAATCAGTTAGCAGAAAATCACCTTCGCGGAGCCAGGAGCTGACGAGGGTAGCAGCCTCTTGGTGCGAAAGCCCCTCCGCCTCGAGCACTCGCATCAGCCGAGTTTTCATGACCTCAAAGGTCTTGTGATGCAGCTCAACGCCGCGAATCGCGTCCTTCAGAGCGATAATTGGATTCGTCCGGTCGCCGCTCGCACGGAACGCTCGAAACAATCGCTCGATCGCAGGAAATAGGAAATCCCCTTGTCCGATCGACGGCTCGAGCAATCGCGAGCGATGCAACGGCTTGTCGGCCGTATACCCGACGAGATCGAGAATGAACTCGACGACTTCCGGTCGCGTAAAAATTGCCCCGCGCTCTTCGACGCCTGTCTCCGCACGAAGCTTGTTGGCGGCGTCGGACAGCGAGAATCCGAACAGCTCGAGTTGCGCTGGCCGGTGCGATGTTCTCGAGAACTGAGTCGGGTCGATCGTTTCGGCGGCGTCCTTCATAATTGAAGTGTAACCTGATTCTCCGCATTCTGAAAAGAACGAAAAGCGAACACAGGCTCTTTGTACCTCGCTCGTCGCCCGGCCGCGTTTGCCCGTCGCACATGTTGTCGTGCGTGGCGTTTTCTTTCGTCTGGTCGCCTCATCACGACGTGGGGACAATCGCGTTGGCGTGCCTGGCGGATGCTAGAATTATTGCCATGCCCACTTCCGAAGAACACGACGCTGCCATCGGCTCCGACACGGCGACGCCAGCGTCGCCAACACCGCCGATCGTCGCATCACATCAGGTCGACACTTCCGACAATGGCGACGCCAGCGACGCCATGCTCACCGCCCTTGCCGACGATCTTGAATACACCCTCACTGTGGGACAAGCTCTCGAGCGAATCGTCACCTCCGGGCGCAAGGTTCCATCCGGGCGTTCGATTCAGCGTTATTGTATCGAGGGCCGTCTCGCCGCGAAAAAGATTCGTACCGTCTTCGGTTCGGAATGGCTCATCAATGAGACCTCACTTGCAAAACTGATTGAGATAGAGCCTGTCGTTACCGGCGACGCCAGCGTCGCCATCGGCTCCGACACGGCGACGCCAGCGTCGCCAACACCGCCGATCGTCGCATCACATCAGGTCGACACTTCCGACAATGGCGACGCCAGCGACGCCAGTCATGTTTCGGCGGCAACGCCGGTAGGGGAGAGGCGGACGATCGCCGAAGTGCTCATCGAGAATGCCCGGCTTCTTGCGCAAGTCGAAGGCAGAGATGCGATCATTCAGGAACTCAAGGAAGACCGCAGCTTTCTGCGCGAAGAGGTGCGCGAGGGCCGTCGATCGCGCGACGATGTAAAGAACATCGCCGAGCGTATGCTCGACACACTGAAAACCATGGCGGTCGGACGCCTGTCGATGGCGACGCCACCAGACCCCATGCAAGCCACCGTCATCGATCCCGACAGTAGCCGCGGGTAGGGAATAGGGGACTGTGTACAGCGCGTCTTGACAGCCAGGCGTGCGCTATAATGCGCAGATGGAGCACATAGGTGAACAGCTACAGCGCATCGAGCGCAACATGAAGCTCAACACCATCGACCCGGTGACGCTTCACGGCTTCACGCAAATCCCGAATTTCATTCTGCGCGATCCGAATGTTTCGATCGGCGCGAAGACAGTCTACTCGCTGCTCCTCAGCTACGCTTGGCACAACGACCTCTGCTTCCCCGGCCAAGAGCGCCTGGCCAAGGACGTGGGGATGGGCATCGCAAGCGTGAACCGCTTCATCAAGGAGCTTGAGGAATGCTCGCTCATCGAGATCATGAGAAGAGGGCAGGGGAAGACGAACTTCTACACGGTCAATTTCGTTGTGAAGAAGCACGTTCGGAAATCCTGATTTCCACCGGTGGAAATCAAGAATTCCATCGGCTGAAATCAAGTATTCCACAGGCGAAATTCACTCTACTTAACAATACGCATTTAACTATATACATATAAAATATACAGATAAGGATGCGATTTAATAAAAAAGCGAAATGCAAAATCAGAATACAACTCGGAAGGGAAGGCAAGGGCTTGACAAAGCCATTATTTCATGGTCGCGCAATATCTGTCCTCCGACAGATATCTAGATTGAGCACATAGTTGCGTGACGGGCAAAACAGATTACAATATCCGTATGAGTACATTACTTGAAAAAGCATTCGAGAAGGCCCGCGAATTACCGGAGCCCGATCAAGATATCGCCGCAGCCGAGCTTTTGGGCGTGCTCGCCGATTTTCCCACCCCGGCAGAGCGGGCCGCCATAGCCGAAGGTCGCGCGCAGTACGAGCGTGGTGAGTTCGTTACCCACGAACAATGGAGACATGACATGGGTCTTGCTGATCGCTAACCGCGCTCGCCGCGCGAAGCGCGACATGTCGCGCGCAGATGCCGAGCAGATCGACGCCGCCTATGTCGAGATGCGCAAAGACCCGTACAGCGGCGACATCAAATTCCTCAGAGGGACGGATCGAGCGTTGCGCCGCCGGGTCGGCGCGTGGCGAATCATGTTCGACGTGTACGCGGATCGTCACGTCGTCCTCGTCAACGACGTGCAGCGCCGAGACTCAACCACCTATTGAATCCAATCGCCATGGCCGACATACAGAGCGCGTGTGACCGCATAGAGGCCTACCGGGCGAACGTCGTGCAGCGTCTCGAATATCAGCTGATCTGGTTTCGAGCGAAGGCCACCGTCGAAGACATTCAGCGATTTATCTACGAACGCGACGAGCAGCGGCCGGTCGCCGAATACATCGTACGCGTCCGGTAACGACCGCCTTCCGCGGCGAGGGTCGGATCGGCTAGCTGTTCGGTCGGGACGCTGACGATAGTGTCCACGAGCGGGGCTAAATGGACACGAATTCATCGAGTGACGTTGGATATCGGGGCGTTCGCCCCGACAATTTGGGGCGACGTCGGCGCAGAACCTACACCCTCGATGAGAAGCGGCGGCTTTTGGCTGAGTGCGGCGAGCCGGGAACGTCTGTGTCGGGTGTCGCCCAGCGACATTCAATCAATGCGAACCTGCTATTCACCTGGCGCCGACAGATGCGGCCGTTGTCAGCAGCCGAGCCGCCCATGGAATTGGTTCCGGTCGAGATTGTCGGCGAACCGGAGAGTCCGCCCGCCACGCCGGCGATGGCCGTCGAACGACGCGGCGCGATCGAGATCACGCTGGTTGGCGGCGCCCACGTTCGGGTCGACGCGAACGTCAACGAAGCGGCGCTCAGACGGGTTCTGTCGGCCTTGAAGGCGGCGGCGAGATGATCGCGCCGGGCTCCGGCGTTCGGGTTTACTTGGCGACGCAGCCCTGCGACATGCGCAAAGGGATGGACGGTTTGGCGGCGCAGGTTCAGAACGTGCTCGCCGCCGATCCGTTCTGCGGAGCGCTGTTTGTGTTCCGCGGGAAGCGCGGCGACATGTTGAAGATCCTCGCGTGGGACGGCAGCGGCCTGTGCCTGTTCGCCAAACGGCTCGAGCAAGGCAAGTTCGTCTGGCCTCCGATCGTGGAGGGCCAACTCCAACTAACCCCCGCTCAACTCGCCTTGCTCGTCGAGGGCATCGACTGGCGGCGGACGGTCGCGCCGGAGGCGGTGAAGCGGCCAGAATCTGTCTGATAATTTCGTGATTCCAATGATTTACTCTCGCATGACAGCGTTGATTCTGCTATAAGTTCGCATGTCTCTCGCCACTGCGGAATTGCCTTCGGATCCGGACGCCCTACGCGTGTTCGCGGCGGCTTTGCAGTCTGAGCTTTACGCCAAGACGCTGCATATCGAGAAGCTGAAGGCGCAGTTGGCGACGCTGCGCCGCGCCCGCTTCGGCCAGTCGTCCGAGAAGCTCGACCGTCAGATCGATTGGCTCGAACTGGCGATCAGCGACATCGAGGAAGCCGAGGCGGCGAACGAAGCGCGACAGGAGGCGGCGCTTGCGGCGATGGGGTCGCGATCGCCCGTCCGAGTGCCGCGTGCGGGGAACCGTCGCCCGCTGCCCGATCATCTTCCGCGCGAGATCGTCGCCCATGCCGGCGCCTGCGTCTGCCCGGCGTGCGGATCCGGGCGCTTGCGCAAGATCGGCGACGAGGAGCGCGAGGTGCTGGAATACGTCGCCTCGCACTTCAAGGTCGTCGTGCATGTGCGGCCGAAGCTGAGCTGCCGCGACTGCGAGAGCATTACGCAGCCGCCGATGCCGAGCCTGCCGATCGAACGCGGCCGTCCGGGACCGGGTCTGATCGCCCACGTGTTGGTCGCGAAGTACTGCGACCATCTACCCCTGAACCGGAGCTATGCCTGAATTTGGGTGACGGCGTGAATCAGGCGGCGAATTTGGCTTCCAGCACGACCTCGATTCCGTCGCGGAATTTGGCGCCTTTGACGATCTTCGGCAACTGGTTTTGACCTTGCAGCCTGCGCCAGGTTTTCGACGCCGCCATCACCAACTTGAAGACCATCAAGCGAGCGGTGTCTTGCGACAGCGCGCCTTTCATTCGGACGGTGCGATGCCTGACGGTTGCGAAGACGCTTTCGATGGGGTTCGTGGTGCGCAAATGGTCCCAGTGATCGGCGGGGAAGTCGAAAAACGTCAGCAGCGTCTCTCGGTCTTTGATCAGGCAATCGACGGCCTTGTCGTATTTGGGCGCGTATTTCTCGGCGAATGTCGTCATAGCGCCCGCCGCGCTGGCGCGATCCGGCGCCAGCCAGATTTCTCGTAGATCCTTATGCGCGTTGGGCTGCACGGACTTGGGAAACTTGTTGAGCACGTTCGTTGTTTTGTGCAGCCAGCAGCGCTGATGGCGCGTCGTCGGCAACGCCTCGTCGAGGGCTTTCCAAAAGCCAAGCGCGCCATCGCCGATGGCCAACTCCGGCGCGATCGACAAACCTCGCGCCTTCAAATCGACGAGCAATTCCCTCCAGCTTTGCGCACTCTCCCGCATGCCTGTCTGGAAGCCGATCAGTTCCTTGACGCCCTCGGGCGTCGCGCCGATCAGAACCAACATGCATTCGGCCTGCGGCTCCATGCGCGCCTGCAGATAGACGCCGTCCGCCCAGACGTAGACGTAGCGGCGCGCCGACAAATCGCGATCCTGCCATCGCCGATATTCGTCTTCCCACTCGCTCTTGAGCCGCGCGATCACCGCCGGCGAGAGATTGGGCGCGTCCTTGCCCAACAGGGCCGCCAGCGCCTCCTGAAAATCGCCGGCGGAAACTCCGCGCAGGTAGAGAACTGGCAGCAGAGCGTCGAGGCTCTTGGTTCGACGAGCCCATTTGGGCAAGATCGCCGACGTGAAGCGAATGCGATCGCCCGCCGCCGCGCCACGATCGCGAGCCTTCGGCTTTTCCACATCGACAGAACCGATTCCCGTCTGAATCGCGCGAACCGGGTCGTGCCCGTGGCGAACCACTCGTTGGCGGCCGTCCGCAAGGACGAGATCGGCGTTCGAGCCCAGAAACGTCTCGAATTCCGCTTCCACCGCCTGGGCGATCAGCCGACGTGCCCCAGCGCGCAGGATTTCGGTGAGCGGATCATCGATTGCCCCTTTCTGTCGAAGGGCGACAACTCTATTCTCGTTCATGGCGTAACGCTCCATCTTGGAGGTTCGGGTGGCTTGATCACCAACCCCGTTACGCCGCCTTCCTCACCCCCGTCACCCAGTTTCCGCCATAGCTCCCTGAACCGCCAGTCCGACATCTACGCCCGCGAGGGCGTGAGCCTCGATCGGTCGACCCTGACAGACTGGGTCGGGCGCGCCGCTTGGCTGTTGCAGCCGATAGCGGAGCGGATTGGCGACTACGCCCGCGCCGGCCCCGTTGTCCACGCCGACGACACGCCGATTCCGGTTCAGGATCCTGGGCGCGGACGCACAAAGAGCGGACGATTATGGGTCGTCGTGCGCGACGAGGGGAACTGGGCCTCCGCGAAGCCGCCGGCCGCCTATTACCGCTATTCCCCCGACCGCAAGGGCGAGCATGCCCAGGCGCTGCTCGCGTCCGTGTCGGGCTTTCTGCACGCCGACGCTTATGCCGGTTTCGACAAGCTCTATGAGCCGGATCCCAAGACCGGGCGGCCGCGGCTTCTGCCCGTGGCGTGTTGGGCTCACGCGCGGCGCGAACTCTTCGATGAACACGCCCGAACCAGGTC
>CAVXCA010000045.1:0-57491 GCA_963759955.1 uncultured Alphaproteobacteria bacterium
ATCGTAACCGCCGATCAGGAGTGAATGTCCCATGTTCATCCTCGACCGTGAGCTCGAGCGGCTGCAGCGGGCCGGCGCCCCGATCCGGGTCGGGATGGTGGGCGCGGGCTTCATGGCGCGCGGCATCGCGCGTCAGATGCTGCGTTACACCAAAGGCATGGAGCTCGCGGCGATCTCCAACCGTCATCTCGAGGGCGCCCGTAAGGCTTACGCCGAATCGGGGGAGGAGGCCGTCGTCCATGCGCGGTCCGCCGACCAGTTGGACGCGTGCATAGCCCGGGGCCGCCGAGCGATCGTCGACGATCCGATGCTTCTATGCGACGCTAACGAGATCGACGTGATTTTGGAGGTCACCGGCGCGATCGAGTTTTCGGCCCATGTGGCGATGCGGGCGATCGCCCGGCGCAAGCATGTCGTGATGATGAACGCCGAACTCGACGGCACGCTCGGTCCGATCCTTAAGACTTACGCCGACCGCGCTGGGGTCGTCATCACCAACACCGAAGGCGACCAGCCGGGCGTCATCATGAACCTCTATCGCTGGGTCAAGGGACTGGGCGTCAAACCGGTGCTGTGCGGCAACATCAAGGGCCTGCATGATCCCTACCGCAATCCCACGACGCAGGAAGGGTTCGCCAGGAAATGGGGGATGAAGGCCCCGATGGTGACGTCCTTCGCCGACGGGACCAAGATCTCGTTCGAGAACGCGATCGTCGCCAACGCGACCGGCAAGCGGGTGGCGAAGCGCGGCATGCACGGCCCGGTCGTCGAAACGGGAACGCCGATCCAGCAGGCGGTCGACTGGTATCCGCTCGACGAGCTTCTCGACGGGCCGGGCATCGTGGACTACTGCGTCGGCGCCATGCCCAACCCCGGCATATTCGTGCTCGGGACGACCGACGACGCGTTCGAAAAGCACTATCTGTCGCTCTACAAATTGGGGGCGGGGCCCCTTTATTGCTTCTACTGGCCTTATCACCTCTGCCATTTCGAAGTCCCGTTCACGGTCGGGCGGGCGGCTATCTTCAAAGACGCGGCGATTACGCCGCTCGGCGCGCCGTGCGTCGACGTCATCGCGGCCGCCAAGAGGGATCTCGAGGCCGGAGAGATCCTCGACGGCCTCGGCCACTACATGACGTATGGCTTGTGCGAGAACGCGCAGGTCGTGCATGCCGAGCGTTTGCTTCCGATCGGTCTCGCCGAAGGCTGTCGCCTTCGTCGCAACGTCGCGCGAGATCAAATTCTCAGATACGACGACGTCGAGATTCCGGCGGGGCGGTTGTGCGACGAGCTGCGCCGCGAGCAGGACGTCCTCTTTTTCGGCGGCCCGTCGGCGATGGCGAGGCGCGAAGCCTCGGCGCTCGCCTGAGTCCGACTCTGCCGAGTCGCCCGATTCCCGGCTGAACGGGCGGCCTCGAGACGTCGCGGCGTCCGTGCGAGGCGGCGCGGCGATCGCAGGCGAGCGGCGCGAGCGCGCTCCCGCAGGCGAATCAGGCAAGCGCGCCGACTTGCGTCGCCGTCAATGAATTCAATGATCTATCGCGCCGTTCGAGTAGCCGGGGCAGATTTCCGGGCAAGCTTGGCTTAGCTCAAGCGGGCGCAGGCCTGAGGCGTGTTGCGAGGTCCGGGATTTTCGGTCCTGGGATACCCAGTCGGTCGCCGATGAAGTTGTAGAACGACAATTTCAATTTCACACAGGTCTTGGCCAAACCGAGCATGACTTCGCGGGCGTCGCGGCCCCTGTCGCTGACGGTTCCGCCGGAGACTTTTCTCTTGGTGACGAAGGCGCGGATGTCGTTTTCGGAAGCGTTGGTCGGACGACTGCTTCGGTCGCGGCGAAGATGCTCAGCGCTTCGCTCGTGAGCTGCACATCGCCACGATCATGGACGCGTCGCTATCCGACGCCCCCGACGGCCGCTGTTTTCACGTTTGGTCAAAGAGGCACATCCCGCCCAACCTGTACACAAAGCTGTGCAGCTGGAGCGGTTTCAAGGGTTACGTAGCTCAGAACCCTCTGACAATAATGGTCGGAGTGAGAGGATTCGAACCTCCGACCCCCTCGTCCCGAACGAGGTGCGCTACCAGACTGCGCTACACTCCGACAACGCCGCGAACGGCGCAGGCGGGGTTATAGAGGCCCGGCGGGCGCCGTGCAAGCGCGAAGCCGCGGCGTGTGCGGCGGCTTGCCGGCGCGCGCGCCTCTCCCCACATCCCCTGCCTACCGCGGGCCGAGCGGCGCCACGGCTTTCCCAGGGGAGGGCGAACATGAAGATCGGCGTCGTCGGATCGGGGACGGTCGCGCAGACTCTCGGCGCGGGCTTTCTCAAACATGGTCACGGGGTCACGCTGGGCACGCGCGAGACGGGCAAGCTGGCCGATTGGGCGGCCAAGAACCCGGGCGCCCGCATCGGCGACTTCGCCGCCGCGGCGGCGTTCGGCGAAATCGTCGTGCTCGCGGTCGCCGGCGCGGTCGCGCTCGACGCGCTGAAGCTCGCCGGCGCGGCGAACATCGCCGGCAAGACGGTGATCGACGCCTGCAATCCGATCGGCGGCGGGCCGCCGGTCCACGGCGTGCTGACGTTCTTCACCAGCCTGACCGATTCGCTGATGGAGCGCCTGCAAAAGGCCTATCCGGCCGCGCATTTCGTCAAGGCGTTCAATTCCGTCGGCGCGGCGCAAATGGTCGACCCGCAATTCGCCGGGGGCAAGCCGACGATGTTCATCTGCGGTGATCACGAGGCGGCCAAGCGGGCCGTGACGACGCTGTTCGATGAATTCGGCTGGGAGACGGCGGATATGGGTGCGCTGGAGGCCGCGCGCGCGATCGAGCCGTTGTGCATGCTGTGGTGCATCCCCGGCGTCGCCCGCAACGGCTGGTCGCCGCACGCGTTCAAGCTGTTGCGGGGAGAGGTTGGGTGAGGGGCGTTGGGGGTTGGCCGCGGGCTTCGCCGATTTCGTGGACTCGCCGCCCGCTCATTTGACAGCCTGCGCCAAGTCGACGCACATCGGCGGGCAGGCCGATCGACGAGGGCGCCGAGGCGATGAGGGAGCGAGGGAACGCGCGGGAACGATTCTCCATGGTGTGGCTGCAGGCGGGTTCCTGCGGGGGCTGCACCATGGCGGCGATCGAGCACGGCGCCACCGGCTGGTTCGGCGAGCTCAAGGCGTTCGGCGTCGATCTCGTCTGGCACCCCTCGCTGAGCGAGGAGACCGGCGAAGAGGTGCTCGCGATCCTCGAAAGCGTCGCCAGCGGCGCAACGCCGCTCGACCTTCTCTGCATCGAGGGCTCGATCCTGCTCGGGCCGGACGGCTCGGGCCTGTTCAACCGCTTCGGCGGCGCGGGCCGCACGATGCTCGACTGGGTGAAGCGGATCGCGCCGCGCGCGCGCTATTGCGTCGCCGTCGGCAGTTGCGCGGCTTACGGCGGCATCCCCGCCGGCGCGCCCAATCCGACCGACGCCTGCGGGCTGCAATACGACGCCGCGTTTCCCGGCGGCGCGCTCGGCGAGGATTTCCGCTCGCGCTCCGGCCTTCCCGTCATCAATGTCGCCGGCTGCGCGCCGCATCCGGGCTGGATCATGGAGACGATCGTCGCGCTGCGCATGGGCGACTTCGCCGCCGACGATCTCGACGCGCTCGGGCGGCCGAAATTCTACGCCAAGACGCTCGCCCATCACGGCTGCGAGCGCAACGAATATTACGAGTTCAAGGCGAGCGCCGAGAAGCTCTCCGATCTCGGCTGCCTGATGGAGCACCTCGGCTGCAAGGCGACCCAGGCGGTCGGCGACTGCAACCAGCGCGGCTGGAACGGCTCGGGCTCGTGCACCCACGGCGGCTATCCCTGCGTCGCCTGCACCTCGCCGGGGTTCGAGGCGACGCGCAGTTTTCTCGAGACGCCGACGGTCGGCGGCATTCCCGTCAACCTGCCGCTCGACATGCCGAAGGCGTGGTTCGTCGCGCTGGCGGCGCTGTCGAAATCGGCGACGCCCAAGCGCGTCAGCCAGAACGCCACCTCCGATCGCGTCGTTCAGGAGCCGCGGCGCGCCAAGGGCCCCGAGGCATGACGCGGACGGTCGTCGGCCCGTTCAATCGCGTCGAGGGCGATCTCGAAGTCGCGCTCGAAATCGAAGACGGGTGCGTCGTCAGCGCCGAGGTGACGACGACGCTCTATCGCGGCTACGAGCAATTGCTCGCCGGCCGCGCGCCGCTCGACGCCCTGGTGATCGCGCCGCGTATCTGCGGCATCTGCTCGGTTTCGCAGTCGATCGCCGCAGCGACGGCGCTGCGCGAGCTGACAGGCGGGCGGGCCGCGGACAACGGAATCCTGGCGACCAACATCGCCCATGCCGCGGAGAACGTCGCCGACCACCTCACCCACTTCTATCTCTTCTTCATGCCTGACTTCGCACGCGCCGAATATGCCGGCCGGCGCTGGTTCGAGGCGGCGGCGAAGCGCTTCAAGGCGGTGAGCGGCGAGGCCGCGCGCGAAGTGTTGCCGGCGCGTCGTCGGCTGCTCGAAATGATGGGCGTCGTCGCCGGCAAATGGCCGCATTCGCTCGCCTTTCAGCCGGGCGGAGCGACGCGTGCGGTCGGCATGGGCGAGCGGGTGCAATTGCTGAGCCTCGTCGCGGAGTTCCAGACCTTTCTCGAAGGCGCGCTGTTCGGCGTCGCACCCGACGAAATCCTCGCGCTGGAGAGCGTCGCCGAACTCGACGCGTTCGCCGACGGGCCGGCCCGGTCGAGCGACTTCGCGACGTTCCTGCGGATCGCCGCGGATCTGCGGCTCGACCAGGCGGGCCGCGGGCCCGGGCCGCTCATGAGCTTCGGCGCCTATCACGGCGCGGGCGGGCCGCTGTTCGCGCGCGGCGTGCGCGAGGGTGGCGAGGTCTTATCGCTCGACGCGGCGGCGATCGGCGAGGATGTCGCGCATTCCTGGATGCGCGAAGGCGCGAGCGATCCGTTCGAAGCCGAAACCGTTCCGGAAGCACGCAAGCCCGGCGCCTATTCCTGGGCCAAGGCGCCGCGCTATCGCGGCAAGGCGGCGGAGGTCGGCGCCTTCGCGCGCCAGGCGGTCGACGACCATCCGCTCGTTCGTGACCTGCTGCGGCGCGACGGCGCGAGCACCGTGCGCGGGCGGGTCGTCGCGCGGATGATCGAAATCGCCGCGCTAACCCACGCGCTCGGCGGCTGGCTGCGCGCGCTGCGGCTCAAAGACGCGTTCTGCCATCAGTTGGAAATTCCCCCCGAGGGACGCGCCGCGGGGCTCGTCGAAGCGGCGCGCGGCGCGCTCGGCCATTGGGTCGTCGCGCGCGACGGCGGGATCGCCCGCTACCAGATCATCGCCCCGACGACGTGGAACTTTTCGCCGCGCGACGGCGCGGGCCGCCCCGGCCCGCTGGAAGGCGCGCTCGCCGGCCTCGAAGTCGGCGCGCTCGGCGCCCGGGCGCCGATCGTCCAGCACGTCGTGCGCTCGTTCGACCCGTGCATGGTGTGCACCGCGCACTAACTCCGGTCCGCCGACGGCCGGAAAGCGCGCTTTCATCGCTTGCAAGGCCGCTTTTCAGTTTGCGGCTGCGCAAGAACCCGGCGATCGACACGATCCTTTCGTGCAAACAAAAAATCTCAAATCAATCAACAGTTTATAATTATTCCAAAAATTCGGCCGCGGCTGGCCTGCTTCTTGCCCCTAATCCCCCACGGTCGCCGTCGGCTTCGGACCGAGGCGCGATGAGGGGAAACGCAGGAGAGCACGATGGCTGCATACGAGACCTTTTACGACGTCATCCGCCGCCAGGGGATCACGCGCCGCAGCTTCACAAAATTCTGTTCGCTGACCGCGGCGAGCCTCGGACTCGGCTCGACGGCGGCCTCGACGATGGCTCATGCGCTGGAGACCAACGAGCGCGTGCCGGTGATCTGGATGCACGGCCTCGAATGCACCTGCTGCTCGGAGAGCTTCATCCGTTCGGCGCATCCGCTGGTCAAGGACGTCATCCTGTCGATGATCTCGCTCGACTACGACGACACCATCATGGCCGCCGCCGGCCATCAGGCCGAGGCGATCCTCGAAGAGACCAAGCAGAAGTACAAAGGCAAGTACGTCCTCGCGGTCGAAGGCAATCCGCCGCTCAACGAGGACGGCATGTTCTGCATCGACGGCGGCCGGCCGTTCGTCGAGAAGCTCAAATGGATGGCCGAGGACGCGATGGCGATCATCGCCTGGGGCGCCTGCGCGTCCTGGGGCTGCGTGCAGGCGGCCAAGCCCAACCCGACCCAGGCGACGCCGATCGACAAGGTGATTTTCGACAAGCCGATCATCAAAGTTCCCGGCTGTCCGCCGATAGCCGAAGTGATGACCGGCGTCGTCACCTTCATCACCACCTTCGGCCGCCTGCCCGAACTCGACCGCCAGGGCCGGCCGAAAATGTTCTATTCGCAGCGCATCCACGACAAGTGCTATCGCCGGCCGCATTTCGACGCCGGCCAGTTCGTCGAGCAATGGGACGACGAGGGCGCGCGCGAGGGCTATTGCCTTTACAAGATGGGCTGCAAGGGCCCGACCACCTACAACGCCTGCTCCACCGTGCGCTGGAACAACGGCGTCTCCTATCCCATCCAGTCCGGCCACGGCTGCCTCGGCTGCTCCGAGCCGGGCTTCTGGGATCAAGGCTCGTTCTACGACCGGCTCACCGGCATCAATCAGTTCGGCGTCGAGAAGAACGCCGACGCGGTCGGCATGACCGCTGCGGGGATCGTCGGCGTTGCGGTCGCCGCGCACGCCGGCGCCACCGCCGTCAAGCGCGTCGTCAGCAAGCGCGCCGACGCCGACACCAACGCTTGAAGAATTAAAGGGCAGGGAACGCGACCATGACCATTCAGACGCCAAACGGCTTCACGCTCGACAATTCCGGCAAGCGGATCGTCGTCGACCCCGTCACCCGCATCGAAGGCCATTTGCGGGTCGAGGTGAACGTCGACCAGGACAACGTCATCCGCAACGCCGTCTCCACCGGCACGATGTGGCGCGGCATCGAAGTCATTCTGAAGAACCGCGATCCGCGCGACGCCTGGGCGTTCACCGAACGCATCTGCGGCGTCTGCACCGGCACGCACGCGCTGACCTCGGTGCGCGCGGTCGAGGACGCGCTCGGGATCACTATTCCGGAGAACGCCAACTCGATCCGCAATCTGATGCAGCTCACGCTGCAGGCGCACGACCACATCGTCCACTTCTATCATCTGCACGCGCTCGACTGGGTCGACGTCGTTTCGGCGCTGAAGGCCGATCCGAAGGCGACGTCCGCGCTCGCGCAGTCGATTTCGCCGTGGCCGCTGTCTTCACCCGGCTATTTCAAGGATCTGCAGACGCGGCTGACGAAATTCGTCGAATCGGGCCAGCTCGGGCCGTTCAAGAACGGCTATTGGGGCAGCGCCGCCTACAAGCTGCCGCCGGAGGCCAACCTGATGGCGGTCGCGCATTATCTCGAGGCGCTCGACTTCCAGAAGGAGATCGTCAAGATCCACACCATCTTCGGCGGCAAGAACCCGCACCCGAACTGGCTGGTCGGCGGCGTGCCGTGCCCGATCAACGTCGACGGGACGGGCGGGGTCGGCGCGATCAACATGGAGCGGCTCAACTACGTCTCCTCGATCATCGATCAGACCAACACCTTCATCGAGCAGGTCTACCTGCCCGACGTCGCGGCGATCGGCTCGTTCTACAAGGATTGGCTCTACGGCGGCGGCCTGTCCGGCAAGAGCGTGCTCGCCTACGGCGACGTGCCCGAGCACGCCAACGACTATTCCGATAAGAGCCTGAAGCTGCCGCGCGGCGCGATCATCAACGGCAACCTCGCCGAGGTCTTCCCGGTCGATCACCGCAACCCGGAAGAGATCCAGGAGTTCGTCGTCCACTCCTGGTACAAATATCCCGACGAGACCAAGGGGCTGCACCCCTGGGATGGCGTCACCGAGCCCAATTTCCAGCTCGGCCCCAATTTCAAGGGGACGAAGACCCGCATCGAGTCGCTCGACGAAGCCGCCAAATATTCTTGGATCAAGGCGCCGCGCTGGCGCGGCAACGCGATGGAGGTCGGGCCGCTCGCGCGCTGGGTGATCGGCTACGCGCAGAACAAGGCCGAGTTCAAGGACCCGGTCGACAAGCTGCTGAAAGATCTCGGGTTGCCGCTCACCGCGCTGTTCTCGACGCTCGGGCGCACCGCCGCTCGCGCGCTGGAGGCGCAATGGGCGGGCGCGCAGATGAAGCATTTCTACGACAAGCTCGTCGCCAACATCAAAGCCGGCAATTCCTCGACCGCCAACGTCGACAAGTGGAAGCCCGAGAGCTGGCCCAAGGAGGCCAAGGGCGTCGGCTTCACCGAGGCGCCGCGCGGCGCGCTCGCGCACTGGGTCAAGATCAAGGACACCAAGATCGACAATTACCAATGCGTCGTGCCGACGACCTGGAACGGGAGTCCACGCGACCCCAAGGGCAATATCGGCGCGTTCGAGGCCTCGCTGATGAACACGCCGATGGTCGATCCCAACCAGCCGTTGGAAATCATCCGCACCCTGCATTCCTTCGATCCGTGCCTAGCGTGCTCGACGCACGTCATGAGCCCGGACGGTCAGGAAATGGCCAAAGTCCAGGTCCGCTAGTGGATCGAATCCAACACTTGGTGCCCGCGCCTGACGGCGGCGATGATTTTATTGGGGTCGGCGGTCCAGGTGAAGGGCGCGGATTGCCGATTGTGCTCTTCGAGGAATCGATTGATGGCGGCCTGCAAATCGACGACCGATCGGAATACGCCGCGCTTGAGTCTGCGCTTGGTGAGCGTGGCGAAGAAGCCTTCGACGGCGTTGAGCCACGAGCAGGACGTCGGCGTGAAGTGGAAGACGAACCGCTCGTGCCGAGCGAGCCACTGGAGCACTTTGGGATGCTTGTGGGCGGCGTAATTGTCGAGGATCACATGCACCATCTTGCCGGCGGGAACCCGAGCGTCGATGGCGTTGAGAAAGCGGATGAACTCCTGATGGCGGTGGCGCTGCATGTTTTGGCCGATGACCGTGCCGTCGAGAATATTCATGGCGGCGAACAGCGTCGTCGTGCCGTTCCTGACGTAGTCGTGGGTCATCGTGCCGGCGCGGCCCTTCTTGAGCGGCAGCCCGGGCTGGGTGCGGTCGAGCGCCTGAATTTGGCTCTTCTCGTCGAGAGACAGGACGATGGCGTGCGCGGGCGGATCGACATAGAGCCCGACCACATCGCGCAGCTTCTCGATGAATTTCGGATCGTTGGAAAGTTTGAACTGCCGCATGCGGTGCGGCTGAAGACCATGTTTGCGCCAGATGCGTTGAACCGAGCTGACGGAGACGCCCGAGGCCTTCGCCATCAAAGCGCCGGTCCAATGCGTTGTCTCCCCCGGCGGCGGATCGAGCGTCAGGGCCACGACCCGCGCAACGATCTCGTCCGCCAGCAGCTTGACGCGCGAAGGCCGCGTCTTGTCGCGCGCCAGCCCCTCGAACCCTTCGTCGGCGAACCGTTCCTGCCAGCGCCAGACACAAGTTTTCGACTTGCCCGTCCGGCGCATGATCTCGTTCGTGCCCACGCCGTCGGCCGTCAAAAGCACGATCTGGCCCCGCCAAACGTGCTTCTGCGGCGCGTTGCGATCCTTGATCAGAGCCAAAAGCCGGAGCCGATCTTCCGCCGAAACGGCAAGCGATATTCCCGTGCGCATGCGCCAGACTCGCACATCGCCAGTCCGCCGGGAATCCTCAATAGGATTCAAATGTCAGATTTCATCCACTAGGAGGACGACATGACGAACCTCGCTCCGACCATCAAAGCGGCCGACGCGCACGGCGAAGCCGGCGTCACGCGCGCGACCGTCTATGTCTACGAAGCGCCGGTGCGCCTTTGGCACTGGGTCAACGCGCTCGCCGTCCTGACGCTGATCGTCTCCGGCTATCTGATCGGCTCGCCGCTGCCCTCGGTCGGGGGCGAGGCGAGCGACCACTTCGTGATGGGCTACATTCGCTTCACGCACTTCGCCGCCGGCCAGATCTTCGCCGTCGGCTTCCTCCTGCGCATGTACTGGGCGTTGGCCGGCAACGAGCACGCGCGCCAATTGTTCTACGTCCCGTTCTGGCGGGCGCGCTATTGGCGCGAAGCGCTCTACGAACTCGCCTGGTATCTCTTCCTGGTCAAGGAGCCCAAGAAATACGTCGGGCACAACCCGCTCGCCAATCTCGCGATGTTCGTGATGTTCACGCTGCTGACGCTGTTCATGATCTGCACCGGCTTTGCGCTTTATTCGCAAGGGGAGGGCATCGACAGCTGGCAGGCGAAACTGTTCGGCTGGGTGTTCGCGATCTGGCCCAACGGCCAGCAGGTGCATACGCTGCACCACCTGGGCATGTGGGCAATGGTGGTCTTCATCATCATCCATGTCTACGCGGCGATCCGCGAGGACATCATGTCGCGTCAGACGATGCTGTCGGCGATCGTGTTCGGCGACCGTCATTTCCGCGACGATCGCGATGACTAGCGCGATCGCCGCCGCGAACGAGCCGAAGCCGCGCATCCTCGTGCTGGGCATCGGCAATATTCTTTGGGCCGACGAAGGGTTCGGCGTCCGCACGGTCGAGGAATTCGACCGCCTGTGGCGGGCGCCGGACAACGTCTTCGTGCTCGACGGAGGAACGCAGGGGCTCTACCTCGTGCAATTCGTCGCCGAGGCGGACCATCTCATCGTGTTCGACGCCGTCGACTACGGCCTGGAGCCGGGAACACTGAAGATCGTCGAAGACGACGAAGTGCCCAAATTCACCGGCGCGAAAAAGATGAGCCTGCATCAGACCGGCTTTCAGGAAGTGCTCAGCGCCGCCGATCTCTTGGGCAAATACCCCAAAAAGCTGGCGTTGATCGGCTGTCAGCCGCAAGACCTCGAGGATTGGGGCGGGCCGCTGACGGCGCCCGTGCGCGCGCAGATCGGGCCGGCGATCGAGGCGGCGCGGCGCATCCTCGCCTCCTGGGGCGCAAGCGTGGAGCCGCGTCCGCCCGGCGGCGCAAAATCCGGCCTGCTGGCCAACGAACTTGATTTCCATCATTATGAGCGGCGCGGAGCGGTGCTGGTTTGAGCTTGTCGATTTTCGCCAGGGCGTGCTGGAGACTGAGGTCATGCGCGGTAGACTGTTGGATTTGTTCAGCGACAGGGGAGAGACCCTCAGGGGTAAAATCGTCGCGGTCTACGCGCTGCTGATTCTGACCAACGTCGCCGCTTGGGCCTGGGCGATCGTCGCCTTCCACGATTATCCCGTACTCTTGGGCACGGCGGCGCTCGCCTACAGCTTCGGCTTGCGCCACGCCTTCGACGCCGACCACATCGCCGCCATCGACAACGTCACGCGCAAGCTGATGCAGGAAGGCCGGCGGCCGGTGGGCGTCGGCCTCTATTTCTCGCTCGGCCATTCCACCATCGTCGTCGGGCTTTCGATCGCCATTGCGGTCACCGCGACCGCGCTGCAAGACCATTTCGATGGGTTCAAGACCTTCGGCGCCGTCGCCGGGACGATCGTATCGGCGCTGTTCCTGTTCGCCATCGCGGCGGCGAACGTCGTCGTGCTGATTTCGATCTACCGCGCGTTCCTAACGGTCAAGAACGGCGGCCGCTTCGTCGAGGAGGACCTCGATCTGGCGCTGGCCAATCGCGGTCTGCTCGGGCGCTTGTTCCGCCGCTTCTTCCGGGTGGTCGAGAAGAGCTGGCATATGTATCCGATCGGCGTGCTGTTTGGTCTAGGCTTCGACACCGCGACCGAGGTCGGCCTGCTCGGCATTTCTGCGACGCAGGCGGCGCAGGGCCTTTCGATCTGGTCGATCCTGGTGTTCCCCGCGCTGTTCACCGCCGGCATGACGCTCATCGACACCACCGACAGCGTGCTGATGATCGGCGCTTATGGCTGGGCGTTCATCAAGCCGATCCGCAAGCTCTACTACAACCTGACGATCACCGCGGCTTCGGTCGTCGTCGCGGTGATCGTCGGCGGGTTGGAGACGCTCAACCTCATCGGCGATCAACTCGGCCTAACGGACGGCGGCGGCTTCTGGGGCGCGATCGGCGCGCTCAACGACAATTTCGGCATGCTCGGTTATCTCATCGTCGGCATCTTCGTCGTCGCCTGGCTGGTCTCGTTCGTCGTCTATCGCCTTAAGGGCTACGACGAAATCGAGACGGTCGCGTCCTGAAGGCTGAGGCCCCATGTGCATCGGCGTTCCCATGCGCGTCATTGAAGGCGACGACGCGCAGGCTCTGTGTGAGCGGCGCGGCGCGGTCCGCGCCGTCTCGATGATGCTGGTGGGCGCGCAGCCGCCAGGCACCTTCGTGCTCACCCATCTCAATTCCGCCATCCGCGTTCTCGAGGCCGACGATGCGCGGCTGATCGACGACGCGCTCGACGCCCTCGCGCTGGCGGCCGAAGGCGGCGACGTCGATCACCTGTTCGCCGACCTCGTCGGCCGCGAGCCGGAGCTGCCGGCGCATCTGCGGCACGACTGAGCCCGCCCGGCCCCTCCACGGATTCTGACAAGGTTCTTCATTGGCCGTGAACGCGAGCCTCGAGGAAGGGCGAACGCGCGCCGCTCGCTGGACGTCGATTCGGCGATCTCAAATTGCTTCAACAATCGCCTCGCGCGAAGGTTGTAAACGCGCCACAAACCATCAAAGCGTGTCCATGTCGCCGAAATGCAACAGTCGTCATAACCGACTGACTTCGCAAGCGATATTGTGCCAGGCACGACGGTCTCTTGAGCAGGGGACGGCGTTCGGCGCCAAATTCGCCAAATACAACCTTGACGCGCATCGACCGGCGTAATACCCGTATCGAGAGAGGTCGCCAAGGTTAACGGCGGATTAAAACGACTATGCGCACGAAATATCGCAATAAACACGATGAATAAGCGCGTTCGCCCAATTGGCGTCTTGTTCGTCTTCGCGTTGCCGGATGCCGCGGGAATCGAAGTCACTGGGGTCTAATTCGACGCCTCAAAATGACGACGAAGCTTGCGCTCTACTTTTACCGCGGCTGGGGCCGCTCGGTTGATCTATAATAGGGGACTGATCATGAAACGAACAACGATGGCGACGCTGAGCGGGATTTTGGGGCTGGCGGCGTTGACCTGCTGCGCCAGCGCGGGGTTCGCGCAGCAGACGCGCAACAACTCCAATTCCAATTCGAACGCGACCTCGGGGTCGACTTCGATGTCGGGCGCCAATTCGAACCAACGCCAGTCGCAGGGCCAAAGCGTGACCTACCAAGAAACGACGCCGGCAGATCAGACCATCAAGAACGTGCCGAACGTCTATGCGCCGGCTCTCGCGGCGGCTGGGTCCGAGGTTTGCCTCGGGTCGCTGTCGGCGGGCGGCGCGGCGGCCGGTTTTGGACTGACGGTCGGCGGAACCATGGTCGATCAGGAGTGCCAGTTGCGTATGAACGCAAGGACGTTGGCGACGCTGGGATACGCGGCGGCCGCGCGCGAAGAAATGTGCGTCGACCCGCAGGTGCGGGCCGCGATGGCGGCGGCCGGCACGCCATGCGCCGTGGACAGGGGCGCTCCGCTGCAAGCGAGGGCTGAATACGACGCGCCGGTAGCGCAGACGACGATTGCGCCGGCGGCGAGCGTTTCGGCGATCGCGGCGGCGCTGGCGCCGCAGGCTTCCGCGCCTGCCCCGGCGCCGGGGTGCCACAAGGAATATCAGCTTTTTGGCGGTTGGCACGATGTCTGTCCGCTGGGCGCGCAGACGGCCTACGCGTCTGTGGACGATCTTTCGGCCGAAGCCGCTGCGCCGGCGCCGGAGGATTCGGCGCCTCCGGCGGCGCCGGGTTGCCGCAAGGGATACCAGCTGTTTGGCGGCTGGTATGATGACTGTAAGTAACAATTGGGGGCGCCAATACCTCAACTAAGAAAAATGCGTAGGGAAATACCCCGATAACGTGAGCAAGCGCACAAGTATAATTCAACTGCAAAATGGAGCTAGCAATGAGAAAGACACTTATTGCAATGACCGCGTTGTCGGCGGTTCTTCTTTATGCCGTGGCAGCCAGCGCAGCCCAGACTCCTGTCGTGACAAGCGGCGGCCACTCGCACGCCGGCGGTCAAAGCACCGGCACAACGACTACGACCGGAAGCTCAACGGGCAGAGGCGAGTCGGGTGGAACCGCAGGCGCCTTGACCATTGGCGGCGGCGTCGCCACGACCGATTCCACCGGCGTCAGTCCCGACACGACCACGCCGTCGACATCCAATAGCACCACCGGCGCCATAGGCGGCGCCGCAACTCTCAGCACTTCCAGCGCGGGCTCACACGGCACAGGGACCGGCACCAATACTTCGACCTCCACCGGCAGCGGCGGCGGCGGGGGCAGCTCGTCCGGTTACGCGTTCGGCGGCGGCGGCAGCTGAAGCTCCGGATAGCTGGAGTTTTGCATTCCACTCTCGGTATCGTCCACTCGAACAGCTTGGTCTCGCGACCAAGCTGTTTTCTTGCAGCTTAAAGAGTCGGAGTCAGGCGTTGGGGCCCGTCATCGCAGGCCGAGCCGTCCGGATCCGGGTCGCGCCGCGGTCGGCGGGGCTTCGGCGCCGCGCGCCCGTACCTCGCGGCGTCGCCACGTCGGATTCGCCGATCGAGATACGCTCTCCCGTCATGCCCTGCCGCCCCACGAAGGTCCGCGGCAGCGTAATCGGGCGAGGCGGCCGGCGTTCGCATTCGAAGCGCAGCAATCGCGTATCGTCTTCGAACGTTCTTGGAGTTTAGGACGGCCCCGATGACCCCCCTCCGCGCGCGGGCGCGTGGGCGAAAAGCTTCAGCTGATCGCCGCGAGTTCCGAGGATCGATCCGGGGGCGCGGCGCAACAAGGCGAGGCCGAAGAATTGCGACCTCGATCCGACGAAGCTCACTTGGCGCGGCGCATGGACGAGCGCGCGCTTCGGTTCAGACGATGATCCCGCGTCCGCGCGCGTTCCACGGGGAAGCCGGGAGGAGGGACACGACCGGCCAATGCGCCGAGGCGGTCAAAAGCCCGTGCCGGATCGCGAGCGCGATCGAAGCGGTCACTTGCAAGCCGGCCGCCAGCGATTGCCGGCCGAAGTGGTCGACGAGACGAAGACGCACCCTGCGTCGGCGCGCCAGAGTGGCCAATGACGCAAACTCGCGAAGTCGTGGCGAGCAAAATCCGAAGGCGAGTTGACTGCCGCCTTGGCGACGCCCGATACGACGGAGACTGCGCCGCTGGCGAACGGCTTGGCGCTGAAATTCTGCGACCAGCCGCCGACCCCGAAATCCGTGGCGGAATGCCCGCCGTCGATGCGAACGTTCGCGGCCGAAGCCGATGTCGCGCCGAGACAGGCGTAAGTGAGCGCTGCAGCGAATTTGACTTTGCGCATGACAATGCCCCTGTGAGTTCCCGCGTCGAGCGAGCGGCGCTGTTTTCGCGGCAACCCTGGATTGAGAGCTGTCGCCACGTTCGGTTGCATTAAAATAGTGACAGGTTGCATATAAATCCTATCCCGTCATCGTGGCAATGCAAATCTTGAGATAGCGAGGGTAAACTTGCTTATGTGGCCTTTTAGACACACATGAGTCAACTTTGTCGGCGACGTGTGACGAATCTTGTTGGAAGAAGAAGGAACAGGCACTATTATAAACTGCGCCGCAGAGGCGATCACCTGCGCGGGCAAGCGCTGGGTTGGGGCCCGACGCGTCGATGAGGTCGAAACCGCAGAGAAGGAGACGCGCCAATGTCCGTTGTGTCCCGCTTTGTCGCCTTTGGGCCGATCGCGTGGCCTCCAGCGGCAAGATTTGTTCGAGCCCGAGGCGCCGCCGCGGGAATTTTGGCGACGGCGCTCGCCGCGGCGGCCGTTTCGCCCGGCTGGGCCAAAGACCCGCAAAAGAACGCCGTCGCGGCGCTCGATCTCAATGCCGACGGCAGCGTTCCGGACAGGGTCGTCAAGGCGGGCGCGCAAACGAGCGTCGCGGTCGTGTGGGACTGCGCCCTGCCCAATCTGGCGCCTGTGGTCTCCGCTCGTGTCGAACACGGATCCGTCAGCATCCGGACCGGGAACGGACCGAGATGCGGCCGTCCGTCGATGAGCCTCACCAGCATCTTCTATACTTCGAATACAGGCTTTAAGGGTACAGATAAGCTCTATATTCTTGGCTTTCTCAGTCAGGGCGACATCGATCAGACGTATACGATACTGGTGAAGTAGCCGCTGGCGGCGGAACCGATTCGCCGCCGCCTCAGTCTGGCTGGCCGCTCCGCCGTGGCGTTCTTTCTGCGCAAGGTGTTTTTGAGGGCGCGGCCGACGCTGACGGTGGACGTCGCCAAGAAGCGCAGTCAATTCCCACGGCAGCTGCGCCTGGGCACACTGTTTCTGGCTTGATCCAGGCCCCTGTCGTCATCGCGGGTTCGGCGGCGGGGGCAACGCCGCCGATGTGGATATGATCATTCCACTTTGGCAACCTATTTTCCACTTCTCCCCAGCGCGCCCACTTCCCCTCACCGGCAATTCCCCTTACACTTCAATGCCGCGGGTCCCCCCCGCCCCCTGGCACGCCGTTTGCCCCTCTCGGACAAAACAAGCGAACCCCCGGAGGAAACAATGCCCTCGGCTCTCGTGCGCGCTCTGAGAGAGCGGCATGGCCTACCCGTCGTCGACACAGCGACGATCGACGCCTTTCTCGCCCCGGCTGAGGGCGAAGCCGAACATGCGCTGCTGTTCTTCACCGGCGATCCCAAGCAGCGGCTGGAGAGCGACGACGTCGCCGTCGTTCTTCCGGCGCTCGTCGAGGCGTTCGGGGGGCGCGTGCGCGCCGCGGTCGTCGCGCGCGAGGCCGAGGAGGCGCTGAAAAGCCGCTTTCAGGTCGTCGTCATGCCCTCGCTCGCGCTGACGCGGCGCGGCGAGACGCTCGCGGTGTTGCCCAAGATCAAGGACTGGGCCGAGTATCTGGCCAAAATTGGCGCCGCGCTGGCGCCCGACGCGCTCGCGCTGAAGGCCGGCGCGGGGCCGCGCACCGAATTCCAATTCTCCGGACAAAGGGGGCTTTCGTGAAAGCAGGGTTCTGGGTCGCCCCCGAGGGCGAGGACGCGGCGGTGACGCTGACGCCGATCGCCGTTGAGCCGATCGAGCGGATGAAGACAATCAACCTACTCGCGACCGCCGCCGCCGAGGAGACGATCCGGCGCTGCCGCCGCACGGCGGCGCTGCTGCCTGAGTTGATCGACGCGCTCGCGCGGCAGAAGGCGGCTTCGCGCAATTGCCTGTTCGACATCACCGATTTCGGCGCCGACGATCGCGCGCTGATCGACGACGTGCTCGGCGAAGGCGAAGTGGCGGGCGTCGCCGTTCTTCCCAATGGCCTCACCGCGCAGATCCAGGAAGCGGTGATGGCAGGCCTGTGGCGCGTGCGCTTCACCGACGCTTCAGGAGCTTTTCGCGCCGACTACATCGAGGTCGGCGCGATCCCTCAAGCCGTGCGTGAGGCCTGCGCCGGCCTGTCGAGCGACCTCGTCATCCCCGAGGCCCCGGCCGAGGCTATGAACGTCATGCCGGTGCTCGCCGAAATCAGGGACCGCATGGCGCGCTTGAGCCCCGGCGATCCCGCCCATGTCGTCACCTTCTCGCTGCTGCCGATGACGCCGGCCGATATGGAGTTCTTGCAGGCGACGCTGGGCGTTGGGCCGGTTCGCCTGGTCTCGCGCGGCTACGGCTTCTGCCGCGTCGTCTCCACCTCGGCGCGCAACGTCTGGTCGGTGCAGTTCGCCAACGCGATGGATACCGTGGTGCTCGACACGCTGGAGATCGGCGACGTTCCTGCGGTGGCGCTTGCCGCGGACGAGGACTTCGCCGATTCGGCGGCGCGCCTGAAGGAAATCGAGGAGGCTTATTTCCGATGAGCGCGTTCGAGAGTTTCGGCAACGGCGAAGCGCCGGCGGCCGACGCCAAGATGGAGTGCGGAATCTGCTGGCATGTCTACGACCCTGCCGAGGGCGATTCTGTCTGGCAGGTTCCCGCCGCCACCCCGTTCGCGCTTCTGCCTGAGGATTGGCGCTGCCCGAACTGCGACGCGCCGGCGTCGAAATTCATGCGGCTCGGCGATGGGCGCTGACGCTAAAGCCAGAGGGATCGGCGAGGCGATCGCGGCGCGCTACCGGCATATAGCGGCGGGTCCGATGGCGGGCCTGCCGATCTGCAATGCGGCGCTCGACGTCGCTGCCCAGGGCTTTCGCGTCCATGCCGGACGTGCGGTCGGCGTCGTCGTCACGCCGTGGTTCATGAATTTCGTCGCCGCCGATTTCCCCGGCGCCGCGCCCTCGCCCGCCCTTCGCGCCGGCGCTTCGATCAAGATGGCGCTGCCCGCCGGCGAAGTCGCGCTGATCATCGGCGAGTTGCCGGGGTTCGGCCGGCTCGATTCCTGTTCGCTGTTCTCGCCGATGGACCCTTTCGCCGACATGGGAAACGCGATCGTCGCCGCGCGCGAGGCGATGCAGGCGCTGTTCGACGCCGAGTTGCTGCGTCCGCGCGAAGCGCCGGCGGCGCTCGACCGCCGCGCGTTCCTGCGCGGGCGCCTCAAGGTCGGCGCGGAGGGCGCGCAATGACCTCCGCGGTCGACGTCGGCGCCATCGCCATCGAGGCCGACATTGCGGGCGGCCATGTCTGCTCGGTCGCGATCCGCTCGAGCCGGCCGTTGGCGCTGACGCGCCTGTTCGTCGGCCGCGCCGGCGCCGAGACGCCGCTGCTCGCGCGGCGCATCTACACGCTGTGCGCGCAGGCGCAGGGCGTCGCCGCCAGTCAGGCTGTCGCATCGGCGAGCGGGCGCGCGATCGAGGAGCGCGCGCGCTTCGCCGCCGCGGTGAGCGTTCTAAGCGAACGAATCTTCGAGACGATGCGCGCCTGCGTCGCCGCTTGGCCATGGAGCCGCGGCGCAGACGCCGTGGTCGGCCGCGCCGGCGGCGCGTTGAGAGAGGCCGCGGCCGCCGCACGTGCGCTTGTCGAGGGCGCCGCTTCGGAGCTCGATCGCGCGCGCCGCGAGGCGCTCCGCGCGCCGCACGCGCGCCTCGCCGCCGCTGCCGAAGCGCTCGGCGCGCCCAAGGCGCCTGACGACGCGCCGCCCGCCGACACCGCGTTCGGCGCGATGTATCGCCAATGCGAGCGCGACGAAGCGTTCGCGCCCGGCCCGCCCGACGGCCTGACGCGCGCCGACGACGCCGCGGTCCTCGCCGCCTTGCGGCGCGACCCGGTTGGTTTCGCCGCGCGGCCGCATCTCACGGGGCGTCGCCTCGAAACGGGCGCCTATGCGCGGCTGTGGCGCCGCTCGCCGTCGCACGGAAGCATCCTGTCGGCGCGGCTCGCGGCGCGGTTCAACGATATTCGTTTGGCGTTGACGGCGGTGGGGCAGGGGCTACAATTAGGCGAGATGGAGTTCGACGATGTCCTCGCGGCCGGCGCGACCGGCGCGAAATCAGGGTTCGGCGCGGTGGAAAGCGCGCGTGGGCGCCTCTACCACTGGGCCGAAATCGGGCCGGACGAACGGATCGCCGCCTACGCAATCGTCGCGCCGACGGAGTGGAACTTTCACCCCGCCGGGCCGTTCGTCGCCGCCCTGCTCGGCGCCCGCGTCGGCCACGGCGAGGCGGCGCGCCTCGCGGTGACTCGGCTGGCGACGCTGTTCGACCCCTGCGTCGCCTTCGATGTCGCGCTGAAGGAGCCGGTCCGTGCATGAGATGTCGCTGACCGAGAGCATCGTCGAAATCGCTCTGGAGGAAGCGCGCAAGCAGGGCGCGCGCCGGGTGATGCGCGTGTTCCTCGACGTTGGCGCGCTGAGCCACGTCGAGCCCGAGGCGCTCGAATTCTGCTTCGAAGCGGTCTCGGCGGGCACCGCCGCCGAGGGCGCGAAGCTGGAAATCGAACGCATCGCCGGCGCCGGCTGGTGCCTCGATTGCGAACGCAGCGTGGCGCTCGCCGAGCGTTTCGGCGCCTGCCCGCAGTGCGGGCGCTATCGCGTGCAGATGACCGCCGGAGACGAATTGAAGATTCGCGAGATGGAGATCGACTGATGTGCAGCGTATGCGGATGCGGCGAAGCGACGATCGCCCTCGATAAGGACAAGGCCGACGCGCACGCGCACGGCCCGCACGACCACTCGCACGACCATGATCATCCCCACGATCATGAGCACGACCACGACCACGATCATCATCATCACGAGGACGGCGTGGTCGATTACGGCAAGGGGATCGCCGGCGCGCATGTCCCTGGCCTGAGCCAGGAGCGCATTGTCCGCATCGAGCGCGACATCCTCTCCAAGAACGACGCCTACGCGAGCGAAAACCGGCGCGCCTTGGCCGCGAGCAACGTGTTCGCGCTCAATTTCGTATCGAGCCCCGGATCGGGCAAGACCACCCTATTGGTCAAGACGATCGAGGCGCTGAAGGACCGCATGGCGGTCACGGTGATCGAGGGCGATCAGCAGACCTCCAACGACGCCGAGCGCATCCGCGCCACCGGCGCTCCCGCCATCCAGATCAACACCGGCAAGGGCTGCCATCTCGATGCGCATATGGTCGGCCACGCCCTGGAGACGCTGGCCCCGCCCTCCGGCTCGGCGCTGTTCATCGAGAACGTCGGCAATCTCGTCTGTCCCGCCGCGTTCGACCTCGGCGAAGCGCACAAGGTGGTGGTGCTCTCGGTCACCGAGGGCGAGGACAAGCCACTCAAATATCCCGACATGTTCGCGGCGGCCGATCTCATGCTGCTCAACAAGGCCGACCTGCTGCCGCACCTCGATTTCGACGTCGGCCAATGCCTCGCCAATGCGCTGCGGGTCAATCCGCGATTGCAGACGCTGGTCGTCTCGGCCAAGACCGGCGAAGGCCTCGCCGCCTTCGTCGCCTGGATCGAAGCCTCCGCCGCGCGCCGCGCCGCCGACATGGCGAGGGGATAGCGATGACGGCGCTCCGCTCCCTCGACGCGAGAACCGACAGGCGCCTGCGCCTGCGCGTTCGCGGCGCCGTGCAGGGCGTGGGCTTCCGTCCTTTCGCCTACGGCCTCGCTTCGCGCCTCGCGCTCTCCGGCTTCGTGCTCAACGACGCCGACGGCGTGCTGATCGAAGTCGAGGGCGCCGGCGCCGAGCAATTCCTGCACGCGTTGCGCCTCGCGCCGCCGCCGCTCGCGCGCATCGATTCGATCGACGTCGCCGAGCTGCCGCTTGCCGGTGGGCGCGGCTTTACGATCGAAGCGACCGCGGGAGGGCCGGCGACGACGCGCATCGGCGCCGACGCCGCGATCTGCGAGGAGTGCCTCGCCGAGCTGTTCGACCCGGCGAGCCGCTTCTACCGCTATCCCCTCGTCAACTGCACCCATTGTGGGCCGCGCTACACGCTGACTCGCGCGCTGCCCTACGACCGCGCGCAAACCTCGATGGCGCCGTTCCCGATGTGCGAGGACTGCGTGCGCGATTACGCCGATCCCGAAAATCGCCGCTTCCACGCCGAGCCGATCGCCTGTCGGAACTGCGGCCCCAAGCTCAACGTCGAAATCGATGAAATCGCCGACTGCATCCGCGAGGGCGGCATCGTCGCGCTCAAGGGGCTCGGCGGCTTCCACCTCGTTTGCGACGCGCGCAACGAGGCGATCGTGGCGACGCTGCGCCGCCGCAAGGCGCGCGAGGCCAAACCCTTTGCCGTGATGGTCGCCAATGCGGCGAGCGCGGCGCGGCTCGCCGAACTCGGCGACGCGGAAGTCGCGTTGTTGGAATTGCTCGCGCGGCCGATCGTCTTGGCCCGCAGCCGCGGCGTCCTCGCCCCCAGCGTCGCGCCGAACCTCGCCGATGTCGGCCTGATGCTCGCGTACACGCCGCTGCATTGGCTGGTGCTGCACGCGCTGGCGGGCGCGCCGGATTTCGCGAACTGGCGCCACGCTCCCAACGAAATCGCGCTGGTCGCCACCAGCGCCAATCTCGGCGGCGAGCCGCTGGTCGCCGACGACGAGGACGCGCGCCGGCGCCTCGGTCCCATCGCCGACCTCGTCGTCACCCACGGGCGCGCGATCGTGGTGCGCGCCGACAATTCGGTGATGCGCGTTCTCGATGGCGCGCCCGCTTATTTGCGCCGCGCGCGCGGCTTCGTGCCCGATCCGATCGACCTCGGCGTCGACGGCCCGAGCATCCTGGCCGCGGGCGCCGATCTGAAGAACACCGTGACCCTGACGCGCGGGCGCGAGGCGTTCGTCTCGCAGCACATCGGCGACCTCGACGATCGCGAGACGATCCGCTTCCGCAACGAGACGATCGCGCACTTGCGTTCGATCCTCGCGATCACGCCGGAATTCGCCGCCTGCGACCTCCATCCCGATTTCCAGTCGACGCGCTCGGCCGAAGCGTCGGGGCTGCCTTGCGCGCGGGTGCAGCACCACCTCGCCCATGTCGCGGCGGTCGCGGCCGAGCACGATTTGCGCGGCGCCGTCCTCGGCGTCGCGCTCGACGGCCAGGGCTATGGAACGGACGGCGCGCCGTGGGGCGGCGAGCTCATTGCGCTCGACGGCGCGGATTGGGAGCGCGTCGGCTGGCTCGAACCGCTCGCGCTGCCGGGCGGCGACCGCGCGGCGCGCGAGCCCTGGCGGATGGGCGTGGCGATGCTCGCTTCGCTCGGCCGGCTCGACGCGGCGGAGCGCTTCTTTCCGGATGCGCCCCATGCGGCGCGGCTCGCACAAAGCTTCGCGCGCGGCGCGCGCTTTCCGATGACCACCAGTCTCGGCCGGCTGTTCGACGCGGCGGCGGCGCTCGCCGGCGTCTGTCTCGAACAGCGCTACGAAGGCCAGGCGGCGATGGAGCTGGAGGCGCTGGTCGAAACGCCGCGCGCGGGCGAAAAGCTGTGGCGGGTCGAGGCGGGGCGGCTCGAAACGGCGCCGCTGATGGCGGCGATCGTCGATCAGGGCCTCACCGGCCGCGAGGCGGCGGAGCTGTTTCACGGCGCGCTGATCGCGGCGCTCGACGAGTGGATCGGCGCCGCCGCCGCGGCGCGCGGACTGACGCGCATCGCGCTCGGCGGCGGCTGCCTGATGAACAGAGTTCTCGCCGACGGCCTGTGCGCGGCCTTGCGCGCACGCGGCCTCAATCCCTATCTGCCACGTGCGGCGCCCGCCAACGACGGCGGCGTTTCGCTCGGGCAAGCCGCTTTCGCCCTGGCGCGGATCCGCGCCGGCGCTTCCTTTCAGGAGGATTAGACCATGTGCCTCGCCATCCCCGTCCAGGTGAGCGAAATCCTGCCCGACGATATGGCCAAGGTCAGCCTCGACGGCGTCACCAAGACCATTTCGACCGCGCTGGTGGAGGACTTGCAAGTCGGCGACTACGTCGTGCTGCACGTCGGTTACGCGCTGGCCAAGATCGACCCGGAAGAGGCGCGGCGCACGCTCGAACTGCTCGCGTCCGCGGGAGTGGCCGCGTGAGTCGCGCTCATTCTTTGCGCGTCATGGCCGGGCTTGTCCCGGCCATCCCGAGGCGATTGCGAAGCAATCGTCCGCACGCCGTCCCGCCGCTGATCAGCGAGCAGGCTTGGCATGAACCGCGTTGCGTGGATAGCCGGGACAAGCCCGGCCATGACGGAGAGAAAAGGCCGCCGCGATGAAATACGTCGACGAATATCGCGACGGCAAGCTCGCGCAGGGCATCGCGGCGACGATCGCGCGCGAGGCCGACCCGAAGCGGCTCTATCACTTCATGGAATTCTGCGGCGGCCACACCCACGCGATCTCGCGCTACGGGCTCGAGGACCTGCTGCCCGAAAACGTGCGCATGATCCACGGGCCGGGTTGCCCGGTCTGCGTATTGCCGATCAGCCGGCTCGAAATGGCGATCGAGTGCGCTCAGCGGCCGAACGTGACGCTGTGCACCTACGGCGACCTGATGCGCGTGCCCGGGGCGCACGGTTCGAGCCTGCTCAAGGCCAAGGCGGCGGGCGCCGACATCCGCATGATCTATTCGACGCTCGACGCGATTCGCATCGCCGAGAAGGAGCCGAACCGCGAAGTGGTGTTCTTCGCCATCGGCTTCGAGACCACGACGCCGCCGACCGCGCTCGCCGTTCGCGCCGCCGCGAAGAAGAGCCTCGCCAACTTCTCGATCCTCTGCAATCACGTGCTGACGCCGGCGGCGATCCAGAGCATTTTGCAGAGCCCCGAGGTCAGGGAGCTCGGCAGCGTCCGCATCGACGGCTTCATCGGCCCCGCGCACGTCAGCACCGTCATCGGCCTGCAGCCCTATCGGTTCTTCGCCGAGGAGTTCCAGAAGCCGGTCGTCGTCGCCGGCTTCGAGCCGCTCGACGTCGCCCAGGCGATCCTGATGCTGGTGCGCCAGATCAACGAAGGCCGGCACGAGGTCGAGAATCAATACGTGCGCGCGGTGACTGAATTCGGCAACGAGAAGGCGCAGGCCGAAGTCGCCGAAGTGTTCGAATTGCGCGAGAGCTTCGAATGGCGCGGTCTCGGCGAGGTGCCCTACGGCGCGCTTCGCCTGCGGTCGGCCTACCAGCGCTTTGACGCGGAAAAGCGGTTCTCCCTGGTGGCGAAGCCGGCGAAGGACAATCCCGCCTGCGAATGCGGCGCGATCCTGCGCGGCGTCAAGAAGCCGCGCGATTGCAAGCTGTTCGGCACGGCGTGCACGCCCGATACGCCGATGGGCTCGTGCATGGTCTCGCCCGAGGGCGCCTGCTCGGCGCATTGGACTTATGGGCGCTTCCGCGAGACGACGAAGGCCGCGCCGCAAAGGAGGAATGTCGCTTGAGCGTTCAACAGCCGATCCGCCGCAAGCTCGATGTCAAGAACGGCCGCGTCGATCTTTCCCACGGCGCCGGCGGGCGCGCGATGGGGCAGTTGATCGAGGACATTTTCCACGCCGCGTTCGACAACGAGTGGCTGCGCGCCGGCAACGACCAGTCGGCGTTCGAAGTCGAGGCCGGGCGCATGGTGATGACCACCGACGGCTATGTCGTCTCGCCGATCTTCTTTCCAGGCGGCGACATCGGCTCGCTCGCCGTGCACGGCACCATCAACGACATCGCGATGGCGGGCGCGCGTCCGCTCTATCTCTCGGCGAGCTTCTTCATCGAGGAGGGCTTTCCGCTCGCCGATCTCAAGCGCATCGCCACGAGCATGGGCGAAGCTTCGCGCGAAGCGGGCGTGCCGATCATCACCGGCGACACCAAGGTCGTCGAGCGCGGCAAGGCCGACGGCGTGTTCATCTCGACCGCCGGCGTCGGCGTCGCGCCGCCTGGTCTCAGGCTTTCCAGCGACGCGGCGCGTCCGGGCGATTTCGTTGTGCTTTCCGGCACGATCGGCGATCACGGCGTCGCGGTGATGTCGAAGCGTGAGAACCTCGAATTCGACACCCAGATCCTTTCCGATTCGGTGGCGCTGCACGGCCTCGTTGCGGCGATGGTCTCGGCGGGCGGCGCCGGCATTCGCGTCATGCGCGATCCGACCCGCGGCGGGCTCGCGGCGACGCTCAACGAATTCGCGCACCAGTCGCGCGTCGGCTTTGCCATCGAGGAGGAGGCGATCCCGGTGCGCGCCGAGGTCGCCGCCGCGTGCGAATTTCTCGGGCTCGATCCGCTCAACGTCGCCAACGAAGGCAAGCTCGTCGCGATCCTGGCGCCTGATGTCGTCGAGGCGACGCTTAAGGCGATGAAGGCCCATCCGCTCGGTTCCGCCGCCGCAATCATCGGCCGTGTCGTCGAGGACCCCAACTTCTTCGTCGAAATGCGCACTTCGTTCGGCGGCGGCCGCATCGTCGACTGGCTTTCGGGCGAGCAACTGCCGCGGATCTGTTGAGCCGAGATGCGCATCCTGCTCGTCTGCCACAGCTTCAATTCCCTCGCCCAGCGCCTGCACGTCGCGCTGCGTGAGGCGGGGCACGAGGTCTCGGTCGAACTCGACGTCAACGACGCGGTGACGCGCGAGGCCGTGGCGCTCCATCGCCCGGACCTGGTGATCGCGCCGTTCCTCAAGCGCGCGATTGTGAGCGACGTCTGGCGCGCCGTGCGCTGTCTGATCGTTCACCCCGGCGTTCGCGGCGACAAAGGGCCGTCAGCGCTGGATTGGGCGATCCTGGAGGGCGAGAAGCGCTGGGGCGTCACCTTGATCGAGGCGCGCGACGAAATGGACGGCGGGCCGGTGTGGGCATGGCGCGAATTTGCGATGCGCGCGGCGACGAAGGCGAGCCTCTACCGTCGTGAAGTCACGGAGGCCGCGCTCGAATGCGTTTTCGAGGCGCTGGCGCGGCTGCAATCGGGCGAGACGAACGCGCCGACGCCGGCCAATCGCGGCGAGGGACGCGCGCGCCCCGCCTGCGGCGCGAACGAGCGGCGGATCGACTTCGCGCGGCATGGCGTCGGGGACGCGCTGCGCATCGTGCGCGCGAGCGACGGGTCGCCCGGCGCGCTCGTTTCTCTCTTTGGGCAGGACTGGCGCGCGTTCGACGCCTCGCGCGCCGACGGGCTCGCCGGCGCGCCCGGCGCGGCGCTCGCGCGCTCGCGCGCGGCGGTCGCGGTCGGTTTACGCGACGGCGCGCTGTGGATCGGCCAGGCCAAACAGCCGGGCGCGCACGAGATCAAGCTGCCGGCGGCCCAGGCGATGGCCGCGCATCTCGACGGCCTGGCGTTCGCCGAAAGCCCCTCGCCCCTGCGCTACGAGGAGGACGACGGCGTCGGCTTCCTCAGCTTCGACTTCTACAACGGCGCCTTCGCGACCGCCGATTGCGAGGCGTTGTCGGCGGAGCTCGACCGCGTCCTCGCTCGCGGCCCCCGCGTCCTCGTTCTGCTCGGGGGCAAGGACTGCTGGTCGAACGGGATGCACCTCGGCGTCATCGAGGCGAGCGAGTCGCCAGCCGAGGAGTCCTGGCGCAACATCAACGCGATGGACGATCTGGTGGAGCGCATCGCACGCGCCGACGGCGTCTGGGTCGTCTCGGCGATGCGCGGCAACGCCGGCGCGGGCGGCGTGTTTCTTTCGCTCGCGGCCGACGAAGTGTGGATGGGCGCCAACGTCGTCCTCAATCCGCATTACAAGGACATGGGCAATCTCTACGGGTCGGAATACTGGACCTATCTGTTGCCCAAGCGCGTCGGCGAGGCGCGGGCGCGTCAGATCGCTCAGGCGCGTCTGCCGATGGGGGTCGAGGAGGCGATGCGCCTCGGGCTCGCCAACGCGCGCCTTGCCGCCGACCCCGTTCGCGCCGACGAAGACATTTGCGCCCGGGCGCGCGCGCTCGCCGCCGACGGAGCCGGCCTGACGCGCCGCATCGAAGTCAAGCGGCGCCGGCGCGCCGAGGATGAAGCGGTCAAGCCTCTGGCCGCGTATCGGGAGGAGGAACTCGCGCGCATGAAGCGCAACTTCTACGGCTTCGATCCGAGCTATCACGTCGCGCGCTACAATTTCATCCGCAAGATCGCCAAGTCGCGCACGCCTTTGACGCTCGCCGTCCACCGTTCGAGCGCGTTTCGCGCGCCGGCCGAACCCGCGGCGAGCGTGCGATGACCGCGCAGACCACCGTCCTCATCGTCGACGACGAAGTGCGCTCGATCGAAGCGCTGCGCCGCGTGCTCGCCGACGAATTCGAGGTCATCAGCGCGCGCGACGCCGCCGAGGCCGAGGCGGTGCTCGCCGGCGAAATGGTGCAGATCATCCTGTGCGATCAGCGCATGCCCGGCGAATCCGGCGTCGAGTTCCTCAAGCGCGTTCGCGACCTCTGGCCCGACACGATTCGCATCATCATCTCCGGCTACACCAACTCGGAGGACGTCATCGCCGGCGTCAACATCGCCGGCATCTATCAATACGTCACGAAGCCCTGGCATCCCGAGAAACTGTTGGAGACGGTGCGCGAAGCGGCGCGACTGTCGCGCCTGCAGCGCGAGGCGGTCGACGTGCCGGTCGAGGCCAAGCCGACCGGCGAGCGGCTGCGTCGCGTCGTCAGCGATCGGCGTCGCAATGAAGGGCGCCTCTACGAATTCGACCGCATCGTGCATCTGCCGGGGAGCCCGATGAGCGAGCCGATCTCGCTCGGCCGGCAGGCGTCGAAGTACGATATTTCCGTGCTTGTCACCGGCGCCTCGGGCACCGGCAAGGAGCTGCTCGCGCGCGCCATCCACTACAGTTCGGCGCGGGCGGAAAAGCCCTTCGTCGTCGAGAATTGCGGCGCGCTTCCCGACGAGCTCTTAGAAAGCGAATTGTTCGGCTGCAAGAAGGGGGCCTTCACCGGCGCCTATCAGGACCGCGTCGGACTATTCGAACTCGCCGACGGCGGCACGATTTTCCTCGACGAAATCGGCGAGACCTCCGCCGCCTTCCAGGTGAAGCTACTGCGGGTGCTGCAGGAAGGCGAAATTCGCCCGCTCGGCGCCCAGCGTCCGCGCAAGGTCGACGTGCGCGTGGTCTCCGCCACCAACCGTGATCTGATCGAGGAAGTGGCCGCGGGGCGGTTCCGGCGCGATCTCTATTACCGCATAGCGACTTTCCCGATCCATATGCCGGCGCTCGCCGACCGCGCGCAGGACATTCCCGCGATCGCCGCGCGCATGCTGCTGCAAGTCAACCAGGCGTTCGGACGGCAGATCCCCGGCTTTGCGCCGCAGGCGATCGAGAAGATGATGGCCTATCGCTGGCCGGGCAACGTGCGCGAGCTGCACAACGAGATTCAGCGCATGGTGGTGCTCGCGCCGACCGACGAGCCGCTGCCCGCGAGCCTGCTGTCGATCGCGGAAAGCCCGCGCGTCCCCGCCACGACGACGCGGGCGAGTTCCGACGCGCGCCCGCTGCGCGATCAGGTCGCCGATCTCGAGCGCGACGCGATCGAAGCCGCGCTGAAGCGCCATCGCGATAATATCTCTCGGGCCGCCGACGAACTGGGCTTGTCGAGGGTCGGGTTAAGGAGCAAAATCGAGCGCTATAACCTCAGGCGCGACGTTCATGACTTTGAGGAATGAACCGGCCCATCCCGGCCTGATCGAGAGAGTCACGGGAGGAAGCGACCTCTCGTTCGACGGCGTGCGCGAATCCATGTGGGTCGAAGTCATCCACCGCATGGATGAAGTCTATTCGGAACTGCTGCGCAACGAAGCGGACCTGGAGCACAAGAACGCCGAGCTCGAAGAGGCGCAGGCCTTCATTTCGAGCGTCATCGCGTCGGTTTCCGACATCCTGATCGTCGCCAGCGAGAAGTCGGTCATTCGCCAGGTAAACGCGGCGTTCATGCGCCTGGTCGGGCGCGGCGAGGACGAACTCGTCGGCGCGCGCATCGGCGATTTCGTCGTCGAGACCGATCAGGCACGGCTCGCCCAGCTCCTCGCCTCGGGCCGCGAGGGCAAGGTCGAGGAAGCGGACCTGCGCTTTCGCGCCGCGAACGGCGAGGAGGAATGCTTGGCTGTGCGCTGCTCGGCGCAGTTCACCGCCGATCGACGCCGCATCGGGGCGGTGCTGTCGGGCCGGCCGATCAGCGAATTGCGCCGCGCCTATCAGGCGCTGCACGACGCCCACGTCGAGCTGCAGCAGGCGCAGAACCGGCTGATCGAGCAGGAGAAGATGGCGAGCCTCGGCCGGCTGGTGGCGGGCGTCGCCCACGAGCTCAACAACCCCATCAGCTTCATCTACGCCAACATCTTCACGCTCGACCGCTATCGCCGCAAACTGTTCGTTTATCTCGAGGCCGTTCACGCGGACGCGCCGGCTGCGAAGCGAGAGGCCTTGCGCGCCGAGCTGAAGATCGATTCGATCCTCGCCGACTGCAAGCCGCTGCTCGAAGGCACGATGGAGGGGGCGACGCGCGTCACCGAAATCGTCAAGAATCTTCGCCGCCTGTCCTTCTCGAAGACCAGCGACAAGCAGCTTCTCGATCTCGACAAGGTGCTGCGCACGGCGGTCTCGCTGACCGCGCGCAGCAAGAACGCCAAGGCCGAAATTGCGATCGACAACACCCCGGACGTGACCATCGTTGCGCACGAGGGCCAGATCCATCAGGTGATCGTCAATCTCATCGACAACGCGTTCTATGCGGTCAAGGACCGCCCCGGCGGCCGCATTTCCGTATCGCTGAAGAAGAGGGACGGCGCCGCCGAGATCGTCGTCGCCGACAACGGCGCGGGGATCGCGTCGAAGGATATGGATAAAATCTTCGAGCCCTTCTTCACCACCAAGGCGGCCGGCGAGGGCACCGGCCTCGGCTTATGGATCAGCTTCTCAATCATCCGCGAATACGGCGGGTCGATAACGGCGGGAAATCGCCCCGAGGGCGGGGCAGAATTCGTTATCCGCCTGCCGATGGCGGGGTAGCGCGGCTCACGCCACGGACCGCTTATGTCGTTCAATGCAACTGGATCGACGCGTCGGCGCTGCGCGCGAGCTCCATCTGCGAAATCGCCACCAGGATTTCGGCGCGCGACTTCAGGTCGGCCGCTTCCAGCAGCGCCTGCTTTTCCTTGGCCCCATAAGGGCTGAGCATCGCCAAGCCGTTGACCAGGGTCTCGTTCGAGGCCTTGTCGACATCATCCCAGTCGACCTTGATCTTGTTGACTTCGGCGAACGCACGCAAGGCCTCGACGAGGCTGTGGCGATCGACCGCGCTTTCGCCCGCGCCTTCGCGAAAATCGTCGGCGAAGTCGGAAAAATCGGCGCGCACCAGCCGATAGGGCGTCGTTGTCGCCTGTTCCTTGGCGACGCGGAAGCGCGCCACGCCCATAAGCGTGAGGAAGCAGCGGTCGTCGCCGATCTCGGCGTATTGCACGATGCGCCCAGCGCAGCCGATGGGACAGAGTTCGGGCGACGGCTCTTCGGCCTCGTCGCCGGCGCTCGGCTGGATCATGCCGATCAGCCGCTCGCCGGAGAGCGCGTCGTCGAGCATGGCGAGATAGCGCGGTTCGAAGATCGTGAGCTGGATCGGCCGGCGCGGCAGAAGCAACGCCCCGGCGAGCGGAAACACCGGCAACACCTTCGGCATTTCCTTCGGCCGGCGATAATTCTTATTGAGCTTCATAGATTTCCAACTCGAACGCCGCGCGCACAGATACGCCGATTAAAACAGGATCGCCGACAATTTACGCCGCGCCGTGACCGCCGCCGGGTCCATCAGGCCCCAGGCCTCGAAGAATTGCAGCAACTGCTTGCGGGCCGCCTCGTCGTTCCATTTGCGGTCGCGCTTGATGATCGCGAGCAGGCAGTCGGCGGCCTCGTCGCGCTGGCCCTTGGCGTTGAGCGCCAGCGCGAGGTCGAAGCGGGCCTGATGGTTGTCGGGATTGTCGGCGACCGCCTTTTGCAGCGGCGCCAGATCGCCGACCGAGGCGGCCTGCTCGGCGAGGCGAACCGCCGCCCACACCGCAGCGATCGCCGGGTTCTGATCCTTTCCGGCCGGCGGCGCCGGCGCCATCGACAGCACCGCCTTGGCCTGATCGAGGTCGCCGGCGTCGACATGCAGCTTGGCGAGGCCGGCAATGGCCTTCGGGTTGGTTTCGTCCTCGGTGAGGACGCGGGCGTAGAGCGCCGCCGCGCCCGCCGCGTCGTCCTTGGCGACCGCCGCGTCGGCCTGCGCGAGAAGCTCGTCCGCCGCAGCGCTGAGCGGCCCGACCAGACGCTCGATGAACCCACGCACTTGGCTCTCGGGGAGCGCGCCCATGAAGCCGTCGATCGGCTGGCCCTTGTCGAACGCGATCACCGCCGGAATGGACTGGATGCCGAGCTGACCGGCGATCTGCGGGTGATCGTCGATGTTCATCTTCACCAGCGTCACCTTGCCCTTGGCGTCGGCGACAGCCTTTTCCAGCACCGGCCCCAACTGCTTGCACGGGCCGCACCACGGCGCCCAGAAGTCGACGAGCACCGGCTGGCGCGCCGAAGCGGCGATCACGTCCGCCTTGAACGAAGCCGTGGTGACGTCCTTCACCGGGTTTGCGGGCGCTCCTGCGCCATTGCCGCTGGCCATATTCCCTGCCTCCAAAGCGCCCAAACGGGCTTCCCGCCGCCTAAATGGCGTCCCCGCCGTGATTATTCAACGCCGCTGTTTCGGCGCCGAGCTCGACGATCATCGGCTCGTGTCCGGTCGCGCGCAGGAACTTGATGATGTCGGCGCTCGCCAGGCCCGTCGTGCGGGTGTTGACGAGGGGGTGAAAATTGAGCCGCTCGTGGCGCATCATCGTGGCGTCGAGCACCACGCTGACGCGGCCCTCGGCGTCGTTGATCGCGCCGAACGGCGTCACTGCCCCCGGCTTGACCCCCCAGACTTCCTCCAACAGTTCGGCCGAGCCGAAGGAGACGCGCCCCTGGGCGCCGATCTTCTCGTGCACCCGCTTCAGATCGACCGAGGTCTCCTCGCCGAGCACCAGCAGGAACAGCCGGCTCTTCTTGTCCTTGACGAACAGGTTCTTGACGTGCCCGCCGGGAATTTCGCCGCGCAGCGCCTGCGACTCCTCGACGGTGTGCAGCGGCGGGTGCTCGACCGTCGTCGAGGCGATGGCGAGAGAGTCGAGGTAGGCGATCAGGTCGTCGGAGGAAGCGGGCATTGAGGGTCTCGGCGCGGCGATGGCTCCGGCTTTTAGAACAGGACGCGCCGGGAAGGAAATGCCCGTCGGCGGCGCGGTTTTCCCACGTCGCATTCACATCGCGGCTTTTCTCATTCCCGCGGCGTGAGAGCGCCATCCCGACGCGATACTTTGACATTGTCGATCAGACGCGTGTCGCCGAGCCAGGCGGCGACTAGCAGACGCGCGGGACGGTCGAGGACTGGCAATGCTTGCAGGCCTTCCTCGGCCCGAAGCTCCAGGTATTCCACCTCGCGAAAGCCAGCGGCTCGAATCGCCGCGACGCCCTCGGCGATCGCCGCAGGCGCCGCGCGTCCCGCCGAAAGCTGTTCCGCGACTGCGAACAGCGTCGCGGCGAGTTTCGGAGCGGCGCCGCGCTCTGCCGGCGTGAGCCGCGCGTTTCGCGACGACATCGCGAGGCCGTCGGCCTCGCGGACGGTCGGACACGCGATCACGCGAATGGGAATATTCAGGTCGCAGGCCATTCGACGAACGACCTGAAGCTGCTGAAAGTCCTTCTCGCCGAAGAAAGCGAGATCGGCGCCGGTCTGCAAAAAGAGTTTTGCCACGACGGTCGCCACGCCGTCGAAGTGGCCGGGACGGAACGCGCCGCACAGCCCTTCGCTGACGCCGCGCACGGAAATCGTCGTTGCGAAGCCCGCCGGATACATCTGCGTGGCGTCCGGCGCGTAAAGCAAATGCGCTCCGGCCGTCGTGAGTGTTTCGACGTCCGACTGGTAGGTTCTGGGATAGTTGGCGAGATCGGCCGCATTGTTGAACTGCTTCGGATTGATGAAAATCGTCGCGATGACCCGGTCGGCTTCAGCGAGCGCGGCCCTGACCAGACTTAGGTGGCCCTCGTGCAAGGCCCCCATCGTCGGTACGACGGCGATTCGCGCGCTTTCGCGTCGCCACGAGGCGACGACTTCGCGCAAGTCCTCCAAGGTCTGGACGACGGCGAGACTCATGACGATGGCTCTCCCACATTGGCGCCGAGTGCGTCGCTGAAGACATGCGTTTGCGCGGGGAAACGTCGTTCGCGCACCTCGCGGGCGTAGTTCGCGATGGCAAGGTCGGCGTCGCGCGCCAGCTCTGCGTAGCGCTTGACGAACTTGGGCCGAAAATCGGTGAAGACGCCGAGCATGTCGTCGACGACCAGAATCTGTCCGTCGCATGCCGCCGACGCGCCAATTCCTATCGTCGGGATGGCGATGTCCGCTGTTATGGCGCGCGCCAGGGGCTCCGGGATCTTTTCGAGCACCACCGAAAAGGCCCCTGCCGCCGCGACCGCAGCGGCGTCCCGCTTTATTCGTTCGCCGTCGTCGCCCTGTCCCTGCACGCGGTAGCCCCCGAGGGCGTTGACCGCCTGCGGCGTCAATCCAATATGCGCCATCGCAGGAATTCCGCGATCGGCGAGAAAACGGATCGTCGGCGCCATGGTCGCGCCGCCTTCGAGCTTGACGGCGGCGCATCCGGTTTCCGCCATGACGCGCGCCGCGTTGCGAAACGCCTGTTCGGGGCTTTCCTCATAGGAACCGAACGGCATATCCACCACCATCAACGCTCGCGCGACGCCACGACGGACGGCGCGACCATGCATGATCATCATGTCGAGGGTGACGGAGAGCGTGGAATCCAGGCCATGAAGAACCATTCCGACGCTGTCGCCGACCAGGACGACATCGCAATGCCGGTCGACCAGCTGAGCGACCGGCGTGGTGTAGGCGGTCAGACATGCGAGCGGGGCCCCGCCCTTGCGCTTCACAATATCCGGCGGCGTAAGCATCTTAGCTTGTTTCGTCGCGCTCATCGCTCCCGCCTCCCTGACTCGAGTCGCCCGACGTTCGAAGCCAATCGATCGGGCATCCCTACACTGGCCGGGACGCTGTAGAATAGCCGAAATTGACCTTCGCCCGGGCGGCGGATCGACAGCTTCGTCGGAGATTAGGCTCGGCGGCGCCGTCCGCGCCACTATCACGCCCCGCCCTGCGCGCCGAACAGCAGCGCGAGGCCGAAGGCGAGCACCAGCAGCGCGGCAAGGAATTCGAAGCCGCGCGCCGCCAGCGCGACGCGCGAATCGTCGCCCGCCGCCAAGCGCATGGCGACCGCCTTGGCGAACACCGCGGCCCAGGCGAGCGCGCCCGTCGTCAGCGCCGTGCCCAGCGACATCGCGAAGGTTGCGGCGACGCCCGCCGCGAACAGCCCCTGCGCGAGCGCGAACACGAGTACGAGAATGGCGCCCGAACAGGGCCGCGACCCCGCCGCGACGACCGTCGCGACGGCGCCGCGCCAGGAAAAGGTCGCGCCGAGCGCAGCCGGGTCGGGCGCGTGGGAATGGCCGCATTCGGCGATTTCGATCGCCTCCTCGCCCGGCGCGTGGGCGCGAAACGCCGTCGCGCCGTTTCCGTTCGCCCCGGGACGCCACGGCGCGCCGTCGTAGAGCGACCCGCCGGCGATCGTCGCGCGGCGCGCGAACCTCGCCCGCAGCGCCGCGACGAGTGCGCGCCCTTTGGTCCAGATGAGCCAGGCGCCGATGACGATGATGCCGATGTAGCTCGCCAGCGCGAGCCAATCAGCGGCGCGGTTCATCTCAGACGACGTGGCGTTGAAGATCAGCGCCGCGACGCCGACCAGCGCGACCGCGACCGAGCCCTGCAACAGCGCCGCCAGAAAGGCGAGGACGACGCCGCGCTTCAGCGCGCGATCGTTGGCCATCATGTAGGAGGCGATCACCGCCTTGCCGTGTCCTGGGCCCGCGGCGTGGAAGACGCCGTAGGCGAAGCCGATGCCGACGAGCCCCCACATGGCGGCGGGGTCGCCGTGCAGCGCCTTCACATGCGCGGCAATGAGATGGGTGAGCTGGGATTGCTCGGCGAGGAGCCATCCCGTCACGCCGCCATTCGCGCCGCCGCCGCCCTCGCCGCCGCCGACCTCGAAAGGCCGGTGCGCGAGTTGGGCCAACGCCGGCGCGGCGCGGGTGGCCAAGAGCGCCAAAGCCAAAGCAGCACGAAAGGGGAGGGCGCGAAGGATACGTTTCACGGGCAGGCCACGATTACGCGGCTGGCCATCTTGAAGCCGAAATTCGCTCCCGGCGGCAGGCCGGTGAAGAACGACTCGCTGAGGGTCTTCGGGTCTTCGCCCACCAGCGGCGGGGGCTTGGCGATGGAGGCCGAGCAGCCGGACGGCGCCGAATCGAGCTTGATCGCGTCATTGTCGTCGAATTCGAAGTCGATGAAATATTCGGGGTCGGCGACCAGCAAGGAGAAGTAACGGCCCGGGGGGGTGGGGGTCTTCAAGGGGAGGACGACATGGAACGTCACGAGATGGTCGGGACGCTCCTCCATCCAATAGTCGGTGACGTTGCCAAAATCCACCGCCTTGCCGCCGATCTTGAGGGTGGTGAAATAGCCGATATCGGCGAGGCCACCGGCGTTTTCCTTGGCCAGCGGGGCGAAAGTCTCGCGCTTGACGAGTTCCCCGGGTTTGGCGAGGCCCTGCGTCGCAAAAGACGAGTACATTTCGTCGAAAACCCAGTCGTGCACCACGGCGGCGACCTTGCCGTCGGGCGAAAAGACGATCTGGCTGCGCACCGTCACCCAGACATGGGGATGGGCGAACGCGGCGCTCGCGGCGAGCCAAACGCACGTCGCAACGGCCGCCGCGGCGGCGAGCCGTTTCATGCGCGCCCCTTCCCTCGCGAGGGGGCGGAGCGCGCGCGCCAAGGCTCGCCGGCCACTTTGTCGTTCGGCACCAGAAGCTTAGCCTTCAACGCCCAGATTTCTCCAAATCGTCGCCCCGACGCGCGAGCGGCCGTCCCTTGCCCGCAAACTGCGGCGTCACCGTGACCGCTCGCTTGGTTTAGGCTTTCTTTAGGCAGTGCGCGCATTTTGACGCAATGGCGCGTTGCGTATGGCCAAAAGCGTTGGGCGTCCTCGCCCTGTTGTCTCTCAGCGGCTGCGGCTGGTTCGAGCGCGCGGAGCGTCCGATCTGGCGCACGCAGGCCGAAAACCTCTGCCTGTCGCGCGAACTGGTCAAGCCGTCCGCCTATGTCGCGCCGCAGCCCGAAATCGACGGGCCGGGCATCTGCGGCATGACCCATCCGTTCAAAGTGTCGGCGCTCGCCGACGGGACGGTGAGCGTCGACAAGGCGGTGACGATCGATTGCTCGATGATCCCGGCGCTCGAGGCTTGGCTCGCCGAGGTCGTGCAGCCGAGCGCCGAGGCGCGCTTCGGCTCCAACGTCGTCGGCCTGGAGGCCTTCGGCGCCTATAGCTGCCGCGGCGTCGACAACGTTCCAGGCGCGCGATTGTCGGAACACGCGTTCGGCAACGCCATCGATGTCGCCGGCTTCAAGCTCGCGGACGGGCGCGAGATCAGCATCGTTCGCGACTGGAAGAAGGCCGACAGTCAGGAGTCGGCGTTCCTGCACGAGATTCACGCCGGCGCCTGCCAGCACTTCACCACGGTGCTCGGCCCCGGCGCCGACGTGTTCCATTACAACCATTTCCATCTCGATCTGGCGATGCACGGAACGACCAACACCGGTCCGCGCCGCTATTGCCGTCCGGAACCGCCGCCGGATCTGGCGCCGGCGCCGAACCGGCCCGACGGCCTGCCGCCCGCGCCCGACATCGACGAGCCGATGGACATCGCCCGCGCGGCGGGGCGCCCCGGCTCCGGCCCGCTCGAACTGCGTGGTCCATCCGGCGCCCTGCCGCCGCCGCTGCAGGCCCTCGACGAGCGCCCGGCGCCGCCGCCGATCCTGCCGGCCGAGAACGGCGGGGCCATCGACACGGAGCCGACCTCCTCGATTCCGCTTTCGCGCGAGGATTGAGGGCAAAGTCAATCCACTGCGGTCGTCGCGCCGCGAAACGTGAAGGCCGGCGCGCGCTTTGCGGCGAAGGCGGCGCGGCCCTCGACAAAATCCTCGCCGAGCGCGGCGTTCTCGACCGCGGCGCGAAACGCCGGGCTCTCCGCGGCCATGCCGCACACGATCGCGTCGATGGCGCGCTTGGCGCCGCGGATCGACTTTTGGCTCAATCGCGCGAGATCGCCGGCGTATTCGCCGACGCTTCGCGCCAGCGCCTCGGCCGGGACGAGCCGGTCGACGAGGCCGATCGCCAAGGCTTCGCTCGGCGAGATGCGCCGGCCGCTGAACAGCAGGTCCTTGGCGCGCGCCGGGCCGACGAGTTCGACCAGCTTTCGCGTCTCGACGTGGCCGTAGAGGAGGCCGAGCTTGGCGGGGGTGATTGCGAGGTGCGCGTCCTCGGCGCAGAACCTCAAATCGCAGCAGAGCGCGATGGCGAGCCCGCCGCCGACCGCGACGCCGCCGAGGGCGGCGATCGACGGCCGGTCGAGCGCGGCGAGCCTGGCCAGTCCGTGCTGGATCGAGTTCGACGTAATCGCGCGTCGCCGCCGCGTCGCGATAGACCTCGGAAAATTCCGAGATGTCGGCGCCGGCGCAAAAATGGCCGCCGGCCCCCTCGACGACGACGACGAGCGCATCGGAGCGCGCCTCGATGGCGGCGCAAATTTCCGGCAACGCGCGCCACATCGCACGCGAGACCGCGTTGCGGCGCGCGGGGCTGTTCAGGCGGATGCGCGCCAGCGGCGCCTCGAAGACCAGATCGATATCGCTCATGTCGGGGATAGCCGAAGTTTTGTGAAAGTCCGTCAGGCTTTTGACGCAAATGGGGCCCTGGAGCAAACTCGCGGCTTGTCGTATCGATCGGACGCGGCGTTTCTCGGCGACCGGGCGGGAAGAAGAAGAGGGCAGCCTCATGAGCGAGACTTATCCGCGCGACATGGTCGGCTACGGCCGCACGCCCCCTTATGCGGATTGGCCCGGCGGGGCGCGCGTCGCGCTGCAGTTCGTCGTCAATTACGAGGAAGGCGGCGAGAACAACATTTTGCACGGCGACGCCGCCTCGGAGGCGTTTCTGTCGGAAATCGTCGGCGCGGCGCCCTGGCCCGGGCAGCGCCACATGAACATGGAGTCGATCTACGAATACGGCTCGCGCGCCGGCTTCTGGCGCTTGCATCGCCTGTTCACCGAGCGCGCCGCGCCGGTGACGGTCTACGCCGTCGCCACCGCGATGGCGCGCAACCCCGAGGCCGTCGCCGCGATGAACGAGGCGGGTTGGGAGATCGCCACCCACGGCTACAAGTGGATCGACTATCGCGACACGCCGGCCGAGCAGGAAGCGCGCGACATCGCCGAGGCGATCAAGATCCACACGAGGATCGCTGGCGCGCGGCCGCTCGGCTTCTACCAGGGGCGATCGTCGATCAACACCATCAGGCTCGGCTGCGAGGAGGGCGGGTTCCTCTATCTCGCCGATTCCTATGCCGACGATCTGCCCTATTGGATCGAGGGGCCGAAGGGGCCGCAGCTCGTCGTCCCCTATACGCTCGACGCCAACGACATGCGCTTCGCCACGCCGCAGGGCTTCAATTCGGGCGACCAGTTCTTCGCCTATCTCAAGGATTCGTTCGACGCGCTCTACGCCGAGGGCGCGACGGCGCCGAAGATGCTGTCGATCGGCCTGCACTGCCGGCTCGTCGGGCGACCGGGGCGCGCCGCCGCGCTCGCGCGCTTTCTCGACTACGTCGCCGCTTTCGACAAGGTGTGGATCGCGACCCGGCTCGACATCGCGCGCCACTGGATCTCGAAACATCCGCCCGCGGGCGGCTGGAAGCCGTCGCGGCTGTCGCGTACGCTGTTCGTCGAGCGCTTCGGCGGCGTCTACGAGCATTCGCGCTGGGTCGCCGAAGCCGCCTACAACGCCAAGCTGAGCGCGCGCGAAGACAGCGCCGAAGGGCTGGCGCGGGCGATGGCGCGGGCGATGAAGGAGGGCAGCGAAGCGGCCAAGCGCGCGCTCCTCGCCGCCCATCCCGATCTTGCCGGCAAGCTCGCGCTCGCGAAGGGGTTGACGGCGGAGTCGACGCACGAGCAGCAAAGCGCCGGGCTCGACCGGCTGAGCGCGCAGGAACTCGAGCGCTTCAGCGCGCTCAATACGGCCTATCGCGAGCGCTTCGGCTTCCCCTTCATCATGGCGGTGAAGGGCAAGACGAAGGACGAGATTCTCGCCGCCTTCGCGCGGCGGCTCGATCACGACGCTCCCAGCGAATTCGCGACGGCGCTTGCGGAAGTCGATCGCATCGCCGCGCTGCGGCTGAAGGACATCCTATCGTGAACGGCGCTGTCCACATCGTTCGCGGCCGGGTCTTGAGCTTTCGCGACGACCCGCGGCTCGCGGGCGAGCGCGCGCACGTGCTGATCGAAGACGGGGCGGTCAGGATCGAGAACGGCGAAATCGCCGCGGTCGGCGAGGCCCGCGCGATCCTCGCGCAGGCGCCGCCGGACGCCGCGATCGACGACCACTCGGGCAAGCTCGTCATGCCCGGCTTCATCGACCCGCATATCCATTATCCCCAGACCCGCGTCATCGGCTCCTACGGCGCGCAGCTCCTCGACTGGCTGCAAAAATACACCTTCGTCGAAGAGCAGAAATTCGCCGATCCGCGCCACTGCGAAGCGGTGGCCCGCTTCTTCCTCGACGAATTGTTCCGGCAGGGCACTACGACCGCGTGCGTCTACTGCACCACCCATCCGCAGTCGGTCGACGCGTTCTTCGCCGAGAGCGAGCGGCGCGGCGCGCGCATGATCGCCGGCAAGGTGATGATGGATCGCAACGCGCCCGCGGCGCTGATGGACACGGCGCAGCGCGGCTACGACGAAAGCAAGGCGCTGATGGAACGCTGGCGCTCACGCGGGCGGCTCGATTACGCGATCACGCCGCGCTTCGCCGTCACCTCCAGCGAGGCGCAATTGGAGGCCGCCGGCGCGCTGGCGCGCGAGAGCCGCGACGCCTACGTGCAGACGCACCTCAGCGAGAATTTCGCCGAGATCGCGTTCGTCAGGCGGCAGTTTCCCTGGGCCAAGACCTATCTCGACGTCTACGCGCGGTTCGGCCTTCTCGGCCCGCGCTCGATCTTCGGCCATTGCCTTCATCTCGAAGAATCCGAGGTCGCGGCGCTCGCGCGCGGCAATGGCGTGGCCGCGTTCTGCCCGACCTCGAATCTCTTTCTCGGCTCCGGGCTGTTCGACAAGAAGCGGCTCGACGACGCCGGCGTGCGCGTCGCGCTCGCGTCCGATGTCGGCGGCGGCACCAGCTACTCGATGCTGCAAACCGCCGCGGAAGGCTACAAGGTCCTGCAGATGAACGGCCAGTCCTGGCCCGCGGCGCAGGCCTTTTATCAAATGACGCTCGGCAACGCCCGCGCCCTCGGCCTGCAAAGCCGGATCGGTTCGATCGAGCCGGGCCGCGAGGCCGACCTCGTCGTCATCGACTCCCGCGCGACCCCGGCGATGGCCCATCGCATGGAAACGCACGAGGGCGATCTGGCGGAGGAATTGTTCGTGCTGATGACGATGGGCGACGATCGGGCGGTGAGCGCGACCTATGTCGCGGGGCGGGCGGTGAAGGCGGGGGGATGAGGATCGGCCTTCGCGCGACGGCGGCTCGGGCTCGCGAGCGGCCGGTCCTGTCCACGATGCGGCGACATCAACGGCTTGAGTGCGTTTTTGCGTCCGCCCTACGGCCCGTGTCGCCAAGCCCGGCCAGGGAAAGGACGGCCGGCTCGGCGGGGGCGCAAGCGATGCAGCGACCGGACAGGCATAATTGGGGAATTCACATCCTATCTCTGCAATGCCTGGTGCAGGATCGTCAGAATGGTCTTGCGCCGCGCGCGCTCCGTCATCGCTCTTGCTCCAAAGGCGCGGGCGATTTTTCCCAGCGCTGCGAATGCGTTGGCGGCGCGCCGATCTGTCGCGCACGCCCGCCGGGAGAGCCGCCAAATCGGTGCTAGAGTTCACCGAAGATGATCTATGGCGGCGGCTTTCGTAGCGCTTTTTTCGAGGCGCCGGATGCGAAATACGACATAGGAGTTGGTAACCTGTCCGCGTAATCGCAATTCAATGGTTTAAACATTTGGAGCGGCCGATGAGAATGGTCTGTTCTTTTATCGCTTGGTCCACGATTACAATTTTCGTCGGTGTATTCGTTGTTGTCATCGAATTGCCGCAATTGAACAAGGATTACGCCCTTAGCAAAACTGCGATAGTGTCTGTTGGGGAGGTCATTTCTGTTGAACCATACATGCACAACAGTTGTACCATTAAAGTTAAGATAGACGATGTCGAAATGAAGAAAGGCGGCGGCGAATGCGGGGAGTTGCCCATCGGAGCGCGAGTCAAGGTTTACTATGATCCCAGCGACCCGGCTATCTATTCTAGTAGTGATCCTTGGGATGAATACAAGAACGAACTCGTGTTTTCATCGCTTGCGCTGATCGTGATGCCCTTGCTGGGGGCGGCCATTGTCTACCGTCGCTGCGCGTAATTTCTTCTCATCGAAAGCGCAACGGCTCTCTCCCCCGAGATTGGCAAGCGTTGGAACGCCACGGTCATTACAGCGACGCTTCGCTCGCGCAGTAATTCCGCGCGAGCCCGCTGAACACGGCCGTCGCCAGGGTGGCGGAAAATTGTCACGCAAGCGCTTGAATTCATGGCTGCGCGCCGGAAAACGGCGCCGGTCCCGCGCCAAGCGCGCGCCGCCCGCCTTGCCCTTCGCGCGCGCCTTCTCTATAAGCCGCGCTTCGCGCCGTTTCCGACACCCCTGGAGGCAGGGCGCGATCAAAGCAAAAGGACATACGACATGGCAGCGATCAAGCAACTCGCGGCCGTGACGCGTAGCGGGATAGGCAAGGGGGCCGCCCGCTCCGTTCGTCGCGAAGGCCGCGTACCCGGCGTCATCTATGGCGGCGGCGAGAAGGCCGAGCCGATCTCGGTCGATTTCAAAGAACTCAACAAACACATCTATTCCGGCCATTTCCTGACCTCGATCTTCGAGCTCGAGCTCGACGGCCGCAAGCAGCGCGTGCTGCCGCGCGACTATCAGCTCGACGTCGTCACCGACAAGCCGGTGCACGTCGACTTCTTCCGCCTCAAGGCGGGATCGCGCGTGCGCATCGCCGTGCCGGTGCACGTCGCCAATCGCGAACTCTCGCCCGGCATCAAGAAGGGCGGCGCGGTCAATCTGGTGCTGCACAGCGTCGAATTGCTGGCGCCGGCGGAATCGATCCCCGAGTTCGATCACCATCGACCTCACCGGTCTCGACTTCCACGATTCGGTGCACGTCTCGGCGCTCGTGCTGCCCGAAGGCTGCCGGCCCGCCGACACCAAGATCGACTACACCGTGGTGACCGTGGTGCCGCCGACTGTGTTCCAGGAAGAGACGCCGGCCGCCGCCGCCGCGACTTCGGGCGCAGCCCCGGCCGCCGCAGCCGCTGCGCCTGCCGCCGCCGCCGCTCCGGCCAAGGGCGCCGCCGCGGCCCCGGCCAAGGCCGCCGCCGCCGCGCCGGCCAAGCCGGCCGCCAAGAAGTGACGCTTCGGCTGCACGCCGCTCATTAGGCTCGAGCCCGTCCGCCCCTCGAGGCGGGCGGGCTTTTCATTACGCGAGTGGTCATGCTGCTCATCGCAGGCCTCGGCAATCCCGGCGCGCGCCACGCCAAGAACCGCCACAACATCGGCTTCATGGCGGTGGAGCGGATCGCCGAGACGCATCGCATCGGGCCGTTCCGCGCGCGCTTCCAGGGGCACATCGGCGAAGGCCTGATCGGCCAGCAGCGCGTCGCGCTGCTGATGCCGCAGACCTACATGAACGAATCCGGGCGCAGCGTCGGCGAGGCGATGCGCTTTTACAAGCTCGGCCTCGACGCGATCGTCGTCATCCACGACGAGCTCGACCTCGCGCCCGCCAAGGTCAGGGTCAAGGTCGGCGGCGGCGCAGCGGGTCACAACGGCCTGCGCTCGATCACCGCCCATATCGGCAACGACTACAAGCGCGTGCGGTTAGGGATCGGCCACCCCGGCGACAAGGCGCTGGTCTACAACTTCGTGCTCGGCGACTTCGCCAAGTCCGAGATGCCTTGGGTCGAAGCCGTGTGCGACGCGGTGGCGGGGGCCGCGGACCTGCTCGTGACCGGCCAGGACGCGAGCTTCCAGAACAAGACCCATCTCGCGATCGAGGCGGCGGGGTTCGGCGGCAAGGCCGAGTAGCGGCGGCGCGCGCCCCTTCTCCTGCAAGGGGAGAAGGATTAGCGCGTCAGCCCGGCCAGCCCGCGAGCAAGCCCTCAAGCCCCGCGACGAACGCGAGCGGCTGATCGACCATGACGTGGTGGTCGGCCTCGGCGATCTCGAAATAGGGCGAGCCGGGCGGAAGCAGGCTCATCATGTAGGCGGCGTCCTCGGCGCGCATCAGCTTCGAGACGCCGCCGCGGATGAGCGCCACCGGGCGCTTGATGGCGCGTAAGGTCGGCGCCGGGTCCTCGCGCTCGAGGTCGCGCCACAGAAACGAATCGAACCGCCAGGTCCAGCCCTTGCCCTCGTCTTCGCGCGCCTCGCGCAGGCCGAGGCGCGCGATGTGATCGGCGATGAAGAGATTGGCGCAGGGCTGCACCGGCGCGAAGCGGAACCGCGCCATCGCGGCCGCGAAGGTCGGGTAGACGCGATGCGGCTTGAACTCCCGATCGCCGCGCTTGGGCAGCCCGCGCCGATCGGGGGCGAATACCGGCGGATCGACGATCACCGCGGCGCGGAATTTGTCGCCGTGCGCGGCCGCCAGCGCGAGCGCCAGGCGGCCGCCGAAGGAATGGCCGACGAGGATCGGCGGCCCGCCCTGGAACAGCCCCGTCGCCGCGGCGACCGCCATCGCCTCGCGCTGAAAGAGTTGGCGCGAATAGCGCACCCGCCAATCCGAACCGCCCATGCCGGACCAGGAGAAGGTGACGACGCGCCTGCGCTGGGCGAGAAAGGACGCGATGAACGACCACCAGTCGGCGTGCGCGCCGCTGCCGTGCAACAGCAGCAGCGCGGGCTTGGTCGGCGCTTGGCGCGGCTCCCAGGTCAAGACCTCGATTTTCGCGCCTTCGACGGTGATGGAGCCGCGCTTGGGCGCATGAGCGAGCGCGTTCGTAAACCATTCCGGCGCGGGCGGACGTTCGCCGGCGAACGGCGCCAGCGGCGCGGTGAGATGAGGATCGGGCATGGGCTCTTTCGGAATCGTCGGCGCGAACCTCGTCGGCGATTCGCGAGTTTGTCAAGTCGGCGAGCGCGGACGAAGCCGGCTTGCCATCGCCGGCCGAGCCGCTAGCATCGCGCCGACCAGGGGAGGCGACCGAGGACGGAACGGGCGCCTTCGCGTGAGACGCGAACGGAGACTTGCAGCGATGAAAGCCGTGTTGAGCAAGGCGCCGGGCGGGGCCGCTTCGCTCGTCCTCGAAGAGGTCGCCGATCCTGCGCCGCAGCCGCGCGAGGTCGTCGTTCGCGTCGCCGCCTGCGGCGTGAATTTTCCCGAACTCGTTGATCATCGAGGACAAGTATCAGATCCGCCCGCCGCGCCCGTTTTCGCCGGGCGGCGAGGTCGCCGGCGTGATCGAAAGCGTCGGCGCCGCGGTCGCGGGCTTGAGGGTCGGCGAGCGCGTGCTCGCTTCGCCGGGCTGGGGCGGCATGGCCGAGAAGGTCGCGGTCGCTGCGTCGCGCGTCATGCCGATTCCCGACGCGATGCCGTTCGACGAGGCGGCGTCGCTGCTGTTCACCTACGGCACGACCTATCACGCGTTGAAGGACCGCGCGCATCTCAAGCCCGGCGAGAGCCTGCTGGCGCTCGGCGCGGCGGGCGGCGTCGGCTCGGCGGCGGTGGAACTCGGCAAGGCGATGGGCGCGCGCGTCATCGCCGCCGCTTCGTCGCAGGAGAAGGTCGATTTGGCGATGAGCTGGGGCGCCGATTCGGGGGTCGTTTACCCCGCGGGGCCGTTCGACAAGGAGGGGGCCAAGAAGCTCGCCGATCTCTTCAAGTCCGCTTGCGGCGAAGGCGGCGCCGACGTCGTATACGACGCCGTTGGCGGCGATTACAGCGAAGCGGCGCTGCGCGCGATCGCTTGGGAGGGGCGCTTTCTCGTCGTCGGCTTTCCCGCCGGCATCGCCAGGATTCCGCTCAATCTCGCGCTGCTCAAGGGCTGCCAGATCGTCGGCGTGTTCTGGGGCGACTTCGCCCGCCGCAACCCTGAGGCCAACGCGGCCAACAACGCCGAGCTGATCGCGCTTTACGAAGCCGGCAAGATAAGGCCGCGCATTTCCGCGCGCTTTCCGCTCGCGCGCGCCAGCGAGGCGATCGCCTTGCTCGCCGAGCGCGGCGCGCTCGGCAAGGTCGTCGTCACGATGCCGTGAAAGGCGACGGCGCGGCGGTCCTCCCGACTACTGCGCCGAAGTCTGCAGCGCCAGCGCGTGCAGCTCGCCGCCCATGCGGCCTTTGAGGGCGCCGTAGACCATCTGGTGCTGCTGCACGCGGCTCTTGCCGGCGAAAGCAGCGCTGACGACGTTGGCGGCGTAATGGTTGCCGTCTCCGGCCAGATCCTTGACCTCGATGCGGGCGTCGGGAAACGCCTCGCGGATCATGCTCTCGATTTCGGCGACCGACATGGCCATGATTACTTCGACTCCTGTTGCGGTTCGCGGGTTCGCCCCGCGGATGCGGCTTCCAACTTGGCCATCACGTCCTTGGCCGGCTCCGAGCTGGGGATCATGACGCCGCCGGTCAAGTAGATGGAGCACCTGGTCGGGTCGGACGCGGTGATGCCGACGACCGAATCGGGGCGAAAGTAGTTGAAGCCGGCGAGCGCCTTCACCGCCACGAAGTCCGTCATGTCCGTTCTCCCTTTTTCCCGTCCATGAAGGCGGGCAGCCAAAATTCGAACGCGGTGCGCAGCATCGCGAGCGGGATCGGCGGCTCGCCGACGAGATCGAGATCGTCCCCGCCTGTCGTGCCCAGCCGCGCCGCCGGGACGCCAGCGCGGCGAGCGTCCGCGATGAGCGCGTCGGCGTCCTCGGGGCGCGCGGTAACGACATAGCGGCCCTGATCCTCGCCGAACAGAAAGCCGTGCGCGCTTCCTTCGACGGCGCTCTTCTCGACCGTGGCGCCGATGCCGCTCGCCATCGCCATTTCCGCGAGCGCGACCGCGAGGCCGCCGTCGGAGAGATCGTGGACGGCGCCGACGCGGCCCGAGCGAATGAGCGACAGCACGAACTCGCCGTTGCGCCGCTCGGCGGCAAGATCGACCGGCGGCGGCGCGCCCTCTTCGCGGTCGGCGACTATCGCCAACCAGGCCGAGCGGCCGAGCCAGCCCGGCGCGCCGCCGATCAGCAGCACAGCCTCGCCCTCGCGCTTGAACGCCAGCGAAGCGGTCTTGGCGACGTCGTCGATCAGGCCGACGCCGCCGATCGCCGGGGTCGGCGGTATGCCGACGCCCATGGTTTCGTTGTAGAGCGAGACGTTGCCGGAGACGATCGGGAAGTCGAGCGCGCGCGCCGCCTCGCCGATGCCGGTCAGGCAGCCGACGAACTGGCCCATCGCCTCAGGCTTTTCCGGGTTGCCGAAATTGAGGTTGTCGGTGAGCGCAAGCGGGCGCGCGCCGACCGCGATCAGATTGCGCCAGGCCTCTGCGACCGCTTGTTTGCCGCCTTCGACGGGGTCGGCCTCGCAATAGCGCTCGGTGGCGTCGGTGGTCAGCGCGAGGCCTTTGGGGCCGTCGCCGAGCCGCACCACCGCCGCGTCGCCGCCCGGACCCTCGATGGTGTTGCCGAGGATCAGCGTGTCGTATTGCTCGGTGACCCAGCGCTTGGAGCACAGATCCGGCGAAGAGAGCAGTTCGAGCAGCGCGAGGCGATTGGCGATCGGCGGGACGATGTCCGCAGCCGCGAGGACGGGCGACTTCGGCGTCGGCGTCCACGGCCGATCATAGAGCGGGGCCTCGTCGCCGAGTTCCTTGATCGGCAGATCGGCCTTCACCACGCCGCCCTGCTTGACGACGAAGCGTTTCGTGTCCGTGGTCTTGCCGATGATCGCGAAGTCGAGGCCCCATTTGCGGAAGATCGCCTCGGCGGCGGGCTCCTTCTCGGGGTGGAGCACCATCAGCATGCGCTCCTGGCTTTCCGAGAGCATCATTTCGTAAGCGCTCATCCCGGTTTCGCGGCAGGGGAGGCGGTCGAGATCGAGCTCGACGCCGAGACCGCCCTTGGCGCCCATCTCGACCGCCGAAGAGGTGAGGCCCGCCGCGCCCATGTCCTGAATGGCGATGACCGCGCCCGAGGCCATCAGTTCGAGGCACGCCTCGAGCAGCAGCTTTTCGGCGAAGGGATCGCCGACCTGCACCGTCGGGCGCTTCTCCTCGGCGTCGGCTTCGAACGCCGCAGAGGCCATCGTCGCGCCGTGAATGCCGTCGCGCCCGGTCTTGGAGCCGAGGTAGACGATCGGATTGCCGACGCCCGTCGCCTTGGCGTAAAAAATCGCGTCCGCGCGCGCGACGCCGACCGCCATCGCGTTGACGAGGATGTTGCCGTCGTAGCGCTTGTTGAAGCCGACCGAACCGCCGACCGTCGGCACGCCGAACGAATTGCCGTAGCCACCGATGCCCGCCACGACCCCCGCCACGAGGTGGTGCGTCTTGGGGTGGTGGGGCGAGCCGAAACGCAGGAAGTCGAGGCAGGCCACCGGGCGCGCGCCCATAGTGAAGACGTCGCGCAAGATGCCGCCGACCCCCGTCGCCGCGCCCTGATAGGGCTCGATGAACGAGGGATGGTTGTGGCTCTCCATCTTGAAGACGCACGCCTCGCCGTCGCCGATGTCGATGACGCCGGCGTTCTCGCCCGGCCCCTGGATGACCCACGGCGCCTTGGTGGGCAATTTGCGCAAGTGCAAGCGCGAGGACTTGTAAGAGCAGTGCTCGTTCCACATCGCCGAGACGATGCCGAGCTCGGTGAAGGTCGGGGTGCGCCCGATCAGCGCGACGAAGCGCGCGTATTCCTCTTTCTTCAGCCCATGGGCGAGGGCGAGCGCCTCGTCGACTTTCGGTTCCCTGTCGTGCACCTCGGCGCGTCCCGTCGTTTGTGAGCCCCATGCCCGAATAGCCGTGCGCGCGCGGCGTGGCAATGGGCGGCTTTGCCTCGTCGGGGGAAACACGGCGAAGTTGCAACCGCTCGCCGCGCCGAAGCATCGCTTCGCCGGCCGCGACGCGGTCTGGTCGCGGATGGCGCCGCGATGGCGGGTCGGCAAATGACGGCTGTCAAGCGTCCGCCGACTTCGCCAGGACGCCGTCGATCCACGCGATCAGCGCCGCCTTGACTTCTTCGCGGTTGGTCTCGTTGAGCAATTCGTGACGGGCGTCGGGATAGAGGCGCACCGTCGTCGTGAGGCCGGCGCCGCGGTAGGCGTCGATCAGGCTCTGGAGATTGGCGCCGACGGGATCGCGCGCGCCGCTCATCACATAGATCGGCAAGCGCTTGGGGATACGCGCGAGTGTTTCGGGCGCGAGCAGCGGCGGCAAGCCGCCGAGCAGATCGATCGCCAACTGCGTGGTGAAATCGAAGCCGCACAGCGGGTCGGCGACATAGGCGTCGACTTGGGCGGGATCGCGCGACAGCCAATCGAATTGGGTGCGCGCGGGCCGGAACGGCTTGTTGAATTCGCCGAACATCATTTGCTTGAGCAGGGCGCTCTTGCCGCGCGGACCCAGACGCCAGCGCTCGAAGCGCGCGACGAGGCCGCCGAGGGCGGCGATGGCGGGCGGGCGTCCGTTGGAGCCCGACAGGATTGCGCCGGCGAGCGCCGCGCCGTGATCGGCGATGAAGCTCTGTCCCATTAGGGAACCCATGGAATGGCCAAAGAAGAAGATCGGCGCGTCGGGATGGTCGGCGGCGATGCGGCGGTTGAGCGTCCATAAATCGTCGAGACACGACCGCCAGCCGTCTTGCGCGGCGAAGAAGCCGAGCTCGCCCGGCGCGGCGGTATGGCCGTGTCCGCGATGATCGTCGGCGTAGACGCCGATCCCGGCGCGGTTCAGTGCGAGGGCGAAATCCTGGTAGCGCAGGGAATGTTCGGCGAGGCCGTGGGCAATCTGAAGAAATGCGCGCGGCGGCGCCTCGGGAAGCCAGCGGCGCACGAAAACGCGCGCGCCGTCGCCCGCTTCGAGAACGAAATCCGATGCCGCCATGGTCGCGCTTCCCCGGCCGAAGTTCTTCTTGGAGGCGATCGAGCCGTGAAGCGTCGCCCAAGGGCGACAATCTGCGGCGCCGCTCTCTTTGCCGCAAGCGCTGTGGAATCCGTGGCGAAAGAAGTTCGCGCCGCGCTCTTGCGCGCGTCAGGCGCGTGACGCTTCAAGATCGAAATCGGCGATGGGGAATAGTCGGCTTCGCGAAGGGCGCGAGCGACGTCAGCCACCGTCGACGCGGCGCGGCGACCGCCGCTCGCTCGTTAGCGTTCATTGCAGGTCGCGCTTCATCTGCTCGTACTGATCTTTGGTGAGTTCGCCGCTTGCGTAGCGCCGATCCAAGATGTCTCGCGCCGACTCCGGTCGCGGTCCGGGTGACGGGCCGCGCAGCAAACCGTCTTCGCGAAACAAGAAATAGAGGACGCCCCCGATGATCGCCAACCCCAGGATCGGCCCGACGCCAAACAACCCCATGTGCCCTCCGTATCCGCAGCCCCAGAGTTCTCTCCCCATGGAATCCTCGCGACTATGAGCCCCCACGATTTGTTCGGCAAGCGTGGCCGGTCGCTACTTGCGCCCGGCGCGCTGGGGCAATTGCGCCCGAATATAGGCGATGACCGCCCAGACGTCGTTCTTGGACAGCACGCCCTTGTACGCGGGCATCGCCGTTCCGAGCGGCGCGCCGCCCTCGGCGACGCTCCAGTACATGAACGGGTCCCACTCGACCATCGGCATTTGCGAGAGCCACGCGAGGTTGGCCGGCGGCGGGTTCAGGCCTCGGCTTGCCGGGCCGTCGCCCTCCCCGGTCGCGCCGTGGCAGGACGCGCAGTTCTGTTGGTACACCGATGCGCCTCGCTCGACGGTTTTTTCGGTTCTCGGCAGCGGATTGGTCAGCGATCGGTACGCCTCGGGAATTCCCCCCATCATGACGTAGGGGTGGCGCGGCGAGCCGCCCATCATTCCGCCCCCCATCATTCCTGGCCCCATTGGCCAGGGCGCCACGCTGCGCCATGGACTCCACGGCGACGGCCCCAAATCTTGCGATTGCTGCGCGCCGAGCGAAACTATGGAGCCGACGCCGACCGCGGCGAGGACTGCGGACAAGATCAGGAACCGCTGCATCGGCCGTGCTCCCTTCCTCAGGCTCGCGTTCCCGCGAGCAAAGCAGTCCCCTCCCATTTTGCCTGCGCTTGGTCGCGCTCAATTCGCCGCGAGATCACGATCCCATTGCGTCGCTCGATCTCGCCAACGTAATCGCCTACGAGACTTCCCTGCGCCACGATCGGCGCGGGAACCGCCCGTCGATCTATATTTATGTCTTATCAATCACTTCGGCGAGCGCAGCGCCTTGAGGGAAATCAAACGCCGGACCGACGCGCTCGCCCTTGCTCCGCGCCTTCGCCCGCTAACGGGCGCTGGCGACCGCTGCGGCGCGTGGACGCGCGCCGTAGGCGGCGGGTGACGATTCGGCGAGGCCGGGCGAAACGGCACGCGCCGCGGCGCCCTGCGGCGCGCGGCGTTGGGCGGCCTCCTCGGCCGTCTCGCTGACCTGGAACTGGCCGATCAGGTTGGAAAGCTGCGAAGTCTCCTGCGAAAGCGAACGGCTCGTCGCCGTCGATTCCTCGACCATCGCCGCGTTCTGCTGCGTCACCTGATCCATCCGGCCGATCGCGGCGTTGACTTCGTCGAGCCCCGTCGCCTGCTCTCTGGCGCCTGCCGCGATGTCGGCGATCGCCGCGTTGACGTCGGCCACCTGCGCCATGATCCGCTCGAGCGAAGCGCCGGTCTCGGCCACCAGCTTGACGCCGTGACCGACCTGCGCCGTCGAAGCCGAAATCAGGCCCTTGATCTCTTTGGCCGCTTCCGCCGAGCGCTGGGCGAGCGCGCGCACTTCGGCGGCGACGACCGCAAAACCTCGACCCGCGTCGCCGGCGCGCGCCGCCTCGACGCCGGCGTTGAGAGCGAGGAGGTTGGTCTGGAACGCGATCTCGTCGATGACGCCGATGATCTGGGAAATCTGCTGCGCCGATTTGGCGATGCCGTCCATCGCCGACACGGCCTGGCGCACCACATTCGCGCCTTTCTTGGCGTCGCTGTCAGCCGCGGCGACGACCTCGCGCGCATGGTTCGCTCCGTCGGCGGATTTCTTCACCGTCTCGGTGATCTGGCCGAGCGTCGCAGCGGTCTCCTCGAGATTGGCCGCCTGCTGCTCGGTGCGACGGGAAAGATCGTCCGAGGCTTGCGCGACTTCGCCGGCGTTGGCGCGAATCTCCTGGGTCGTCGCCGATATGACAGTCAGGGTCCGCTGCAATTGCGCGATCGCCGCGTTGAAGTCGTCCTTCAGCTTCTGATAAGCGGGCGGAAAATCCTCGCCGATGCGGTGCGTCAGGTTGCCTCGCGACAATTGCTCATGGCCGCGCGCGATGATGGCGACGACCTGTTCCTGCTCTCTGGCCCGCGCCGCGCGCTCGTCTTCGTGGCTCCGCCGCGCCGCCTCGTTCGTTTCGCGTTGATCGACCGCTTCGCGCTCCAGGCGCCGGCGATCCAGTGCGGCTTCCTTGAAGGTCGCGACGGCTCTGGCCATCTGGCCGATTTCGTCGGCGCGACCGAGCGCGGGGATCTCGGCGCCGAGGTCGCCGGCCGCAAGGCCGAGCATGGCGTCGCGCAACCGGGCGAGCGGCTTGGCGGTGGTGAGCCCGACGAAGACCGCCGAAGTCAGGCCTCCTAAGAGGGCGAGCAGAATGGTGACGAGGATGATGTCTCTGGTCAGCGCTTCGGCCGTCGCCAGCCGCGCGCCCGCCGCCTCTCCTTCGGCCGCCACTTGCTCGGTGAGATTGCGCACCGCCGGACGGATCAAATCCAAGTCGCCGCTCACTCTTTCCGCGGCGCTCATGAAATTCTGTTCCGCGGCGCTGACCGCCTTGAATGCGTCCGCATAATCCTTCAAGCCGGCGGCGAGGGCGTCTTTTGTCTCCTGCGGCATGTCCGCGCGTTTGAGGGCGCTCTCGAACCGTCCGTCGTTGACCTCCCAGTCGCCCGTCAGGCTGTCGTCGAAAGTGACCGCGTATTCCGCCTCGGCGCGGCGCATCGCATTGAGCGCGGTGAGCAGGCGCTCGGCCTCGATCGTGTCGTGGTCGGCGATGGCCGCGTTGATGCGGTCGCTCAGCGCTTCGCCGGTCGCCGCGACGCGATCGACGAGCCCGTTCGAACCGCTGTCGCCGAGCGTCTTCTGCATCGTCTGCACGATCGCGAATTGTTTGGAGATCGCGTCGATTTCGATCCGCAGGTTGGAAATAGGCTTGGCGAACGCGTCGCCGCGCGGCGCTGCGGCGAGCGCGTCGATGCGCTTGGACAGGTCCGCGGCGCCCTCGGCGAACTTCTGCAGGTCGGTCGATTCGCGGCGGAAGCGGACATCGCGGCTGGCGCTCTTCAACTCGATCGCCGACGCGTCGATTTGGCTCGCCGTCTGCTCGAGTGCGGAAAGCGCCTTGGCGTCCGCGAACGCGGCGGCGACCTTGCCGCTGCCGATGAGATAGACGCCGCCGATGACGCAAAGCCCGGCGACGAAGGCGACGCTGACCAGCGCGATGCGAACCCTGATTGTTAAGAGATTGCCAAGAAAAGCCATATGTCCACCCCATGCGGCTCGTTTGCGCACGGAATATCGGTGCTTCGCCTTAACGCAGGGTCAACGCTGGGCGATTTCGGTGGGCGCAGCCGCCGCGAACGTCGGCGCTAGAACCGCCGCCACAACGCGACGACGATTCCGGCCTCGCGGTTGGCGTTGACGGCCTTCGGCGTCGTGTAAAGGCCGAGTTGAGCCGACCAGTATTGGTTGAAGTCGTAGACGAGGCTCGGCTCGACGGTCATGGTTCGCTCGGCGGGGAATTGTGGCGCGCGCGATCCGTTCGAGACGGCGTTGAAGGATTGCAGCATGATCGTCATGTCCGGGCGCGGGTGGACGCCGAAGGTCAGGTCGGCGCGCCATTCGTCCGGCGGCCCGCCGGCGCGGGTGCGATAGCCGAGTCCCGCGTCGACAAAGCTCTGCCAGCTCCCGAGGACGAAGCTCGAGCCGACGAGCGTGCGCCAGTCGCTGTCGAATCCGGTGTTTCCGGCTTGTGCGGGCCGCAGGGGATCCTGCGCGCCGGGCACGAGCGCGGTTCCCTGCACCGACCAGACCAGCGATTGCGAGGAAAACAGCCGCGCGCGCAAGCCGGCCGCGCTATAGTCGAGACCGCGATAGGAATCGGCGACCGGCGCAGCGATGGCGTAGTCTTCCAGCCCACCCTGAACGAAAGCGGTCAGCCAGTCGCGCAGGCCGTACTCCATACCGAGCGAGGTTTCGAGGCGCGTCTCGCGCGCCGCGGCGCCGGTTTGCGTCTGTCCGCCGAAATCGCCGCCGCCGGCGTCCAGCGAAAGGATCGTCTGACCAGTTCCCTCCGGCCAGGTCCAAGCGCCCGCGAGCGCCGCGGCAGGCGCCAGCGCCACCGCCGAGGCGGCGGCGACGCGTTTCCATCCCTTTCGAACGACGCCCGCCACGCCAACCCCCGCAACAGCTGGAGGCGCCGGCCGCGTTCGCGTCCGGCTCGAAAGCACAAAACGATTTTCCGACTGCGCCCAGGCATCCCCACCGGGCGAATCAATCACGCCGGGAAGGTGGCGAATTCGTCAAGCGCGACGACGATCATGCGAGCCTGTTATCCGCGCGGCCATTCGTCGCGGCGCTCTAGAAGGCGAAGAACTTACGGCGCAGCGCGTCCTCGTATTGCTTCTTGGCGGCGATGACGGCGTCGCGAAGCTCGTCCTCGCGAAAATGCGCGGCTTCCCACTCGTCGACTTCGGCGACCGAATGATTGACCGAAGCGAGCGCTTCTTCCTCCCGGATCGCCCGGATCCATCGCTCGACCGCCGCTTTGTAGCCGGCTTGCAAACCATCGAGTTCCGTCGCTTCGCTTTCCATGGGGCGCCTCCGCTCCGGCGTGGCGTATATTGGCGTCGTGAACTTCAGAAGACGGTCTCGTGCGGAGAGCGAGGGCGCGCGCTTTGACGGCTTGAAGCGAAGTGTTACCCAGAATGCGAAGAGCGTCGCGTCCATGATCGGAGCGCTTGATGAACCGGACCCCGCGCAACGCGAATGTCTTTCCGCCGGTCGACGACGCGATCGCCGGCGCGCGCACGTTGCCGGAAATGTTTCGCGCGCGCGTCGCGCTGACGCCCGACGCCGTCGCCTATCGCCAGCATGATCCGCGTTCGGGCGCCTGGATCGACTGGACGTGGCGCAAGACGGGCGAGGAAGTCGAGCGCTGGCGCGCGGCGTTCGCGGGCGAGCGATTTGCCGCAGGCTCGCGCGTCGCGACGCTGATGGCCAACAGCGTCCCCTACGTCTGCCTCGATCAGGCCGCGCTGTCGCTCGGCTTGGCGATCGTGCCGATGCACGTGACCGACAATCCCGGCAATCTCGCCTATATCGTCGCGGACAGCGGCGCCTCCGCGCTGATCATCGACAACCCCGCCTATTGGGCGCGGCTCGCCCCGGAGGTCCGCGATCTCGCCGAACTGAAGCGCATCGTCGTCCTCGGCGACGGCGGGCCGGAGGGCGAGGGAGCGATCGAGCCGGACGCCCGCGCCGTGAGCGCCGCGCAATGGCTGGGCGCTATCGAGGCGCGCGCGGCGCCCGGCGTGAGCCTTACTCCCAAGACGCTGGCCGCGGTCGTCTACACCTCGGGCACGTCCGGGCGCCCCAAGGGCGTGATGCTGTCGCACGGCAATGTGGTGTCCAATCTCCTGGCCGTGCTTCAATGCGTGGCGTCGGCCCCCGACGACCTCTATCTATCGTTTCTGCCGCTTTCGCACACCTTCGAGCGCACCGCCGGCTACTACTTGCCCATCGCCGTGGGCTCCACGGTCGCGTTCGCCCGCTCGATCGCGTTCCTCAGCGAGGACATGCGCACGGTGCGTCCGACGATCCTGATTTCGGTGCCGCGCGTCTACGAGCGCGCCTATCTCGCCATCCAGGAGAAGCTCGCCGCGCAGGGCGCCGCGGCGCGTTTCCTCAGCCGGTGGGCCGAGCGCGTCGGTTGGCGGCGGTTTCAGGCCGCGCAAGGCCGCACGCCGGCCCGGCTGTCGCTTGTCGATCGGCTCGCGTGGGCGGCGCTGGATCGGCTCGTCGCCGCCAAAATTCGCGCCGCGTTCGGCGGCCGGCTGCGCATCGCGGTCACCGGCGGCGCGCCGATGCCGGCGGCGGTCTCGCGCTATTTTCTCGCGATGGGCGTCAACGTGTTGCAGGGATACGGCATGACCGAGGCTTCGCCGGTGGTCAGCGCCAATCGGCTCGAACACAACGATCCCGAGAGCGTCGGCGAGGCTATTCCCGGCGTGGAGGTTCGCATCGGAGACAACGATGAGCTGTTGGTCAAGGGCCCGAACGTCATGCTCGGCTACTGGCGTCGCCCGGAGGACACGGCCCGCGCGCTGGAGTCCGGCGGCTGGCTGCATACGGGCGACCAGGCGCGCCTCAGCGACGGCCGCCTCTTCATCAAGGGACGGATCAAAGACATCATCGTCACTTCGACCGGCGAAAAGGTCTCGCCCGCCGACATCGAGCAGGCCATCTGCGCCGACCCGTTGTTCGAACAGGCGATGCTGATCGGCGAACAGCGTCCGTTCATCGCCGCCCTCGCGGTATTGAGCCGCTCCAAGCTGGAAGCGGAGGCGGGAGCGCTCGGGCTCGCCGGCGCGCCCGAGGATGTCTTGGTCTCGGAGAGCGTTCGCGCGCTGGCGCTCGCGCGGATCAAGCGGGCGGTCGCGCATTTCCCGGATACCGCGACGCCGCGCAAGGTCTGGCTGACGCTCGAACCCTGGACCATCGCCGCCGGCCTGATGACGCCGACGCTGAAGCTCAAGCGGCAGGCGATCGAGGGCGCCTTCGCCAAGGAGATCGCCGACCTCTACGCCAAGTGACGAGGGCGGGACGCGCGCGGGCGCCGCCTCGTCTCACCTCTTCTTCGATACGGATGCGCTCGAGAAGTCTCTTCACCGCGTTGACGGCGTCGGTCTCGTCCTGGTCGGCGGCCTTGCGATACCAGGCCAAGGCCTGCGCAATGTCTTGCGGGACGCCTTGGCCGCGTTCGTAAAGAGAGCCGACATTGTATTGCGCGACCGCATTGCCCTGATCGGCGGCCTTGCGATACCACGCCATCGCCTGGGCGTAGTCCTGCGGGACGCCGCGGCCGTTGGCGTAGAGATCGCCGATATCGTTTTGCGCGACCCGCGCCGATTCCATTGGAACCTCTTTCTCGACAGTGGCATCGGCGGCCAGGTGGATTTCATTCGCGGCGCATCTGCGTGCAAGGGCGGAGTCAACTATCGCACTGCCTTCCACAGCGAAAGACGGCGCGATTTCTCGGATTGTGCCCATGCTCGATCCCGGCGCGGGGGTGGTGACTTCCCGGGCTCTGTGCATGACGTATTTGTGCACGGAATTTGGCGCGGCTTATCTGCACGGCCGCACCATCCGGCAACGCGCCGAAGTGCTGATCGAGATTGCCCATCCCAAATTCCGGGAAGAGCTGTACGCGTATTGCGAGAAGACGCGGTGGCTGCAGCGCCGCGCTTCAGGAGAACTGAGCCATGGCACAGGCACGAGGCAAAGTCACCATCGACACCGAAGAATGCAAAGGCTGCGGCGTTTGCGTGGACGCATGCCCGCCCAAATGCCTGGAGCTTTTGCCGGGTTTGAATCCCTATGGCGTGCATCCGGCGCGCTATACGGGGA
>CAVXCA010000046.1:0-18230 GCA_963759955.1 uncultured Alphaproteobacteria bacterium
GCTGCTGGCTGCACAAAACAACGAACGTGCTCGACAAGTTTCCCAAGTCCTTGCAGCCCAACGCGCATAGGGATCTACGAGAAATCTGGCTGGCGCCGGATCGCGCCAGCGCGGCGGGCGCCATGACGACATTCGCCGAGAAATACGCGCCCAAATACGACAAGGCCGTCGATTGCCTGATCAAAGACCGAGAGACGCTGCTGACGTTTTTCGACTTCCCCGCCGACCACTGGGACCATTTGCGCACCACGAACCCCATCGAAAGCGTCTTCGCAACCGTCCGGCATCGCACCGTCCGGATGAAAGGCGCGTTGTCGCAAGACACCGCTCGCTTGATGGTCTTCAAGTTGGTGATGGCGGCGTCGAAAACCTGGCGCAGGCTGCAAGGTCAAAACCAGTTGCCGAAGATCGTCAAAGGCGCCAAATTCCGCGACGGAATTGAGGTCGTGCTGGAAGCCAAATTCGCCGCCTGATTCACGCCGTCACCCAAATTCAGGCATAGCTCCCGGGGGAAGCCTATCAGTTCGACTGGAGCCACGAGACGATCACGCTCCAGGGACTGCCGCTGACGGTGAAGGCGGCGCATATGAAGCTGTCGCACAGCCGCATGCCGTTCGTGCGCGTCTACTTTCGTGAGACCCAGGAACTGGTGTTCGACGCCCACGACAAGGCGTTCCAATTTTATGGCGGGGTCTGTCGGCGCGGCATCTACGACAACATGAAGACGGCGGTCGAGGCGATCTTCGTGGGCAAGGCGCGCCGATACAATGGCCGCTTTCTGCAAATGTGCTCCCATCATCTGATCGAACCCGTGGCCTGCACGCCCGCGTCGGGTTGGGAGAAAGGCCAGGTCGAGAACCAGGTCGGCAATCTGCGGGACCAGATGTTCCGACCCAAGCCACGGGTGAAGAGCCTGGCTGAATTGAACGCGTGGCTGGAGGACCAGTGCGTCGCCTATGCCAAGCGAACCCGGCATCCCGAGTTCAAGGACCGCACGGTCTGGGACGTGTTCGAGGATGAGCGCGCGAGCCTGATGCGGCTTCGCGGCCCCTTCGACGGGTTCGTCGAGAAGGCGGTCAGGGCGAGCACCACCTGCCTGATCATGGCCGACCATAATCGCTACAGCGTCGACGCGCGCGCCGCCGGTCGGATGGTTCTGGTGCGCTCACATGCCGAGCGCGTCGTCGTGTTGCTGGGCGAGGAAGTCGTCGCGGATCATCCGCGCAGCTTCCAGCGCGACAAGATCATTTACGACCCCTGGCATTACCTGCCGGTGCTGATGAAGAAGCCCGGCGCCTTGCGGAACGGCGCGCCTTTCAAGGACTGGGATCTGCCGGTCGCGCTGACCCAGGTGCGCGACAAACTCAAACCGCACGCCGACGGCGACCGCCAGTTCGTCAAGATATTGGGCGCGGTTCTCGATCATGGGCTCGGCGCGGTCGAGGCCGCCTGCGCCGAGGCGCTGGAGGCGGGCATCGCCAGCGGCGATGTGATCCTGACCGTGCTGGCGCGCCGGCGGCAGCCCGCGGCGCCGCCCAGCATCACCACTCCCGACGCGCTTCGCTTGAAGATCGAACCCGCGGCCGATTGTGGCCGCTACGACCGCATAAGGAAAATCGCCTGATGGAACGCCATGAGATTCTGGAGGCGATGAGCGAACTCAAGCTGTACGGCATGCGCGCCAGCTTCGACGAGATCGCCGGCAAGGGCCTCGCCCGGCGCGACGAGCTTCATCCGCTGATCGCCAGCCTGATCCGCGCCGAGCGCACTCACCGACAAGCTCGCTCGATCAGCTATCGCATCGCCGGCGCAAAGTTCCCGGTGCTCAAGGACATCGACGCGTTCGTCTTCACGGACACGCCGGTCGACGAGGGCCAGGTTCGAGAACTCGCCTCCGGCGCCTTCCTCGACGCCAAGCGCAACGCGATCTTCATCGGCGGCACGGGCACAGGCAAAACTCATCTGTGCATCGCCGTGGCTTCGGCGGTCGTTCGCGCCCGCGCCAGAGGGCGCTTCTTCAATCTGGTCGATCTCGTCAATCAGCTCGAACAGGAGAAGGCCGCCGGTCGCAGCGGCCGACTCTCGGAGAACCTGCTGCGCTACGATCTCATCGTCATCGACGAACTCGGCTATCTTCCGTTCAGCCAGCCCGGCGGCCAGTTGCTGTTCCATCTGATCAGCAAGCTCTATGAAAACACCTCGCTGCTGATCACCACCAATCTCGCTTTCGCCGATTGGCCGCAGGTGTTCGGCGACGCCAAAATGACGACGGCCATGCTCGACCGGCTGACGCACCACTGCGATATCGTCGAAACCGGCAACACGAGCTGGCGGTTCAAAAACCGCTCTTGAGCCCCCGCCGCGCGCGGCGCAGTCGTGTTCAGCGCCGGCCGTGCGAGGGGATAAAGTTCTTTGCGCGCGCCGCCGCTGTCGCCCCTCCGGTCGGGCTACGCCCTCCCTCCGGCGCGACAGCGGCGGCGCATTCTCATCCTGATTGTCGTGCGCCCATCTCCCTCGGATTCTTCACACCGCGAGGGGGTCGGTATTGGCCGCGAAAGGGGGTCGCGCTTGGAAGCGATTTGACAAGATGAGTTCCGTGGGGATCGACGATGTCCGCAACGACGGTTCCCTCAGACTGCCTTGAGAAGAAGATGAAGTCAGGCCGGACTATTTTCATTTCGTCGCCGTCTTCATAAATTACCCCAAGAGAATCCTGACTGGCCCGATCCGGGTTGCGATACCAGGCGATTGTCCCCGTCCGCTGCAACTCAGCAAGGACAACCTTACCCTCCCAAGAGTTGAAATCCTCGGGAAACATCCCGTCGCTATCGCATAGGAGATGCTTTTCGAAGCGAGGAAGATCGAACTCGTTCCCATTGGCCTCACGCGCTTTCGTAGGCTCCATCCAAGTGTTGGGGCGGGCAAGGTCAACATCAAGCGGATGAGCGCTCATTTCCCGAATTTGCCGATAAACCTCTTGTCGCTCGTCCGTCAGGTGCTTGATTGCGCCCTTGTGCTTCGTCAGCCACTTGTTTGCCAGCATCTCGGCTTCTGATTCGGTAATTGCTCACGCCTCCGCGCTCAAGCTGGGATGGCGAGCGGTTCGCTTGCGAGCGTGAGGCGGATGGCTTCGAGGGCGCGGACGCCGCGTCTGCGGGCGGTCTCGACGACGGAGCGGATGTCGGCGTAGAGCTTGGCTCCCCACTCGCTGCGGAAGCCGTTGGTGATCTTCCGGTAGACTGCGCAGGGGCGCAGGGCGCGCTCGGAGCCGTTGTTGGTCGGCTCGATGTCCCTGTTGGTCATGAAGACGAACAGGTGCTGGCGGAACTTCTTGATGGCGCGTTGCATCTTGCGTCCGGCCGGCGTGGTCGGCGTCGGCGCGAGCAAGAGATCGAGCCTTCGTTCGAGGTCGGCCTCGTAGATTTTCAGCGTGCTGTCGGAAAGACGATCGCGCCGGCGCCCGATCGCGCAGGCGCGTTTGAGCAGGCCCTTCATGCTGGGGGCGAATATCGCATCGCCGGCGTCGATGGCGTATTGCGCGTCGCGGATCAGATGGGCCAGACAGACCTGATGTCCTCGCTTGGCCCAGCCCATCTGGCTTCCCAGGCGGTCGGAGAGCCAGAAGTCGGGCCGCCACTCGCCGAGGAAGGTCTTCACCACCTCCCTCGATCGATGGGGATCGACGACGAACAGGGCGTTGTCGGCGTGGTGGAACACCCACAGCCACCAGTTGGCCTTGCCGACGCGCACGCCCGTCTCGTCGCTGGCCAGCGCCGTTGCCGATAGAAGCCGCGCCTTGATCAGGCTCGTCTGCGTAGCGAACGCCGGACGGCTGGCGTCGAGAATGGCGACGAGCGCGCCTTCGCTGATCGTGAGGCCGAACAGGTCGCGCAGCAGGATGACGAGGCGGGCCAACGCGATGCCCTGGACCGAACGCAGATAGATGACGAAGGCGCGCAGGTTGTCGCCGAACGGCGATCCCGGCGCGAGGTCGGCCGGCGCTTTTGCCTTGAAGCGCTTGCCGCAGCATGGGCACACGCCGCCCATCAGCGTCACCCGCGTCACCTCGGGCTCGATCGGCGGAATCTCGATGTGATCATAACTCTCGCACGCGAATTGCGCCGTCCGCGAGACGTCGGCGCCGCAGCTCCGGCAGGATTGGGCGTGGAACTCGCGCCGCGACGTCGGGTTGGGATGCAACGGCCGATGCGCGCCGGCGTGCGGCTTGGCTTTCGGCTTCGGCGCGGCGGGCGCCGACGGCTTCTGTCCCTTCGACGGCGGAAGGCTCGAATTGTCCGGCGTCTTCGGCGGCAGCCCGAGCTTGGCTTCGAGTTCGGCGACACGCGCCCGAAGCGCGGCGTTCTCGAGGATCAGAGTGTCGATCCGAGCCAGTAGCGCGACGATCAGCGCGTCTTTCTCCGACGGATCGAGCGAGCGAAAATCAGACGGCGAAGCCATCCATATGTTGACTTATATCCGCCGCCGCGACGCCAGCCTCATCAACTGAGTCACGACGTCGCAGACGCCTGCGCGCGCTCACGCCAACCCGGTGAGCAATTACCTGATTCGAGGCGGCCTTTGATTTCCGGCACCAAGCCCAACGCGGCAACAACAGTATGGGCCTCCACAAGAGCCTCTTCGTCGTCGTCGCCTTCAGCCTGCGCAGCCAGATATTCGCTATAGGTTCTCGCAAGATCGGCGCTAATAATGCGTCCCGCGCGCTTGTAGGCATCCTCGATCACGACATAGTCGGCGGCTTCCACGAAGTCATCGAATGTCATCGCTTTGGTCTGTAGGTTGGCATTGACAGACTTGCCCTCAACGGTAAGCACCGACTGTCGCGCCTTCTTGATCTCCCGCTCGCAATCGACCTGTGTTTCGTCCAATACCTTGTGCAGCTCGGCATGCGCCTTCTTCCCCGCATCTGCGAGGAGGCCATCCACTGCGAGTTCATGCGCAAGCGCCGTTAGCCGCTTGACCGGGCGGGACTGCCGCTTCGGCAAGGTCTGAGAAGGCAAAGATAGCAGCTTGGTCCAGACCTCTTCAGGAATTGCGGGGTTTGGCTTCATCTCGTGCGGGTTGATGAGGATGCGGCGAATTGGAATGTCTTCGCCGTTTTCGCCACCGGACATGAGGCTTGCAACGACTTCTTGCACCGACTTCCTGTCGAAACGAGGCAGAAGGCAATCGACGGAGTTCAGCCTATCGTTGCCCGGAATACGACGCGCAAGCGGGGTGCGCACCATGCGCCCAAGAAGCTGGGTGATATGGGTCTTGTCTGTCGCTGCGCGGAAAGACACCATGACTTCTGCGCGTGGGCAGTCCCATCCTGTGCTGATGGCGTCCTTTGCGATCAGGATTCGGACCCAATACGATTCCTGAACGCGCTCAGGCGATATATAGGGCACGGTATGACTGCCGAATTTCTCGGTCTTGTGCTCTCCAAAGACATTGGCCACGCAGTCGCTCGGCAAATTAGGCCAACGCTCAAAGATTGTGTCGAGTGCTTGGCCAATCTGGTCGTGAACCGGCGAATTGGGCACCTGCAACACCATGAGCGGAAGCACGGTTTCTGCGCTATTCTGCTGCTTCGCGTACTCGGCCCAAGCCTCGGAGATTTCCCGCAGCTTGTCCGTGCCACGGCGCACGAGAACGGTTGAGAAGTCGCCGGTGTCGCCCGGCACATCAAGAATGATTGCGTCCTTCAGCAGACCGGAGTCCTGAACCTTTTTCGAGTCAACGATGACATTGGACAGGGTATCGCGCTCCTGCATTCCCGCCATTGCCAGATTGAACCGCTCAACGGTGGCCGAGATACCCCAGACTATCGGAATGCCAGGAACCGAGCTTGTGCCGTTTATCAACTGCTTGACGATTGTGGGCTTGCTGTCCCCGTTGGTTGCCCGGCTTTCCCTCATCCCCCGATGGGCTTCATCGAGCACAAGGTAGAGCGTCAAGTCCGGATTTTCGATTGTGTTCTGGATGATGTCCCAAATTGTGAAAGATCGCATGTCCGGCATGAGCCGGAGTTGCGCATCCTCTTTGCCCGCGTCGGCTGCGCTGGCGTCGTGGCCGCGAACCAGAAGGCTATTCCTGCCGAGCTTTTGGGTGTTGAGGAAGTAGACCTTTCCCGGCTCAAGGCTATCCCGGTTGAACGTGTTCTCAATCGTCACGAGGTCAGAGATTGTCAGCTTGTCCGATGCCTCTTGCAAACGCCAGAGCGATTGCACATTCAAAGACGGGTCGTCGCTGAACCAAATGACGACCGCGCCAGGATCGGCCTCAAAATTGAAGTCGTCGCTTCCATAGAACAGCGCCTCAAACACGGCGGCTGCCATAACGGTCTTGCCTGCGCCGGTTGTCGCGGTGAGCGAGAACGCGTGCTTGTCACTATCCTCGTGCCAGCGCTTTCGCGCCTTCTTTAGCCTGTCCAGGACGTCCTTAACGGCGTCCTCCTGATAATCTTTGAGCGTAAACTTCATGTTTTACCGCCCCATCGAGAAACGAAAGTTCGTGAGATAGGACTCGTAGAGCCGCACCGGCTCAACGGTCTCCGGTAGGCGACGGGCAACAGACTGAAAGCGGCGCTCATCGTCAGTGACGATATAGGCAATGCGGACTTTGCCCTTGGATTCGACCGCCTTACAGAAGGGTGCAGCGTTATCAAGGTCGATCAGCAAGCCGTAGGTATCTGCCACCTCCCAGCCTTGAGCCGGGATGTTTTGAATTCGTCGCCCTTCGCTTCCTGCTCGCATCCAAAGGAGCACAGCGATACGCTCGAAGGCGCGGTTATGGCTGACGGCAACAGGTGTTTCGTAGGTCAGGTTGAAGAACTCGGCGTTTTCCTCGAAGCCTTCGGCAATCGGGAACTCATCGGTGAATTTGTAATCACCCTCAATTGCTTTCCCCTCGGGCGTCTTGCCTGTGATCGCTGCCGCGATACGGGGCTTTGTTATGTAGTCGCAGATACCCAACTTTTCCCAATCAGCGTCGCCAGGTCGAAGGCCCGCCTCCCGGAGCGCGGCCTGCTCGTCTGCAGCAACCTCGTTATTAGTTATTGAGATGCATTGACGGTGCCCTTCATCCTGTCGATTCAGACGCATGTGTAGCGCGACAATCTGGATGGGAAAGCAGCGACAATCAGGCTGGCCATTTTGGCGGTCGCGGCGGAGGGATGATTGTCGCGGCGCGACGATAACGCAAGCGATATTTTCGTGATGCGTGATTTGCTTGTCGCGGAGCGACAATCAGGATGATCCTTTGATTGTGGCGCGCGTCGGCGGTCGTCCTGCCCCACGCGCTTTGTCGACCGCTTCCTTTCGGCGATAGCTGTCGACGTTCATTTCAAGGATGGTTGCGTGATGGACGAGGCGATCGATGGCCGCGAGCGTCATAGCTTGATCGGGGAAAATTTTTCCCCATTCGCCAAAGGGCTGGTTGGCGGTGATGAGCATCGATCGCCGCTCGTAGCGAGCGCTGATCAGTTCGAACAGAACGCTCGTTTCCGCCTGATCCTTGGTGACATAGGCGAGATCGTCGAGAATCAGCAGATGATATTTGTCGAGTTTGGTGATCGCGGCTTCGAGGGCGAGATCGCGGCGCGCGATCTGGAGCTTTTGCACGAGGTCGGTGGTTCTGGCGAACAACACGCGCCAGCCCTTTTCGATCAAGGCCAGACCGAGCGCCGCCGCAAGGTGGGATTTTCCTCCGCCTGGCGGCCCGAAGCACAAGAGATTGGCTCCCTTTTCGAGCCAGGCGTCGCCAGCAGCGAGCGCTTGCACCTGCGCCTTCGAGATCATCGGCACAGCGGTGAATTCGAACGCGTCGAGGGTCTTTCCCGGCGGCAATCGCGCTTCCTCCAGATGACGTTCGAAGCGACGCCGGCTTCGCTCCACCATCTCCTGTTCGGCGAGGGCGGCCAGGAAACGGGCGGCTGGCCAGCCCTCCTTGTCGGCAGTCGCCGCCAGGGCGGCCCAGATCAGCTTGATCCCCGGCAGTCGCAACTCGTTCAGCAGCAGGTCGATTCGGGCGGCGTCGAGTTTTTCGCTCGCGTTCATGCCGCTTCTCCCACGCTTGTGCCGATTTGGTCGTAAACGGCGAGAGAGGGCAGCCTGACGACGACGATAGGTAACGCGACATCCTTCGGACGGAAGCGCTCGATCAGCGCCTCGAGATCTGGGAGGACGCCGTCGTCGAGAGCCGTTTGCAGCGCAACGGCGAGTTCGGCCTCGCAGGCGCGTTCGTGCGCGAGCGCGAGAAGGCCGACCATGGCGCGGCAAGCTGGTCTCTCACCGAGACCGGCGAGCAAGGCCTCGAACGCCAGGGCGAAGGCTCGGCGGGGGAAGAGCTGGTCGCGATAGACCAGATTGAGCAGCGCCATGGGCTTGCGGCGCAGGGAGTGGATGACGTGACGATAGTCGACGACATGGCCATGCTTGCCGTTCGGCTGGGCCCGCCCGCGCCGCAAGGTGAGGATGGCCGTCGAGCCCTGGAAGCATTCGAGCCGATCGTCATAAAGGCGCACCCGCAGCCGATGGCCGATCAGTCGGGAGGGGACCGAGTAGAACACCTTGCGCAAGGTGAAGGCGCTGGAGGTGGTGACGTCGACGTTGACCTCCTCGTAGTCGGCGGTCTTGCGGATTGGCAGCTTGTTCAACGCCATCCGCTCTTGGTCGATGCGCTTGGCGTTGCGGACGTTGCCGCGCCCGACGATCTCGTCGACGAAGCCCCGCCATGCCGGGAGATCGTCGAAGTCGCGCGAGGCGCGCAGCAACAGGGCGTCGGCGAGCGCTCTCTTGAGATGGCCGTGGGCGCTCTCGATCGAACCGTTTTCGTGGCTGACGCCGGGATTGTTGCGGGTCGGCGTCATGCCGTAATGGGCGCAGAACGCCTCGTAACGTGTCGTCAAATCCTCCTTGGCGTCGGCGCCAAGATTGCGGAAGGCCGCCGAGAGGCTGTCGCTGCGATGTTGCTCGGGAACGCCGCCCAGCGCCCACAGGGCGTTCTGCAGCCCTTCCGCCAGCGCGACAAAGCTTTCGCCGCCGAGCACGACATGGGCGTGCTCGAAGCCCGAGAAGGGCAAGCGGAAGTGGTAAAGTCGGCAATCGAGGTTTTGGCCCGCGATGGTGACGCCGAGATCGGCCACTTCGGTGAAGTCCGACAATCCCATCCGCCCCGGCGGATGCTCCTGGCGAAAGATCACCTCCCGATCCGGGCCATTCACCGCCCGCCACGCCCTGATGCGGCGTTCCAAAGTCCGCCGCGTGCCGGCGCCCAGGTCCGGATGCCGGCGGCAGAGTTCCTCGAAGACGCCGATCGGCCTCAATCCGGGCGCGGCTTTCAGCATCGGGACGACTTCATTGTCCCAGACATCGGCGAAGGGATCGGCCCGGCGTCGCTCGCGACGCGCCTTCTTCTGGCTGGGAAGTCGGGGATCCTTCTCAAACCGGTAGGCGGCGGCCGTGCTGAATCCGGCTTTCGCGCCGGCAATCGCCGGCGAATGGTTGCGACGCATGTTCATGAATAGCCTCATCTGACGATCGGTGACGTGTCTGCCAGGCAAAAAGTCGGTCCCCTCGAAAGAGAAAGCCGACCCCTTATCCAGCCGCCGTTACCGCCAGACGAGACCTCTCGGGCGCTCGCCGCCGCCGCGGGGGTGTCTACGGTCGGGCTACGCCCTTCCTTCGTCACCCCCGCGGCGGCGCATTCTCATCCTGATTGTCGCGGGATTCTCACCTTGATTGTCGCGCCGCACGCATGACAGCATGAGCAGTCGTTCCAGAGCCACTGAAGAAGTCGAGCACCACCGCCTTAGGCCGATCCTTGATAAAGAATCTTAAGGCGTCCTCCACCGCATAAAGTGCCTTAGGGAATGGAAAGCGTCGGTCAGGCATCATGGCCCTCAAGAGGCTCGTTCCGTGGCTTCCAGCGTCGTGGGAGGTCAAGTTCCAAACGGTTCGAGGGGCCGCGGATCGAGCGCCTTCTGCATATCGAAGTTCCAGCGTGCCGTCATCCGCTGTTCCGACGACTTTAAGACGACCTTCTTCAATTGCCGTGAGTTGATTGAAAGATAGATAATATATAGGCACCGAGTTATTCTTAAGATCAATCCGCCCGGTCTTCACGGCACCCTTTGACATCAAGCTTCTTAGCGTATCTGGAACAACAGACCAGCTATATTGCTGGTTTTTGCTTGACGGTGGCCAAATTGCTACAGTTCCTGGTGGGTTCTCTTTCTTATAAACCTCACTCAGTAGGACTGTATCCCCTATTGAATGGATCCCTGAGCCATCTTTATTGACGTAAATTGGGTACCATGACCCAGGATTGTGCGAACGAAGTCCCTTTCGTCCGGTACGCGCAAGGCCACGCCAACGGACATCTTCGTCCAGAGCGTAATTCCTTTCGGTCAGCATGTCATAGTTCCACCGCGAAAGCTGGATGCCTCCGAGCTTCACGAAGAAAATGTACTCATCTACCCGTGCGAATTCATTTCCTCGGGCGGTCCCCTTCGGATTGATCACACTGCTGATCATCTGAATCTCGGCCTCAGGAAACGTTTGCTCTAGAAGCAGACCGAGCCGCAGATATTCTTTCTCGTCGATTGTTGCGATCAGTACGCTGTTGTTCGGGTTTAGAAGCTCCCTTGAAACCTTCAGCCGCCTTTCTATAAATGCTAGCCACTTTGAATGCCTGTAGAGGTCTTCGGACTCAACATAATCGTTGTTGTATTTCCAATCTCTCGCACCTGTATTGTACGGCGGATCAATATAAATCACATCTAATTTGCCGCGATGCGTGAATGTCAATGCCTCAAGGGCGTGAAAATTCTCCGCATTTATGACTGTGTGGAAGGGCCTATCGCCGCCGCGCGCAACTTTTCCAGTGCTGACAAGGCCAGGGTAGATGTAGTCCTTGAATTCGGCCACTACAACGAGGTCTTGGGCGGCAATGTGCCGTCGTTCCGCCTCAGGGGCATCCATCAGTTCGACGTGGGCTGATCTTGCTCCATCGACCGTTTCAAGGCGCAGGACTTTCCAAAGCCGCAGATCGCCTTTGGCGGCGGATCCTCGCGGGGGCAGGATGCGCACCTTGTCGCCCTTGCGCACGGGCCTTCCCGGCAACTCTACGCTTTCCGGGCGATGCCGCTCGAAGTTCAACCCGAATGAGCGGCGTGACGAGAGTACCTTGAACTCCCTCTCCAACTCCTGTCCAAGGGCGAGGTCCTTCGCTTTCGTCTGCGCGATCAGGTCGGTAAGTTGGGACAACTATCCCCTCCCTTTTGATTGAACACGCATTTTCATAATTTACGCCCGCCGGCAATGTATTTTCCAAATGCGGTTTAACCGACCTGTTTTGAAGTAGCTATCGTCTTCGTCGCGTTTTTCACATCAAATTCAAAACCTTCCGCTAGCCCAAAATCTCCACGACGAACCCTCTATCCTGGCCGGTTTCGATCCGCCGGGCTACGCCACGACGAGCGCGGATTGCAGGTTCCTGTGGGGATTCCGGGGATTCCGGTGACATTATTAGATCCCCACCCCACCCCGCCGCGCCGCCCATCGCCGTTATGCGGCGTCGCCGCTCCTCGGGCTGCGTGGCGGCCGCCTCGTGGCGGTCGAACCGGGACCGCGCCCAATTTGTTCAGTATTTCGAAAGCATACGCATTTGTCTTTCGGAAAAACACGATTCATGCTATCCTTTGTTAAATGATTCCTCCCGCTCGCGAGCCCCGTCCATGGCCAAGAAGTCCGAGACGTCCCCCGCTGCCGAGCCTCCGCCAGCGCCTGAACGCGCCCGGCGCAGCGCGGCGCGGCGCGCGACGGCGGAGCGCAAGCTGCGCATTCTCGATCGGCCGACGATGGGGGCCTCGGTAGCGAATATCGCGCGGGTGCAAAAGATCGCGATCCGCCGCCTGCGTCCGGTCATCGCCGAAATGCTGGCAAGGCGCGAGGTCGATCCGCCCGCCGGGTTCGTTCCGTTGCAGACCGCCCGGCTCGGCGACGCGATGGTCGTCGCGCATACGATGATGAGGGAGGGCGATCTTCAGGCGATGGAATACCGGCGCCGCGCGCTCGTTTGCCTCTTTGCCGCGCGCTCGGAAACGGGACAGAAAACGGCGCCCAAGTCGTTGATATTCCATGAGGCGAGACACGGATCGGCTTTTCGTGATCTGTCGCCGCGTTGTGGCGGCACGTCGCTCGATCCCCAATTTCGCCCAACGGGCTGGGTCAGCGGCGGGCGGACGGCCGCTCGCCGTCCTGTCGACGGCGCGGCGGAAAATCGTCACGCAAGCGCTTGATATCGCTCTATCGCACCCTGGAATGCGTTGCCTTAAGAAAGAACCATCGATGCTCGTACTCGTGTCATTCCCGCGAAAGCGGGAATCCAGCGGGCAGGGCGCATCGGCCGCCGAGTCTGGATTCCCGCTTTCGCGGGAATGACAATGCTGGCGGTTCCATCAAATCGCGTCATGCCCTAAAACGCCGGCGCGCCGCTCAGCGCACCAGCACGTTCCTGAACTGCCAGGGGTCGCTCGCGTCGATGTCCTCGGGGAAGAGGCCGGGGCGGCCGGTCAGCGGGGTCCAGTCGGTGTAGGCGCCGATCACGGGGCCGAGGTAGGGCGTCTGCACTTCGAGGCAGCGGCGGAAGTCCATTTCGTCGGCTTCGACGATGCCCGCTTTCGGGTTCTCCAGCGCCCACACCATGCCGGCGAGCACGGCGGAGGTGACCTGCATGCCGGTGGCGTTCTGATAGGGCGCGATCGCGCGCGTCTCCTCGACCGACAGCTGCGAGCCGTACCAATAGGCGTTGCGCGCGTGGCCGTAGAGGAGCACGCCGAGCTCGTCGACGCCGTCGAGGATCTCGGCCTCGCCGAGGATGTGGTGCTCCTTCTGCACTTCGCCGGCGCGGCCGAAGAGCTCGTGCAGGGAGAGCACCGCGTCGTCGCAGGGGTGGTAGGCGTAGTGGCAGGTCGGGCGATAGATCGCCGCGCCGTCGGCGTCGCGCAGCGTGTAGTAGTCGGCGATCGAGATCGAACTCGTTGTGGGTGACGAGGAAGCCGAACTGGCCTTGCGCGGTCGGCGTCCACGAGCGCACGCGGGTGTTGGCGCCGGGCTGGTCGAGATAGATCGCCGCGCCGCAGCCCGTCTTGGGGAAGCCGGCGTTGGCGGGCGTCCAGCGCTCGTGCGTGCCCCAGCCGAGCTCGGCCGGCTGCATGCCCTCGGAGAGAAAGCCTTCGACCGACCAGGTGTTGACGAAGACGTTGCGTGGCTTCGGGCTCTTGGCGCGCTGGGTGTCGCGCTCGGCGATGTGCACGCCCTTGACGCCGAGACGCTGGGCGAGGCGGCCCCAGTCTTCGCGCGTCTTGGGCTCGTCCGCCTTGTCGCCGAGATCGGCGGCGAGATTGACGAGCGCCTGCTTGACGAACCAGGAGACCATGCCCGGATTGGCGCCGCAGCAGGAGACCGCGGTCGAGCCGCCGGGATTGGCGCGCCGCTCGGCGAGCACCGTCTCGCGCAAAGCGTAGTTGGTGCGCGACTCGTTGCCGCGCGACTTGTCGAAATAGAACCCCGGCCAGGGCTCGACGACGGTGTCGATGTAGAGCGCGCCGATCTCGCGGCAGAAGCGCATGAGATCGAGCGAGGAGGTGTCGACCGAGAGATTGACGCAGAAACCCTGGCCGCCTCCGACGGTGAGGTATTTGCCCAGCACTTCGCGATAGTTGTCGCGCGTGATCGCCAGATGCACGAACTTGATGCCGCGATCGTCCAAGCAGCTTGCGGTCCGAGCCGTCGGGATCGATGACGACGAAGCGCTCCTTGTCGTAGTCGAAATGGCGCTCGATCAGCGGCAAGGTCCCCTTGCCGATGGAGCCGAAGCCGATCATCACGATCGGGCCGTCGATGAACGCGTGGCGGGGCCAATGCGACATGGCGTCGATTCTCCTGAGGGGTGGGCGGGCGACGCCGTGCGTCTGGTGCGGCGCTTAAAAGCAAGCCGCACGCGCGCCGTCAATAGCGCCGCGGCGCCGCATTGCGTCGTAAATCCGTCATCCGGCGCCGACGCTCAGAAGCCTGCCGCGCCGCCGTCCGAGCGCGGATCGTGCGCGGCGGCGACGCCGCCCTTGCGATCGCGCATGAGCGCGCCGGCGTGGCCGAACGAATCGCGCATCTCCGCGCCGCGCCATTCGATTTCATGGCCGGCCCGGGCGAGCGCGCTCGCGACCGCGTCGTCGTAGCCCTGTTCGAGCTTGACGCTGGCGGTTCCCGCGCCCCAGGAGCGGCCGAACAGGAAGCGCGGCGCGCTCAGCGCCCCAGCGAGCGTCTGGCCCGCGGAGATCCGGGTGAAGACCTGCGCCTGGAATTGCGGCTGTCCGTCGCCGCCCATCGCGCCGTAGGCGAGAACCCGGCCGTCGTCGAACACGGCGAGCGGCGGGTTGAGCGTGTGAAACGGCCGCCGGCCCGGCGTCAGCGGATTGCGCGCTTTTGGATCGAGCGAGAACGCGAGGCCGCGATTCTGCATCGTGACGCCGGTTCGCGCCAGCACGCAGCCCGAGCCGAACTCCCAATAGATCGACTGGATGCAAGAGACCGCGAGTCCGTCGCCGTCGATCGCGCCCATCCAGACCGTGTCGCCCTTCTCCTGCGGCAACGGCCAGGGCGCGGCGCGGGTCCTGTCGATGCGCGAGGCTTCGCGATCGAGGTTCGGCGCAGACAACAGCGCGGCGAAATCATGCGTCGCATGAGCGAAGTCGACGCAAGCCTCGTCGCGGATCGCCAGCGCGCGCTTGGCGCATTCGATCAGCGCATGGGCATGGGCGAAGCCGTCGAGGCTGGGGACGCCGAGGCGCTCATAGAGACCCAGCAGGATCAGCGAGGCGAGGCCTTGGGTCGGCGCGGGCGTGTTATAGAGCGTCGCGTCGGCCAGGCGCAGGGACAGCGGCTCCCGCCACGCCGCCTGATAGCGCTTGAGATCGGCGCGCGTCACCGGCGCGCCGATGCGCTCGAGATCGGCGGCGATTTCGCGCGCGACGTCGCCGCGATAGAAGTCTGCGAGGCCCGCATGGGCGAGCTGGGCGAGCGTATCGGCGAGGCGGGGCGCCTTGCGCATCGCGCCGGCTTTGGCCGGCTTGCCGTCGATCAGATAGGCCTGCGCGAAGCCCGGCGCGGCGATCAGCGCGGCGTCGCTCGCTGGGTCGAAGCGCGCCTCCGAGGCGGAGACGGGATAGCCCTGGCGGGCATGGCGCTGCGCGGGTTCGAGCAGCTGGCTCAGCGGCAGGCGGCCGCCGAGCGCTTTCGAAAGTTCGAGCGCCGCCATCCAGCCGCCGACCAAGCCGGGAACCGTCAGCGCCGCCATGGCGCCGCGCGCGGGAATGGTCTCGAATTCGCGGGCGCGGTAATTCGCGATCGAAGCGCGCTCGCCGGCGTAGCCGCAGGCTTCGATCGCGCGCACGCGCCCGCCGCGCTCGCGGATGAGCCAGAAGGCGTCGCCGCCGAGAGCGTTCATGTGGGGATAGACCACCGCGATCGCGGCGGCCATCGCGACCATCGCCTCGATCGCGTCGCCGCCCTGCAAGAGAACGTCGCGCCCCGCCTCGGCGGCCAGGGTGTGCGGCGCGGCGACCGCGGCGCGGGAAAACTGGGCGGTGTCGTTCAAGGGGCGGCTCGCTCTGCAGGAGGGCGGGGCAGGGGAAACTTGCGCCTGCGGTTTCAATGGTATTATAGGGGCGCACGCCTCCCGCAAAGGCATGGAGTTCCCTTGGCCGCCAACGCTCCCATCAACTGGACCAACGCGACGACGCTCGCCAGCGTCGCCGTGCTCGTCGGCACCGAGCTCGTGGGCGCCGGCGGCGCGGCGGGTTGGGCGATCGGCGGCCTGTTTCAACTCGGGGAGATGCTGACCCACGGCCTCGAGGCGGTCTTCATCCTCGGCGCGCTGACGGGGCTCTATCACTTCTTGCGCGCCGCGCTCGCGCACGAGCCGATCCGGCGCTGAGCGGCGTCCGCTGGGCTCGCCTACGGCACGCCCGCAACTCGTGTTAGGCTCCGCATCCCCTGTGGATCGCTTGAGAGAGCCGACGCCATGAGCGCCAAGCCGATCAGCCGTTTTTCCGTTCCCGATCTCGTCGACGCGCCCGAGGACGTTCGCGACCGGATCGTCAAAGTGCAGGAGAAGTCGGGTTTCGTGCCCAACGTGTTCTTCGCCCTGGCGCGCCGCCCAGACGAATTTCGCGCCTTCTTCGCCTATCACGACGCGCTGATGGAAAAGCCTGGCGGGCTGACCAAGGCCGAGCGCGAGATGATCGTGGTGGCGACCTCGGCGGCCAACCAGTGCCAGTACTGCGTCGTCGCCCACGGCGCCATCCTGCGCGTTCGCGCCAAGAACCCGCTTCTCGCCGATCAGGTCGCGATCAACCACCGCAAAGCCGACATCACCGCCAAGCTGCGCGCGATGCTCGACTTTGCGCTTAAAGTGGCGACGCGCTCGCAAGAGGTCGAAGACGCCGACATCGCGGCGCTGATGGAACACGGCTTCTCGCGCGAGGACGTCTGGGACGTCGCCTCGATCGCCGCCTTCTTCGCCCTGTCGAACCGGCTGGCGAACTTCGCCAGCATCCGGCCGAACGACGAGTTCTACGCGATGGGGCGGGGGTGAGGCGTCGCCGGCCGGCGCTTCGCGCCACCGGCGGCTTCATCGGGGCCGCCTCGCTCCCGCGCGCCCGTGCAGTCCTGTCCAGCGCTAAGGAATTTCAACGGCTTGGGCGCCGTTTTCGGTCCCCTCCGCGGGCGCCTGCGGCGCGGCGAGCGCCAGCGGCGGGGCGGTTCGGGCGATGAGCCGCGGCGGGGGCGCGTTTCCCGCCAGGCCGTAATACTTGTCGAGCTGCGCCATCACCTTCAGCAACGGAGCGACCGCCCGGATGTCGCCGTTCTCGAGATTGAGGTCGACGACCCGCATCGCCTTGGCGAGGCGCATCGCCTGCACAAGGACGTAATGCGCGCCGCCGTCGAGCCGCCGCCTTGCGATCGCCCGCGCCGTCGCGCGCCGCACCGTCTTGGCGCTGAGGCGCAGCTTGTCGGCGATGGTCTCCTGGGCGTAGCCGGAAACGACGAGATCGAGAATGTCCTCGTCGCGGCGCAAGCGCTCCTGGCGCCGCTCGCGCGCCGCCTTGCGCATCCCCGCCCGCGCCAACTCCTTCGCGCCGTCCTCGTCCATCGCTTCGCTCCTTCCCGCTCCCGCCGAAGGGGGCGGGATAGGAGAAGGATAAAGTTATTTCTGACTTATAGAAAGAACTTGTTGCTCATGACGGCGAAATGGCATGTTTATCAGAATGCTGGCGGCGCAATTTCCCCTCGCGTTCGCCGCCGCCGGCGTGGGCGAGGCGGCGTCGGCTCGACGGCTGCTGCGTGGCGGCGAGGGGCAGGGCGGCGCGGGCGGCGAAAGTTTGGCGCCGATGGCGGAACGCGAAATTCGGCAATCGATAAGCTGGCGCCGAAGTTCCAGCATCCGGCCGAACGACGAGTTTTGTGCGCTGGGGTGGGGGTGAGCGGGCAATTCTTCGCGACGCCGGCGGCCAATCCCCCGGCCCCTCACCCTGCCTCTCCCCGCGCGCGGGGAGAGGGGAAGAACGGCGCCACTCATCTCCTCTCCCGTTTACGGGGAGAGGCAGGGTGAGGGGCCGGGGGATTGGCGCTAGGATAAGCTCGTCTTGCGTGGAACGCCCCCGCCGTCATGGCCGGGCTTGTCCCACGACTGTCCGGTTCATGATGAGCTCCAGTTTAGGGAGAGCTGCCGAGAGTCGCGCGGCGGCGGTTTTTGCGGTTGCTTGAGGCAGGTGAAGTCTCTTCGATGCATCAGGTTCGCGCGCACGAGTCGCGTGGTTTCGAGCAGGGTTTGATTGTCTTGCGCCATCTTTCGCAAAAGGCTCAGCAACAGAAAGGCGATCAGCGCGACGGCGATCTGAATGCGCACGGCGTTCTCGGAGCGGCCTATGAAATGGGTGATTTTCAAGGTTTGCTTCATCACGCGGAAGAACAATTCGATTTGCCAGCGCCGCTTGTAGAGGTCGGAGATTTCTTTGGCGGGCGCGTCCAGATCGTTGGACAGAATCCGCAACGTCCCCCCGGTCTCCATCGTCACGACGACCTCGCGCACCGCGCCTTGCATCGGATTCTTGCGGTTTTTAGCCTGACGGCCCGGCAGAAAGCCGGTTCGATCGCTGACGACGCCCG
>CAVXCA010000047.1:0-165265 GCA_963759955.1 uncultured Alphaproteobacteria bacterium
AGGAGGCGGCCGAGAACCGCGTCGCCGACCGGGGTCGACAGGGGCGCCAACGTCGCGCGCACCAGCGCGCCGCGCGCCAGACCCGCGGTCGCCTGGAGCGCGATGCCCCGGACGGTGAAAGGATCGACGTGCCCGTGCACCTCGAGAACCAGCGGCTCCTGGCGGTCGGCTTCGACGATCAGGGCGGTGTTGATCGGCGGCAGCGCCGGGCCGTCGAAAGCCACGTCCACGACCGCGCCGCGGACCGAAACAACCCTTCCCTTCGATGCGGCGGCCTGCATTGGGTTCCCGCGACGTTATCGAAGCCTTGCGCGACGGCGACGCCGCCCGCAGAGGCGCACCTCCAAATTTTCCTATTCGGCAAAGGGCAAATCGGCGTTGACGCCGATCAACCCCTGCAAGTCGAAGCCCAGGGCCGCCTGCCGCGCCCCGTGCGGCGCGCCCGCCCGCGCGCTCAAATTTGATAGGTCAGCTCTTCCTCGTCCGACTCGGTCAGCGCCCGCATCGCCGCCAGCGAGCGGTTGTCGAGCACGACCGCGATCGCGTCACGCACCTCGATCATCATCAGCCGCACGCTGCATTGCACTTCCGCCGGACAGTCGTCGCAGCGGCGATAGAACTTGCGGCTGGCGCAGGCGATGGGCGCGAGCGGGCCGTCGAGAGCGCGCACGATCTGTCCGACCATGATCTCGTGGGCGCTCTTGGCGAGGACATAGCCGCCGCCGCGACCTTTCTTGGAGTGGACGAGGCCGGCGGTGCGCAATTCGCCGAGAATGGCGTCGAGGAATTTCTTCGGGATGTTATTGGCCGCGGCGATGTCGGCGACCAGGGCGGGCTGCCCCAGCGGCATGCCCGCCAAATGGACCATCGCCTTCAACCCATACTTACCCTTATTCGTCAGCATCCCCGGCGCCTCTCCCGCAGCGAGGCGACGCGGCGCATTCGCTCGGTCATTCGGGTTTCCTTGCGAGCGGGCGCGTCCTCGCGCCGCTTGGAACGATTCGATGAGGGAATTCATACGAGGTCCGGGTCGCCTCGTCCACGTCCGCGCCGCCTCTACCCCGGCGCGCGCGGCTCTGCTAGGAAGCGCGCGTTCGCCTGAAATCGCCGCGCGCCGTCGGGAGAGACGTCATGGAATGGGAAAACACCCCCGAGTCGACGAACATCGAGGATCGCCGCGGCTCAGGCGGCGGCATCCCGCTCGGGGGCGGATCGGGCGGCCTCGGTCTCGGCGCGATCATCATTATCGTCCTGATCAGCTATTTTACCGGCATCGATCCACGCGTTCTCCTTGGTGGCGCGGAGATCGTCACCGGCGCCGGCTCCAACGGCGCGATCCAGGCCCCGGCCACCCCTGCCGGGCAGCTCTCGGCCAGCCGCAACGACCCGATGAAGACCTTCGTCGCCCATGTGCTGGGCGAGACCGAAGCGGTCTGGGCGCAAATCCTGCCGGCGCAGAAGGGCGTGCAATACACCAACGCCAAGCTGGTGCTCTACGACGGCGCGACGACGTCGGGCTGCGGCGGGGCGCAGGCCTCGATGGGACCGTTCTATTGCCCAGTGGACAAGAAGATCTATCTCGACATGTCGTTCTTCCGCGACATGCAGACCAAATACGGCGGCGGCGGCGACTTCGCCTACGCCTACGTGATCGCCCATGAAGTCGGCCATCACGTCCAGGACCTGCTCGGCATTCTCGACAAGGTCGACGCCGCCAAGCAGGGCGTCAGCCGCACCCAGGCCAACGCCCTTTCCGTGCGCGTCGAACTGATGGCCGATTGTTTCGCCGGCGTCTGGGCGGCCAACGCCAATCAGAGGTGGAAAATCCTCGATCCCGGCGACATCGAAAAGGCTCTGGCGACCGCTCAGGCGATCGGCGACGACCGCCTGCAAACCGCGGCGCGCGGCTACGCGGTGCCCGACAGCTTCACCCACGGCTCATCCGCGATGCGCCAGAAATGGCTGACCATCGGCCTCAACAGCGGCCAGATCGATTTCCTGCAACACCTTCGCCCAATAGGGCGGAGCGGCTCGAACTCACGACCCTGTGATCGGACGCCGCGCATCGTCCGGGCGGAGCAGATCGGGCGGCGCGAAAGACACGCCCGGAAAAATTTTTCAGTCGGCGATTCGAAACTGTGGACAAGTGCCCGTCCGTTCGGGAATCTGATGATATGCTTTCGCACGAAGAATGAGGCTCAGTATGTGCGACAGTAGCTTCTACGACGAAGGCTTGGTTGCGGCGGCCTGGGGCGTACAGATCGAACAAAACCCTTACGAGTTCGGCAGCGTCGCTCAAAGAGAGTGGCGCCGGGGTTTTCTGTCGTACGGGACGAGAACAGACGAAGACGACAGCGCGAATGAAGAAGCGCAATTAGTCGAGGGCGTGACGTCCTGAAGGCGAGAAGCGCCTATCGGAAAATAAGGGAATCGGCGGGCCGTCATTGTAAGCGGTGCGAAGCGATGACGGATTGCGCGGTTGATTGCCGACGGGCTCTAAACACGATCTCTCGGATCGCAAGCGGCGAGAAGTGGGGTCACTGCGCATCGAGCCATTTCCTTGCTCGCTCCGCAGCGACGGCGCCGGAGCGCGCCGCGCTCTCCAATGTGTCGGGCAGGCCGTTCTGGACGTAGGCGCCGGCGAGAAAGAGATTGCGCCATTGGGTTTCGCAGCTCGGCCTCAGGGCGTCCTCACGTGGCGTCGCCGCGAAGGTCGCGCGCTTCTGCTTGACGACTCGCCAAGCTGGCGTCGCGTCCGACAATCCCGTCAGCGCCGCGACGTCGCGCCACAAGTCGGCCGCGAGCGTTTCGCGCGGCGCCTCCATCAAGGCGCCAGCTTCATTGATCGCGACCGAAATGCGCCCGTCGCCGCAAAACATCCAGTGGAACGCGCCGTTGACGGCGCCGAGGATCGGCGGCGCGTCGGGGGGCGGCGAAATCGCGAAATGCGCGAAAATCGCGCCATCGAACTCTTGCGGCGCGCTCAGTCCCGGCGCGAGAACGGCCGCTGTTCGCGGCGGCGTCGCCAGGATCACGGCGTCGCCGGGGGCGAGATCGACGCGGTCGTATTCGAATTCGAGTCCCGCCACGCGCTCGCCTGAGAGATCGAGCGCGGCGAGCCGCCGCTCGAAGCGGATCGCGACGCCGCGTCGTCGCAGGGCTTTCACTGCGGGCTCGACGAACGCGCGCGCCAACCCGTGGGTCGGCATCAGCGGTCGCGCGCCGCCGAACCGCATTTCGCGCAGCGCCGCGCCGGCCAGACGCGCCGAGGCGCGGTCGAGATCGGTGTTGAGCGCGGCGAGCGCGAACGGTCGCCAAAGGCGCTCGGCGGCGGGGCCGCGGCTCGGCGCGTAGTCGCGAAGCAGCGCGCTCGCGGGGGCGCGGCCGAGCCGCGCCGCGGGCCAGTAGTCCTTCAGGCGCGTCTGCGGCGCGCGCCGGCGCGAATCGAAAATCCACCAGGGAACAGGCCCGCCGTTGGGCCGCAGCGTCCAGCGTTCGCCACTCGCCATATCGGCGAAGGCGATTCCGTTCGATGCGACCTCACGCCATTGCGCGCGCGCGCCGATCGCCTCGATCACCGCCAGCGCGGAGCGCCAGCTCGAAAGCACGAAGTCGAGGCCGCTGTCGATGGTCATGCCGGTCGCGCCGTCGAAAAATGACCGACGCCTACCCCCGGCCTGCGCGGCGCCTTCGTGAACGACAATGTTCGCGTCCGGCGTCGCCGCGAGATGGACCGCCGCCGAGAGTCCGGAAAATCCTGCGCCGATGACGTGGACGGTTGGGCGCTCCATCATGCCTTTCCACCGTCGACAGCGAACGAAATCCGCGCAAAAACATTCGGCGCGTCGCGGCGAATCACTCGCGCCGGCGCACGAAGCGGACCGCTCGCGCGAAACTAGCCGCGCCCCGGCGCTTGCGCAACGCGCGCTTTCGCGCTCTTGACATGACGAGCAAGCCGAGCGAGCATCTTGACCGATTGGTCAGGATTTCTCGAGACCGCGCTCGGCGCGCCGCGCCGCAGGAGAGCCGCAATGGGAATCGTCTCCGAACAGCCTGGACTCGCCGACGTCGCGCGAGGGCGTCTCAGCCGCGAGGCGCTCGAGGCGAATTTCGTCGATCTGCATCCCGCGCTCAGCGCGCATCAGGCGACGGTCGAAGCCGATCGCTGCTATTTCTGTTATGACCCGCCGTGCCAGCGCGCTTGCCCGACGGGCATCGATGTTCCCCTATTCATCCGTCAGATCGCCGCCGGCAACCCGCTCGGCGCGGCGGCCACGATCCTCGGCGCCAACATCATGGGCGGCATGTGTGCGCGCGTCTGTCCGACCGACACGCTGTGCGAGCAAGCCTGCGTGCGCGAGGCGGCCGAGGGCAAACCTGTCCGCATCGGCCGGCTTCAGCGCTATGCCGTCGACGCGCAGATGGCGACCGGCGAGACCCCGTTCACTCGCGCCGCGCCGAGCGGCAAGCGCGTCGCCATCGTCGGCGCGGGGCCAGCGGGCCTCGCCTGCGCGCATGCGCTCGCGGTCGCGGGCCACGAAGTCACGATATTCGAAGCGCGAGAGAAGGCAGGCGGACTCAACGAATACGGCATCGCCGCCTACAAGACGCCGGACGATTTCGCCGCCAAGGAGGTCGCCTTCATTCTCTCGATCGGCGGCGTCACGGTCAAGAACGGCGTCGCGCTCGGGCGCGATCTTTCGCTCGAGGCGCTGAGGAGCGATTATGACGCGGTGTTCCTTGGGCTCGGCCTCGGCGCGACCAACAAACTCGGCTTGGAGGGCGAGGGCGTACTCGCCAACGTCATCGACGCTGTCGACTACATCGCCGAGCTGCGGCAGGCCAAAGACCTCAGCAAACTGCCGGTCGGGCGGCGCGTCGTCGTCATCGGCGGCGGCATGACCGCGGTGGACGTCGCGGTGCAGTCGAAGCTCCTCGGCGCCGATCGCGTGACGATCGCCTATCGACGCGGCGCCCATCAGATGAAGGCGAGCCGATTCGAGCGGGAGCTCGCGCAGACCAGCGGAGTGCTCATCCGCCCGTGGGCGCGCCCGGTCGCGCTGGAGAGCCACGGCGGCGCGGCGAGCGGCGTCCTGTTCGAACGCACGCGCGAAGAGGGCGGGGAACTCGTCGGCGCCGGCCGCGCCTATCGTGTCGAGGCCGACGTGGTGTTCGCCGCGATCGGCCAGAGGGGAACGCCCGACGCGCTCGCCGACGCTGAAGTCGAGTTCGATCGCAACGGGCGCATCGTCGTCGATGGCGAGCGGCGCACCAGCCTTGCCGGCGTTTGGGCGGGCGGCGACTGCGTGGCGGGCGGGCTCGACCTGACGGTCGCCGCCGTCGAAGACGGCAAGCTGGCGGCGCGCTCGATCGACGCGGCGTTGAAATCCAAGGCCCAGAGCTGAAGGAGCGCGAAATGGTCGATCTCAGCGCCAGTTTCGTAGGCATCAAGTCGCCCAATCCGTTCTGGCTCGCTTCGGCGCCGCCGACCGACCGCAAGACCAATGTCGAGCGCGCGTTTCGCGCCGGCTGGGGCGGCGTCGTGTGGAAGACGCTCGGCGAGGAGGGGCCGCCCGTCGTCAACGTCTCCGGCGCGCGCTACGGCGCCATCTACGGCCCCGACCGGCGGGTGATGGCGCTCAACAACATCGAGCTGATCACCGACCGCGATCTCGAGATCAATCTGCGCGAGATCAAGGAGGTCAAGCGCGAATGGCCGGACCGCGCGCTGGTGGTCTCGCTGATGGTTCCGTGCGACGAAGAGTCCTGGCGAAAGATCCTCGCCCGGGTCGAAGAAACGGAATGCGACGGCGTCGAGCTGAATTTCGGCTGTCCGCACGGCATGTCCGAGCGCGGCATGGGCTCGGCGGTCGGCCAAGTGCCCGAATACATCGAGATGGTGACTCGCTGGTGCAAGGCCCACACGCGCATGCCGGTCATCGTCAAGCTGACGCCGAACGTCGCCGACATCCGCCATCCCGCGCACGCAGCCAAGCGGGGCGGCGCCGACGCCGTTTCGCTCATCAACACCATCAATTCGATCATGGGTGTCGATCTCGACGCGATGGCGCCGGTGAACCCGATCGACGGCAAGGGGACGCACGGCGGCATGTGCGGCCCGGCGGTCAAGCCGATCGCGCTGTCGATGGTGTCGGAAATCGCGCGCGATCCGAAGACGGCGGGCCTGCCGATCTCGGGGATCGGCGGCGTGACGATATGGCGGGACGCCGCCGAGTTCATCGCGCTGGGCGCCGGCAACGTTCAGGTGTGCACGGCTGTGATGACCTACGGCTTCAAGATCATCGACGAGCTGACCTCCGGCCTGAAGAGTTTCATGGCCGTCAAGGGCTATCGGAGCATCGACGATTTTCGCGGCCGCGCCATACCCAATGTGACCGATTGGCAATTCCTCAATCTCAATTATGTCGCCAAGGCCGAGATCGATCAGAACTTGTGCATCAAATGCGGACGCTGCCACATCGCCTGCGAGGACACTTCGCATCAGGCGATCTTCCCCACGATCAATGGCGAGCGCAAGTTCGTCGTCAACGAAGCCGAATGTGTCGGCTGCAACCTGTGCGTGCTGGTCTGCCCGGTCGAGAATTGCATCAAGCTGGCGCATAAGACGGAGGGCGTCGATCCGCGCACGGGTCTCGACTATGCGCAACCGCCGCGCAACTGGACCAAGCACCCCGACAATCCCGCGGTGAAGGCGCCGGCGGAATAGCGCGCCGCCGCCGGCCTCCTCGCGCCCGCGGGTCGAAAATGTCGCGGGCTCGCCATGTTGATCTCGGCCGGGAAGGCGGTAGGCTGAGCGCCTCGCCATCGGGGGCCGCTCATGTCTCTGCCATCAGCAAGACCATTCGGCCGGTCCACAATTCGCGCGAAGGCAAGAAGTCCTCGTCGCCACCGCGCTGTTGGCGGCGTCGGCGCTTTCGGGGGCGGCCTTCGCCGGCGACCCCAATCCGGTTCCCTTGGTCCCCAAGGGCGATCCTGCGATGAGCGCGGCCTTCGCCCGCGCGGCGGCGACCCTCGACGGATTTCTCGCCAAATGGCGCGATCCACCGCCGGGCGCCGAGGGGTTTTCGGTCAAGATCGGCCTAATCGATACGCCCGGCGCTCCCGGTTACGCCGTCGTCCGTCCCGGCGCGCCCGGCGCGATCGAGTGGTTTTGGGCGGACAGTCTGCGCGTCGACGGCGCGGCCTTTTCCGCGCGTCTGGCCAATGACGCCGAGCGCGTGCACGGCGTGTCGTTGGGCCAAACCATCCGGTTCACCCGTGAGGACATCGGCGACTGGATGTATTGGCAGGACGGCAAAATCGTCGGCAATGCGACCGCCTGCCCGGCGCTCGCGCACGCCACGGCCGAAGAGCGCCGCCAGATGAAAGAACAGTACGGGCTCGATTGCGACTAGGGCGAAGCGTGCGCGAAAATGTCCATCTCGGCGAAACCGGCGAGATCGAGACGCACGCGCTCGGGAAGATAGCCGAACGCCGCGCGCGCGAGCCCGTCGCGGCCTTCGCGCGTCAGCATCGCATCGAGCTTGTCGCGTAGCGCGTGCAGATACAGCACGTCCGAGGCGGCATAGGAGAGCTGGGCCTCGCTGAGCGCCTCGGCGCCCCAGTCCGAGGACTGCTGCTGCTTGGATATCTCGACCCCGATGAGCTCGCGCGTCAGGTCTTTCAGACCATGACGATCGGTGTAGGTGCGCGCGATCTTGGAGGCGATCTTCGTGCAATAGACCGGCGCCGGCATCACGCCGAAGGCGTGGCACAGGGTCGCCATGTCGAAGCGCCCAAAATGAAAGAGCTTGAGCACGTTCGCGTCGGCCAGCATCTTCTCGAGATTGGGCGCGCGCGTTTGCCCCCGCGCGATCTGGACGATCTCGGCGTCGCCGTCGCCGCGCGAAAGCTGCACCACGCAGAGCCGGTCGCGGCTGACTTCGAGGCCGAGCGTCTCGGTGTCGATGGCGACGACCGGGCCGAGATCGAGGCCGTCGGGAAGATCGCCCTTATGGAAGCGAATGGTCATCGTCAGCGCATAGCGGCGCGCTCAATCCGGGTCAAGTCAGTCAAATTCCCGCATACCACTCGTACCCGCGATCTTCCCAGAATCCGCCGCGCCCGCCGCCGAGGGCGGCGAAGCTGTCGATCGCTTCGACGCGCATGACGTACTTGGCCATCTTGTAGCCGAGCTGACGCTCGACGCGCAGTCGCAGCGGCGCGCCGTGTTCGACGGCGAGCGGCGCGCCATTCATTTCATAGGCGAGGATCGTCTGCGGGTGGTTCGCGTCGATAAGATCGATGGTCTCGTAGTAGAGCCCTTCTTCCCCCATATCCCGCCCGAGATCGTCGGCGCAGAAGAACGCGATGTAGCGCGCCGACGGCTTCAGGCCCGCCGCGTCGAGCACTTCTCTCAGCGGCGCGCCCGTCCATTGCCCGATGCAGCTCCAGCCTTCGACGCAATCGTGACGCGTGATCTGCGTGCGCGGAGGCATCGCGCGCAGATCGGCGAGCGAAAGCTTGAGCGGCTTGTCGACGAGGCCGCCGACTTCGAGCCGCCAATCGACAAAGTGCGCGTCGCGCGCCGCGACGTAAGCGGGATCGTCGGGATCGGTGGAGCCGTTGGGCTTGAAATAGGAGGAAATGTCGGCGCGCGCATATTCGGGCGCGAGCGCCTCGCGCGGCGCCAACAGAACGCGCTGCGCGATGCGGTTCAGCGTCTCGGCCGAGTCGAGGATCGACATCACGCCGGGCGAGCGCGAATCGAGACTGCATCCGGAAAGCGCCAGCGCGCCGCCTCCCGCGACCGCTCCCGTGAGGACTTGGCGACGGCTGAAGGGCTTTTCACGCCTCATTGGTATCCTCCTCGATGCGGTAGCGCCCCGTAATCATGGACGTCATGGTGTTGACGAAGCCGGAGACCAGCACCATCGTCACGTGCGCGACGACGAAGACGACGAGGTAGGTCGCCAAGAAAAAATGGATCGTGCGCGCCGACTGGCGGCCGTCGAACAGATCGAGCAGCCAGGGAAACGCCGCGTCTATCGCCGGAGACATCGTCAGCCCGGCGAGCACGAGGATCGGCAGCGCGACGACGACGCTCAAGTAGGCGAGCTTCTGCAGCACGTTGTAGCGCAGCGCCGCGCGGCCCTTGGGAAACTTCAGGCGCAGGTGGTCCCATGCGGTTCGCGGGATCGAGCGCAATTCGTCGCGGCCGGGAAGAAGATCACGAACGTGCCGGCGCGCGAACAAGTCGACGACGTAGACGAGGCCGTTGGCCACGAGAATCCAGGCGAAGAAGAAGTGCCAGCGGCGCCCGATCGCGAGATCCCGCTCGGCCGGGAGGGTCGCCCAGGAGGGAAAACCGCGCTCCTCTAGATCGCCGTATGGTCCTCGCGAGACGCCGAAAAGGCCGGTGGTGTCGAACGAATGGCCCCACAGCGTGGTGACGCCGTCGACGGCGCCATTGTCGCTTTCGCGTGCGCTCATCGACAAGAACGGATTGGAGAAGTTCGTCGCCGCGCCCCAGCTGAGCGCCGGACGGGCGTTGAAAATCTGCAGCCCGCTCATCAGCATCATGAGGATGCAGACCGCGTTGATCCAATGGCACACCCGCACCAACAAGGAGTGCCGAACGACGACGCGCGCGCCCGCGGCGGCGGGCGAGGCGGGGGCGGAGCGGGCAAACGCCACGGCAAGTCTCCGGCGGCATCGCGGCGCGCTGTCGCACGTCGGGCGCGGCTCGCGAAACTTTAGAGAGACTCTATTTCCCGTTTGGTGATTTTTTTGGGCGCCCGAGGCTTTGCCCCGGCCAACGACGCGTTCGCCGGGTCGACCAGGGGAATCGCGGAGCCGTCGCACGAAAGCCAAATCAGGGAGAACCGGACGGCGGCCCCGTCAATTGCGGAGCGCGCGACCGGTTGCGCGGAGGGTGTGCGACATCCTACAAGTGCGCGATGACGACCGCGCCGGGAGCGCCAAGCGCAATGGAATCCACACCGGCGGGAGGCGATCTCGCCGTTCCGCTGCATGTCGTGACGGGCTTTCTCGGCGCGGGCAAGACCAGTCTGATCAACCGCCTGCTCCACGCGCGCGAGCTTGCCGACACGCTGGTGATCGTCAACGAATGGGGCGAGGTCGGGCTCGACCATCTGTTGTTCGAAGCGATCGAGGGCGAAGTGATCGTCATGCCGTCCGGCTGCTTGTGCTGCTCCTTGCGCGGCGACCTCATCGATTGCCTGCACGATCTGCTGGTCCGCCGCGACGCCGGCGCCCTCGCGCCATTCTCCCGGATCGTCCTGGAAACGAGCGGCCTTTCCGATCCGACGCCGATTTTGCACGCCGTGATGGCCGATCCGGTTCTGGCGCGCCGCACGAGGCTCGCCGGCGTCACGACGCTCGTCGACGCCGTCAACGGCGCGGCGACGCTCGAAGTTCATGGCGAGGCGCGGCGACAAGTCGCACTCGCCGATCGCATCGCGCTGACCAAGAGCGATCTTGTCGAAGCGCCGGGCCGCGCCGCGCGCCTGTCGCGGCTGCGCGCGACAATGGAAGACATCAATCCCGTCGCGCCGATCCTCGACGCCGCGGCCGGCGAATTCGGCCTCGAGGCGTTCCTCTCCGCGCCGCTCGATTTTTCCCCTCGCGCGGGCGGTGCGGCCGCGAGCGTCCATGCCGGTTCGATCCGCGCCTATGCCTTCTCAGCGCCCGATCCGGTCGGCGCGCCCGCCTTCGCGCGCTTCCAGCGGCTGCTGCGCGAGATGCTCGGGCCGCGGCTGTTGCGGATCAAGGGCCTTGTCGCGCTCACCGAGCATCCGGACGAACCGCTGGTGATCAACGGCGCGCAACACGTCTTTCACGCGCCGCGCCGCCTCGAGGCTTGGCCGGACGGCGACCGCACGACGCGCGTCGTCGTCATTGTCGACGGGGTCGAGCGCGCGGTCATCGACCGGCTGTGGGGCGCTTTGTCCGGCGTTCCGCAGATCGACGCGCCCGACCTTGCCGCGCTCGTCGAAAACCCGTTGGCCCCGCGCCCCGGCGGGCTGCTAGGCTAGAACGCTGCCCCGAGGAGGCAAAAGTATCGTGGCCCGGCTTGTCATTTCAGCAATCTCGTTCATAGATGAACTATCGCGATCATGGTCGCCGTGGGGGGAGTAAGCGCCGGCATGCTGGCTCGATTGAAGAGCGAAATCGTCTATGCGAAGGGTATCTTTCGCGCTTTGACACGAACGGGGCAGGTCGCCGAGGCGCCGACTCGAACGATCGGCGATTATCTCGAGCGTTGGGCCGCGGACTACGCCGATAGGCCGGCGCTCATCGGCCAAAAGGAGGCCTTCACCTACCGCGAACTTGACGCGCGCGCCAACCGCTACGCCCATTGGGCGCTGGCGCGGGGCCTGCGCAAGGGCGACGCGGTCTGCCTGATGATGCCCAATCGGCCGGAATATCTCGCGATCTGGATGGGTTTCGCGCGCGTCGGCGTGGCGACGGCGCTGATCAACACCAATCTGACCGGTCCTTCGCTCGCCCACTGCGTGGCCATCGTCGGCGCCAAGGCGGCCATCGTCGAGACCTCACTGAGATCGCAATGGGCCGGCGCACAACAGCATCTCGGCGCCGATCTCGCCGTTTTGGTCCATGGCGAGGCTGCGGGCGTCGAAAAGCGCATCGACGAAGAAGTCGAGACCTTCAGCGCGGCGCCGCTCGCCGCGCACGAGCGTCCCGCGCTGACGATCGACGACAGCGCGCTCTTCATCTTCACCTCGGGCACGACCGGACTGCCGAAGGCGGCGCGCATCACACATTCGCGCGCGCTGCGCGTCATGTTCGCGTTCGCCGCCGCGACCAACGCGCGCGCCGAGGATCGCCTGTACAATTGCCTGCCGATGTACCATTCCAACGGCGGCGTCATCGCCAGCGGCGTCGCGCTTTCGGTCGGCGGCTCGTGCTACATCCGCGAGCGCTTTTCGGCGAGCGAATTCTGGAACGACGCGATCCGGCACGACTGCACGATGTTCATCTACGTCGGCGAATTGTGCCGCTATCTTCTCAATACGCCGCCGAGCCCCAACGATCGCGCGCATCGGATCCGTCTGTGCGTCGGCAATGGGCTGCGGCCGGATATCTTCTCGGCGTTCCAGGAGCGTTTCGGCATTCGCGACGTGCTCGAATTCTACGCCGCGACCGAAGGCAACGTCGTGCTGTTCAATTTCGATTCGCATCCGGGCGCGGTCGGCCGCCTGCCGGGATGGGCCGCCAAACGCTTTCCGGTCAAGACCGTCGCCTTCGACGTCGACGAGGGCGTCGAGAAGCGCGACGCGCGGGGCCATTGCATCGAATGCGGCATCGACGAGCCGGGCGAGTTACTCGGCGAAATCCTGCAAGATCCAAAGAAGCCCGCCGCGCGCTTCGACGGCTACGCCGATCCGGCGGCCACGAGAGCAAAAATCCTGCGCGACGTGTTCCGTCCGGGCGATGCGTGGTTCCGCACTGGCGACCTCCTCAGGCGCGACGCGCGCGGCTATTACTATTTCGTCGACCGCATCGGCGACACCTTTCGCTGGAAGGGCGAGAACGTCTCGACCACCGAGGTCGCCGAAACGATCGCGACGTTTCCCGGCGTGCTGGAGGCGATCGTCTACGGCGTGGCGGTTCCCGCTCACGATGGACGCGCCGGCATGGCGGCGCTGGTCATCGACAATATTGCGACTTTCGATCTGGCGGGCCTGCGCGCGCTGATCGTCGAGCGCCTGCCCGTTTATGCGCGCCCGGTGTTCTTGCGTTTTCGCCCCAAGCTCGATCTCACCGGCACGTTCAAGCCGAAAAAGACCGAGCTGGTCGCGCAAGGGTTCGATCCCGAGCGCGCCCACGATCCGATCTACTTTGACGATCGCGGCCAAGGCGTCTATTGCCGCGTCGACGCGGATTTCGTCGCCGGCGTCGAGGCTGGAGCGATCCAATTGTGACGGAGCCAAGGGCCGGCGCAGCGGTCTTTGTCGAGACGCCGGACCCGCGCGACCTTGCGCGCTGCGAAGCGGCGTGGCTGGACCTTGCCGCGCGCGCTACGCAGCCCAACGTCTTCGCCGAAAGCGCCTTCCTCATTCCCGCGCTCGTGCGCCTGGCGCCGACGGATCGCGTCGCGACGCTGCTGGTGTGGAGCGACGCGGCGCGCACAACGTTGATCGGCTTGGCCGCGTTGGAGTTTCCGCGCCTGTCGCTCGGCTTGGCGCGCGTCTGGCGCAGCGAACAAGCGGGGCTCGCGGCGATCGCCCTGGATCGCGACGGCGCCGCGCGGGCGCTGAGCGCGATCGTTGCCTGGCTGAGGCGCGAACGGCGCGGCGTCTACGGATTGGTGCTGCCGTTGCTGGAGACGAACGGACCGATGGCGGGCGCGGTCCAGGCCTTCGCCGAACGCGAGTCGCTGCGATTGGGAACGATCAATCTGCGCCGGCGCGCGGCGTTGCCGGTCGGGCCGACGCCGCGCTTCGAAGCGAGCCTCGACAAGAGGCGCCGCAAGGAATGGGCGCGCCAACGCCGGCGCCTGGAAGAACGCGGCCGCCTGGAAGCGAAAGTCGTCGTCGACGCCGGCGAAGTCGACGCGTTTCTGGCGCTCGAACAACGCGGATGGAAGGGCGCGCGGGGCACCGCGCTCGGCGCCGACGCCGCCCGAGCCGCGTTCACGCGCGAAATGCTCGGACGGTTCGCGGCGCGCGGCCAGCTCGCCGTGCACAGCCTCGCGCTCGACGGCGAACCGATCGCCATCGGCCTCGTGCTGCGCTCGGGAGCGCGCGCCTTCTATTGGAAAACCGCCTATGACGAGCGCTTCGCCGAATACTCGCCGGGACTGCAACTGACGCTCGATCTGTCGCGCCGGCTGGAGCGCGAGCCGGGTCTTACGCTGATCGATTCCTGCGCGATTTCGGACTACCCCATGATCGACAGGCTGTGGGGCGCGCGGCTCGATGTCGCCGATTTCGCGCTGGCGCTGCACGCCGGCGCGGCGCGCGGCTTCTCGCTGGGGCTTGCCGCGGCGGACGCCAAGCAACGGCTGAGGGAACTCGCCAAGCGTGTGATCACCCCGTTGCTTGGACGCAAACGCTCTTGAGTCCGGCGGCGGCCGTGGGGACTCCGGGCCGGGTTGCATCCGGCTGAAATGGCCGACGCGGCGTTAAATACACGACAATATCGTGAAAAATGTGTTATATCCGCGTCACAGCCGTCCCGTAACGACGAAGTGACCGGATTTGCCGCCGTCCCGCCGGGGAAGGGCTGGCGCCGCGAAAGCCATTCGCGTAAACGTTCGCGGGGATGGGAAAGATTCGGTAAACTAGTGTTGTTTATGGTTAGCGACTTCTGAACTTGGGGCGATGGGCGCGGGGATGATGAGCAGGATTTTGACGATTGGCGCGGCGTTGTTGGCCGGCGCGTTTTTGACCGGGTGCGCACCCATCGGCTCGCCGATGGCGCTCGACACCAAGTTGACGCCTCGCGACAAGACGATGATGGCTCTCGCCCCGCCGGAAGAATGGTCGATCCCGATCCAGCGCAATCACGTCGCCGACCCGACGGGCGAGCCGCCCGGAACGATCGTCGTCGACACCACGTCGAAGCATCTTTATTTTGTGCTGCCGGGCAAGCAGGCGATCCAATACCAGGTCGCGACCGGCGCGGAAGCCTACGGCTGGACCGGTCGCGCCACTGTCGGACACATGGTCGAATGGCCGCAGTGGATGCCGACCGCCTCGATCATGCAGCGCTGGCCTGAGTTCAAGGTCTATCTCTCGCACGGCCCGCTCGCCGGCGCTTACGATAATCCCTTGGGTGCGCGCGCTCTCTATCTCTACCAGGGCAATCACGACACGCTCTACCGCATTCACGGCACCAACGAGCCCGACGAGATCGGGCAGGCCGTTTCGTCCGGCTGCATTCGCATGCGCGATCTTGACGTAATCGACCTCTACAGTCGCGTTCACGTCGGCACGAACGTCGTCGTCAAGTAAACGGCGGCCGACGATCCGAGACACGCCCCTCGAGCTTGGCTCGAGGGGCGTTTGGCGCTTTGGAGAGGAGGCCCGAGAATGATTTCGCCAGTCAAAACGCTGGTCACAGCCACCGCCGTCAACACCGGCGGTCGCAACGGCCATTCCGAAACGACCGACAAGTCCGTCAGCGTCGATCTTTCCGTGCCCAAGGAAATGGGCGGTCCCGGCAAGCCGGGGACGACGACGCCGGAGCACCTTTTCGCGGCGGGCTACGCCGCGTGCTTCGGTGGCGCGCTCGATTTCGTCGCGCACAGCCACAAGAAGAACGCCAGCGGAGCGAGCGTGACCTGCTCGGTCGGCGTCGGCCCGCGCGAGGCGGGCGGCTTCGGCATCGTCGTGAAGTTGCGCGTCGTCGATCCCGCCTTGCCGCAGGCCGAGCTCGAGCAATTCGTCCGCGAGGCCCACGAGGCCATTTGCCCCTACTCGCACGCGACGAGAGGCAATGTCGCGGTCGATTTCGAGGTCGTGGGCGGCTAGCGTCCCGTCTCTCGCAGGGGCGTGGCCTCGAAGGCGTGACGGCAAGCCGCCGCGCGAAGCGGTTGCCTCGGCTTGCAATTTGGCGGCAAAGCCATCAGATTCTCGTCAACCGAGACAGGCGAAGCTCGGCGGCGGGATTTCTTGTCCGCGTTCATCGGGAGGCCGGCCATAGACGACAGACCGAGCGCCGCGCTCGATTCCCTGATCCCGGTCACGCTCGCCGATCGCTTCGATCTGACGAAATCACGCGTGCTGCTCAACGGCGCGCAGGCGATTGCGCGCTTGCTTCTTGCGCAAAAGGAGCGGGATAGGCGCGCTGGGCTCGACACCGGCGGTTTCGTTTCCGGCTATCGCGGCTCGCCGGTCGGCGGGCTCGATCAGCAATTCCTTAAGTTGGCGGACCTGTTCGCCGCCAATGACGTCCATTTCGAGCCCGGGCTCAACGAGGAGCTGGCGGCGACCGCGATCTGGGGAACGCAGCAGGCGGAGTTGCGCGGTGAAGGCCGCTTCGACGGCGTCTTCTCGCTGTGGTACGGCAAGGGCCCCGGCGTCGACCGCTCCGGCGACGTCTTCCGCCACGCCAATCTCGCGGGAACTTCGCGCCACGGCGGCGTCATCGCGCTGATGGGCGACGATCCGACCGCCGAATCCTCCACCACCGCGCACCAATCGGAATTCGCCTTCGTCGATGCGATGATGCCGGTGCTGTCGCCCGCCGGGGTGCAGGAAATTCTCGATTACGGCGCGCTCGGCTGGGCGCTCAGCCGTTACGCCGGCGTCTGGGTCGGCTTGAAATGCCTCAAGGACACGATCGAATCGACGGCGGTGGTCGACGCTTCGCTCGACCGCGTCGCTTCGGTCGAGCCGAGCGATTTTCTCATGCCGCCGGGCGGCCTGAACATCCGGCGTCACGACGGCGTGCTCGCGCAAGAGGCGCGCCTGCACGAGCACAAGCGCGCCGCCGTCGTCGCCTGGCTCGCCGCCAACCGGCTTGACCGCATCGTCGCCTCGGGCGGCGCGCGTCCCAAGATAGGCGTGGCGACGATCGGCAAGTCCTATCTCGACGTCCGCCAGGCGCTCGACGAACTCGGCGTCGATGAAGCGCGCTGCGAGGCGCTCGGCCTCCGCCTTTACAAGCTCGCCTGCGCCTGGCCGATCGAACCGGCCGGCCTCAAGGCGTTCGCCGACGGCCTGTCGCTGATCGTCGTCGTCGAGGAAAAGCGCGCGCTCGTCGAGGCGCAACTGCGCGAGGAGCTTTACGGGGCGGCGCATCAGCCCGTGGTCGTCGGCAAGTGCGACGAAGCGGGGCGATGGCTGTTTCCCGCCAAGGGCGCGCTCGATCCCCAGGACATCGCGATCGCGATCGGCGAACGGTTGCTGAAATTCAGTCCCGACCCCGATCTCGCTTCGGCGCTGGCGCGCGTTCGCGCTACCCGGGACGAACTGGCCGGGATCAAGGAGGCGGCTACGCGCGCGCCCTATTTCTGTTCTGGCTGCCCGCACAATCGTTCGACCCTGGCGCCCGAGGGCGCGCGCGCCTACGCCGGCATCGGCTGCCATTTTATGGCGCTGTTCATGGACCGCAACGTTGAAGGCTTCACCCAGATGGGCGGCGAGGGCGCCAACTGGGTCGGCGAATCGCACTTTTCCAAGCGCCGCCACGTGTTCCAGAACCTCGGCGACGGCACCTACAATCATTCCGGCGCGCTCGCGCTGCGCTGGGCGATCGACGCTCATGTCAACATCACCTACAAAATCCTGTTCAACGACGCCGTGGCGATGACCGGCGGCCAGCGCCACGAAGGCGGGCTCAACGTTCCCCAGATCGCGCGCCAGGTGACGGCCGACGGCGCCAAGCGCGTCGTCGTCGTCGCCGACGACGTCGGCAAATATCCGCCGGGGACGCAATGGCCGCCGGGAGTAACCATCCGTCCGCGCGACGACCTCATCGAAGTCGAGAAAGAACTCAGCGCGGTCGAAGGCGCAACGGTGCTGATCTACGATCAGACCTGCGCCGCCGAAAAGCGCCGACGGCGCAAGCGCGGCCAATATCCCGACCCCGACAAGCGCATCTTCATCAACGAGCGCGTGTGCGAGGGCTGCGGCGATTGCGGCGTCAAGTCCAATTGCGTTTCGGTGCAGCCGCTGGAGACGGAATTCGGGCGCAAGCGCCGGATCGACCAGTCGAGCTGCAACAAGGACTATTCCTGCGCCGAGGGCTTCTGTCCGTCGTTCGTCACCATCGCGGGCGCGCGGCCCAAGGCGGCGCTCGCCGAGGCGGTCGCGGCGCCTCGAGTCCCCGAGCCGGTTCGGCGCGAGATCGGCGAGCGGCCTTACGCCATCCTCGTCGCCGGCGTCGGCGGGACCGGCGTCGTCACCGTCGGCGCGATCCTCGCCATGGCCGCCCATCTCGAGGGCAGGGGCTGCGGCGCCATCGACATGGCGGGGCTCGCGCAAAAGGGCGGCGCGGTGTTCAGCCACGTTCGAATTGCGCGGCGCCCCGAGGACATCCACGCCATCCGGGTCGGCGCGGGCGAGGCCGATCTGATACTCGGCGGCGATCTCGTGGTCTCCGGCGCCAAGCAAGCGCTCGCCGCGATGCGCGGAGCCGAGACCGGCGTCGTCGTCAACAGCGCCGAGGTCTTTCCCGGCGACTTCACTCGTAATCCGGACTTCTCGCTGCCGGCCGAGCGGGTCAGGCAGTCCATCCAGTCGCGATGCAGCGGCGAGGCGCGGTTCGTCGACGCCAGCGCGGCGGCGTCTGCGCTGTTCGGCGCGGCGATCGGGGCCAATATGTTCCTCATCGGCTACGCCTATCAGTTGGGCTACCTGCCGCTCTCCGCCGCGGCGCTTCGCCGCGCGATCACGCTCAACGGCGAAGCGACCGCGATGAACCTTTCCGCGTTCGATTGGGGACGCGCGGCGGCGGCCGATCCTGACTGCCTTGCGCCGTTCGCCGGCGCGACCACGCCGAGCGCGAGCGAGGATCAAAGCCTCGCGGCGTTGGTGGCCCGGCGCGCCGGGTTCCTCGCCGCCTATCAGAATCGTCGTTACGCCGAGCGCTATCGTGCGGCTGTCGAGGCGCTGGCGCGCGCCGAGCGCGAGCGCGCGCCGGGCAGCGAAGCGCTCGCCGAAACGGCGGCGCGCAATCTCTTCAAGCTGATGGCCTACAAGGACGAATACGAGGTCGCGCGGCTCTATAGCGACGGCGCGTTCGCGGACGCGCTTCGAGACGCGTTCGACGGCGATCTCAGATTGATCTTCCATCTCGCTCCGCCGTTCATCGCGCGTGGCGATCGCAGCGCCGGCGAAGCCAAGACGATGAGCTTCGGCCCGTGGATGATGAAGGCGTTTCGCGTTCTGGCGGCGATGCGCCGCCTGCGCGGCACGCGCTTCGACCTCTTCGGCTATACGGCCGAGCGACGCGCCGAGCGCGCGCTGATCGAAGATTACGAGGCGTTGTGCCGCGAGCTGGCGGCGGGGCTGACGCCGGACAATCTCGACGCCGCGCTCGCGCTGGCGGCGCTGCCGGAGAAAATTCGCGGCTTCGGCCCAATCAAGGCGCGCGCGATGGCGGCGGCGGACGAGGAGCGGCGGCGGCTGTTGGAAGTTTGGCGCGCGCCGCCGGAGCGAAGGCAGGCGGCGGAGTAGCCAGAGGCGAACGTCCGCACGCCCGCGCCGTTCCCATCACCGCGATAATTCCGAAGCGTCGTTCTCCGATTGAGCCCCGGCCTCGGCGAATTCGTCAATGAAAACGACCTGTTAATCCGGTTGTGCGCCTATTTCACCTCAGGGCGCGCCGCTAAGGGTACTGTTCGTGAAACTGGTCGAAGTCAGCAGGCGATTTCTAGCGTCGAAGTCCGGCTTGGGATTGCTTCTCCATCTCGCGTTTTGCGCGGCGCTGTCCGCCGCCATCGGCTGCGGCTTCTACTATTCCAGTCTGAGCTGGTTCAAGGAACACAAGAGCGAGGAAAAAGTAACGGCGCTGCAATTGGTCGACGCCTTCGTCACCAATTATTCGAACGTCCGATCGAAACTCGGGGCCGATGCGCCCGTTCCTGCGGAATTCCGTGCGCGTTCGATCGAAATGTTCGATAAGGCGCGCGGTTCTGACGTCAATTCTCGGCTACTCTGGGTTGGTCGCCAAGGGATGGCGATCAAGACGCCGCCGGCCGACGCTCAGATGGCGGCGGCCATCGACGCCCTCGCCGCGACGCCCGACCCCAAGCCCGATTCGGAGTTCGTGACCGTCGACGGCCAGCCGATGTTCCGCACGCTCTATCCCTCGGTGGCGCATGAACAAAGCTGCGTCGATTGTCACAACGCGCTGCAAGCCGACATCGCTTGGCGCCTCAACGACGTCATGGGCGCCTTCGTCGTCGACGTGCCGGCGGCGGCGTTCCTGCACGCCATCCTGATGCAAAGCGTTGGCTTGGCGCTCGGCTTGTTCTGCGCCTTGGCGGCGATCGGCCTCATCGTGGCCATTCTGCAATTCCGGCACGCGAACGAGCGCGAAGCCGCGGCGGCCGAGATCGGCCGCGCCGAGGCGTTTCTTCACACCATCATCGAGAATATGCCGATGATGGTCACCGTGAAGGAGCTTCCGGAGGAACGCTTCGTCTTGCTCAACAAGGCCGCGGAAGGCCTGCTCGGAATTCCGCGCGAGGCCGCCATCGGCAGGCGGCTGCAAGACCTGCTTCCCGAATGCGCCGCCGACCAGCTGCTGGCCGGCGACAGCGCGGCGCTCCAGCCCGGCAATCTGACGATCGAGGCGGAACACACCGTCGAGACGTCGCCCGGCGACACGCGCGTCCTGGCGACCAAGAAGCTCGCGATCCCTGGGGAGAACGGCGAGCCGAAATATCTTCTCACTTTGTGCGAGGACATCACCGAACGCAAACGAATCCACTATATCGCGCATCACGACGCCCTGACCGATCTGCCCAATCGCGGCGCGTTCTTGGAGCGCCTGACGGATTTGTGCGCCCGCCCTCTTGCCGCCTGGGCGCCTTTCGCCGTCCTCTTTATCGATTTGGACCGCTTCAAGGAGATCAACGACGTCTACGGCCATGCGGGCGGCGACGGGCTGCTGCGCCGCCTGGCTGCGTGTCTGCAATCGGCATGCAATGGCGCGCTGCTGGCGCGCTTTGGCGGCGACGAGTTCGCCGCGATCCTGACCGAGGGCGAAATGCCGGCGTCCGCCGAGGCTCTCGCCGAGCGCCTGCTTGCGGCCGCCGACGACGATCTCGAAGTCGACGGCCGGCTCCTGCGCGTCGGCCTTTCTATCGGCGTCGCCGTCTTCCCTGGGGACGGCGAGGGCCCTTCGACGTTGCTCGCCAACGCGGATGCGGCGCTCTACCGCGCCAAGGCCGACGGCCGAGGCACGGTGCGATTCTTCGATCCCGCCGTCGACAGGCCGTCGCGCCGGCGGCGCGGCTTGCCGTCGGCGGCGTGAACTACGTTTGCGACGATTCAGCGCTTGCGCAAGCAGCGGGCGGCACGGGGCGCGGGCGGCCGTGTTCGTCGACCGCGACGAAGGTGAAATAGGCGTCGGTCACCTTTTCGCGCACATGCGAGGTGAAGCGCCGCGCCCAAGCCTCGATATGGATCTTCATCGAAGTGCGCCCGACGCGGTCGACGCTCGTATAGACGCACAGCACGTCGCCGACCTTGACCGGACGGATGAAGGTCATCGCCTCGACCGCGATCGTCACCACACGCCCCTTCGCGCGCTCGACCGCGGCGATGCCGCCCGCCTGATCCATCTGGCTGAGCACCCAGCCGCCGAAGATGTCGCCGTTGGCGTTGGTGTCGGACGGCATGGCGATGAGGCGGACGGTGAGTTCGCCTTGCGGCTGTTCGAGGGAGGAGTCTACCGCTGTCATTGGGGCCGGGGCTTCCCTAGGGGTGGGCGCCAACGAATGTGAAGGGGATCGTCGCTGGTGGCAAGCGGCTAGCGTCGCTTGGGCGCCTCGCTCAGCCGACCGGCGACGACGCGCGCGACGCCTGCCAGATCGGGCAGGATCGCCAAGCCGGCGAGCCCGGCCGCAGCGGCGATCGTCTCGACCGCCTCCGCCTGGCCGGCGCCGACTTCGAGAAAGAACCAACCGTGAGCGGGCGCGAGGAGCCCGGCGATCTGCGGCAGAAGCGCGCGATAGGCCTCCAGCCCGTCGGCGCCGCCGTCGAGCGCCAGGCGGGGATCATGGTCGCGCACTTCGCGCGCCAGGCCGGCGATTTCGTCGCTCGGGATGTAAGGCGGGTTGGAGACGATCAGATCGAACGGCCCTTCGAGCCCCGCGCCCCAGTCGCCGACGCGGATTTCGGCGCGACTCGCGAGGCCGAGCGCCTCGACATTGGCGCGCGCGATCCTGGCCGCGCCTTGGCTGAGGTCGACGCCGAGCCCCCGCGCGACGGGGAATTCGCTCAACAGCGCGCACAATAGCGCGCCCGAACCGACGCCGAGATCGAGAATGGCGAGGGGCTCGCCGCGCCGTTCGGCGAAGCGCGCCAGCGCGGCTTCGACGATCGTCTCCGTCTCCGGGCGCGGGTCGAGCGCCTCGGGCGAGATCGCGAGGGAAAGGCTCCAGAACTCGCGGCGGCCGACGATGCGCGAAAGCGGTTCGCCGGCGAGGCGACGCGAAGCGAATTCGCTCACGCGCGCCGCCGAGACGCCCAACGGCGCTTCGGGCGCGCCGATCAGGTCGCTCGCCTTGAGAGCGCCGGCGGCGGCGAGCAGCAGCCGCGCTTCGCGTCCGGGCTCGTCGGCAACCTCGCGCATCGCGCCGGTCAGCGCTTCGAGCGCCTCGGCCCGCGTCGTCCGCGCATCGAGCGTCGTCAGGCGAGCTGACCGTGGCAATGCTTGAACTTCTTGCCCGAGCCGCACGGACACGGCTCGTTGCGGCCGATCTTGCCCCAGGTCGCGGGATTGGCGGGGTCGCGCTCGGCCACGCCGCCCAGCGCCGGCGCCGCGGTCGCAGCGACCGCGACGGCGGAAAAAGGTCCGCCGTCGACCGGTTCGGCGATCTGGCCGAACGGCGACTTGTTCTCGCCGGTCTGCGGATCGAGGTGCTGGAACTGCATCGGCGGGGGCGGCGGCTCGGGCGCCTGGAAGCGCACTTCGACGCGCATCATCTGCGCGGTCACCGCCTCGTGCCATTGAGCGATCAGGGTGCGGAAGAGGTCGAACGCCTCGGACTTGTATTCATTGAGCGGATCGCGCTGGGCCATGCCGCGCCAACCGATCACCTGGCGCAGGTGGTCGAGCGTGACCAGATGCTCGCGCCAGAGATGGTCGAGGGACTGCAGGATGACCTGCTTTTCGACGTAGCGCATCGCCTCGGGCGTGTTGCGCTCGACGCGCTCGGCATAGGCGTCGTCCGCAGCCTTGAGCAGGCGCTCGGACATTTCTTCGTCGGCGATGCCCTCTTCCTTCGCCCAGTCTTCGACCGGCAGATCGAGATTGAGCTTCTCCGCGACCTCCTGCTTGAGGCCCGCCACGTCCCACGCCTCGGGATAGGCGTCCGCGGGAATGTGCTTGGCGATGAGATCGTCGATGACGTCCGCTCGCATGTCGGCGATGGACGGCTCGAGCGAATCCTGCGCCATCATCTTGCGCCGATCTTCGAAGATGACCTTGCGCTGGTCGTTCATCACGTTGTCGAACTTGAGAATGTTCTTGCGGATGTCGAAGTTGCGCGCTTCGACCTTCTGCTGCGCCTTCTCCAGCGCCTTGTTGATCCAGGGATGGACGATCGCTTCGTCCTCCTTGAGCCCGAGGCGCTTGAGCATCGCGTCCATGCGCTCGGAGCCGAAGATGCGCATCAGGTCGTCTTGCAGCGACAGGAAGAATTTGGAACGGCCGGGATCGCCCTGGCGCCCAGAGCGGCCGCGCAACTGATTGTCGATTCGCCGGCTCTCGTGACGTTCGGTGCCGACGATATAGAGCCCGCCGGCCTCGATCGCCTTCTGCTTGAACACGTCGACCTCGGCGCGGACGGCGGCTTCTTTGGCGTCGCGTTCTTCCTGCGAGGCCGCAGGGTCGAGCTCCTGTTTGACGCGCATCTCGACGTTGCCGCCGAGCTGAATGTCGGTGCCGCGGCCGGCCATGTTGGTGGCGATGGTGATGGCGCCGGGAACGCCCGCTTCCGCGACGATGAACGCCTCCATCTCGTGGTGGCGCGCGTTGAGGACGGCGAAGTTCTTCGACGACTTGCCGATGCGCGCGGCCGCGTAGAGCGCGGTCATCGCGTCGGGCTGGGTGAAGTCGATCTTCTTGTAGCCGCGGCGCTCGAGCACTTCGGCCAAGTGCTCCGACTTCTCGATCGAGGTCGTGCCGACCAGCATCGGCTGCATCTTGGCGTTGGCTTCCTCGATCTCGCGCACCACCGCGCGCAGCTTCTCTTCGGCGGTGCGATAGACTTCGTCGTCCTCGTCGAGGCGGCTCACCGGTCGATGGGTCGGGATTTCGACGACGGTCAGCTTGTAGATCTCGGCGAATTCGTCGGCCTCGGTCGCCGCCGTGCCGGTCATGCCCGCGAGCTTCTTATATAGGCGGAAATAGTTCTGGAACGTGATCGAGGCGAGGGTGACGTTCTCCGGCTGCACCGTGACGCCTTCCTTGGCCTCGAGCGCCTGATGCAGGCCCTCCGAGTAGCGCCGGCCCGGCATCATGCGGCCGGTGAATTCGTCGACGATGACGACCTCGTCGTTGCGCACGATATATTCCTTGTCGCGCTGGAACAGCTTGTGCGCGCGCAAGGCCTGATTGACGTGGTGGACGAGGGTCGCGTTGGCGGCTTCGTAGAGCGATCCCTCCTTGAGCAGCCCGGCCGCGCGCAGCAGCGCTTCGACGTGCTCGTTGCCGGCGTCGGTCAAATTGATGGTGCGCTGCTTCTCGTCGATCTCGAAATCTTCGCGCTTCAATTGCGGGATGAAGGCGTTGACGCCGACATAGAGGCCGGAGCGATCTTCGGAAGGACCGGAAATGATCAGCGGCGTGCGCGCCTCGTCGACCAGAATCGAGTCGACTTCGTCGACGATGGCGAAGCTGTGGCCGCGCTGGACCATCTGCGACATGTCGTACTTCATGTTGTCGCGCAGATAGTCGAAACCGAATTCGTTGTTGGTGCCGTAGGTGATGTCGGCGGCATAGGCCTCCCGGCGCTCCTCGTCGTCGAGGCCATGCACGATGACGCCGACGCTCATGCCGAGGAACTTGTAGATCTGGCCCATCCATTCGGAGTCGCGGCGGGCGAGGTAGTCGTTGACGGTGACGATGTGCACGCCGTTGCCGGCGAGCGCGTTGAGATAGGTCGCCAGCGTCGCCACTAGCGTCTTGCCTTCGCCGGTGCGCATCTCGGCGATCGCGCCCTCGTGCAGCACTAGGCCGCCGATGAGCTGGACGTCGAAGTGGCGCTGCTTGAGCGTGCGCTTGGCCGCCTCGCGCACCGCCGCGAACGCGTGCGCGGCGAGATCGTCGATGGTCTTGCCGGCGGCGAGCGCGGCGCGGAATTCGTCGGTCTTGCCGCGCAATTGTTCGTCGCTCAGCGCCGCGAATTCCGGCTCCAGCGCATTGACGGCGGCGACTTTCGGCCGATAGCCCTTCAGACGCCGATCATTCGCGGAGCCGAACACCTTCTTCAAATAAGAGCCGAGCATATCCGACCTTTCCGACCCCGCAACGCCTTCGCCGATCCCATTGGCCGCCGCGCCCCGGCGCCGCCTTGGCGAGGCCACGCCGACTGGACGTTCCCAGCGCATCCAAGCTCGGGACGCCAAACTCCTCGCGGAAAGCCGCCCAGCATATCAGGCGATGACGACGACAAAAGCGCGAAAAAATGACGCCTATCGCGTCCTTTTCCGCGCAACGGGAGAGATCGCGCGCTGAGATAGGCGCCGCCGCCGGCCTTGTCAATGACGAGGCTCGCTTGGGCGCGCGGCGCGCGAACGTGACATTCGCCCATCTTGAATGTTGAAATTCCGGGATTTCATGCATACACTTTGGTCCAGTGTTCGGTGGCCTGTTGGGCCTTTGGCGCCCAGGCTCGTTCCGCCGGGGGTGTCGCATGACCCAGTTTTTTGCGCTCTTCCTGACCAAATTGATCCGTCATGGCCATCTCGAGGTCGAAACCTGCGACGGCGTGGTGCGGGTTTTCGGCGATCGCGCCGGGCCGCGGCTCGCCATCAAGATCGCCGACCGCGCCGCTGAGCGCGAGTTGACGCTCAATCCCGAACTGGCGCTCGGGGAGCTCTACATGGAAGGTCGCCTCGAACTGACGCACGGCGACCTTTACGATCTTCTCGCGCTCGGCGCGAGCAACATCGGCTCCTACGCTGGGCTGAGCTGGATCGCGGTGCTCAACGAGGCGCGCGTCGCGCTGCGCCGCTTCCACCAACGCAACGATCGCAGGCACGCCCTGCGCAACATCGCTCGGCACTACGATCTAGACCGACGGATCTACGGCCTCTTCCTCGACGCCGATCGCCAATATTCCTGCGCGTATTTCGAGCATGAGGGGCAGGCGCTGGAAGAGGCGCAACTCGCCAAGAAGCGGCATCTGGCCGCCAAGTTGCTCATCGGCGAGGGCGACTCCGTTCTCGACATCGGCTGCGGTTTCGGCGGCATGGCGCTCTATCTGGCGCAAGTCGCGGGCGCGCGCGCCACCGGCGTGACCTTGTCGCAGGAGCAGTTCGCCGTCGCCTCGGCGCGCGCGACGGAGTCCGGCCTCGGCGCGCGCGTCGCCTTTCGCTTGCAGGACTATCGCGACGTCGAGCAGCAATTCGACCGCATCGTCTCGGTCGGCATGTTCGAACACGTCGGCGTCGCCGGCTTCGACGAGTATTTCGCCAAGGCCCGCAGCCTGCTGAAAGACGACGGGATGATGATGCTGCACGCGATCGGCCGCAGCGACGGCCCGGGCGCGACCAATCCCTGGATCAAGAAATACATTTTCCCCGGCGGCTACATCCCGAGCTTGTCGGAAGTGACGGCGGCGATCGAGCGCTCCGGCCTATACGTCACGGATATCGAAATCCTGCGGCTGCATTACGCCGATACGCTGAAGGCGTGGCGCGAGCGCTTCCGCGCGCATCGCGAGGAGGCCAAGGCGCTCTACGACGAGCGCTTCTGTCGGATGTGGGAATTCTATCTCGCCGGCTCGGAAGTCTCGTTCCGGATCTATGGCCACATGGTGTTCCAGATCCAGCTCACCAGACGGCAGGACGTCGTGCCGCGCACCCGCGATTACATCGGGGAGCGCGAGGCGCAATTGCGCAAACGCGAAGGCGCGCAGCGCGCGCCGTGGCGTGCGGCGAGTTGAGGGCGCTAAGAGTCCCTTCCCCCGCAAGGGAGAAGGGAAGGCGCTGCCCCGCTCCCTCAGAACAGCGACAATTGGCGCGGCTCGCCCGCAGCGGCGGGGATCGGCGCGCGGAAGAGGTCGTTTCTCAGCTCGATCGGCGTCTCGCGATAACCGAGGCGCTTCGCGGCGATCTCGAACCGGCGCCCGATCATCCACGCGTAGGGGCCGGAGCCCGCCATGCGCCGGCCCCATTGCGAATCGTAGTCCTTGCCGCCGTGCATCGACTGCGTGAGCGAAAGCGTGTGCTTGAGCTTGTCGGGGAAGTTGACGGCGAGCCATTCGCGGAAAATCTCGCGCAGCTCCAGCGGCAGGCGCAGCGTGACGTAGCCCGCCTCGCGGGCGCCCGCCTGGTAGGCTCGCGTCAGGATCGTCTCGATTTCGCCGTCGTTGACCGCGGGAATGATCGGCGCGGCCATCACGCCGACGGGAACGCCCGCCGCGGCGAGCCGCTCGATCGCCTCGATGCGCCGGCCCGGCGTCGGCGCGCGCGGCTCCATCCGCCGCGCGACGCCGCGGTCGAGCGTCGTCACCGAGACGAAGACCTTGACGAGGCCCTCGGCCGCCATCGGCGCGAGCAAATCGAGATCGCGCAGGATGAGGTTGGACTTGGTGACGATGCCGACGGGGTGGCGCGCCCGCGCGAGCACTTCGAGAATGGAGCGGGTGACGCGGTACTGCCGTTCGATCGGCTGATAGGCGTCGGTGTTGGCGCCGAGCGCGATGACGCGCGGGCGGTACTTGGGCGCCGCAAGTTCGCGCTCCAGCAGCGCCGCCGCGCCGTCCTTGACGAACAGCTTGCTCTCGAAATCGAGGCCCGCAGAAAGCCCGAGATAGGCGTGGCTCGGCCGCGCGAAGCAATAGAAGCAGCCGTGCTCGCAGCCGCGATAGGGATTGATCGAGCGGTCGAACGCGATGTCGGGGGATTCGTTGCGGGTGATGATCGAGCGCGGCCGTTCGAGCGTGACCTCCGTCTCGAAGGGCGCCGGCGCCTCGTCCGGCTCCCAGCCGTCGTCGATTTCCTCGCGCCGGAGAAACTCGAAGCGCCCCGAGGCGTTCGACGCCGCGCCGCGGCCGCGCCGGCGCTCCGGGGCGACGATCCGATCGGCGAAGGCGGCGCCGAGCTGGCGCGCGACGACGACGCGCTGGGAATCGTCGAGCAGTTTCGAGGCTTGAGCGGGCATGGTTAATGTCCGGAACAAATCATGAACAAACTTCTAGCCCGGCCGCGCCGCGCCGTCAAGCGCAAAGCGACGACGCGGCGCCGACGGGGCTTGATCGCCGTCAATGCAATGCTCGGCGTCCTCGCGCTCAATAGCGGGCCTTGAAGATTGTCGACGCGCCTCGGTTTGCGAACGGCGCGCGATGTGCGGCGAGATCGCCGCAACGGCGCCCAGGCGTCTAGGCGGCGCCTCAAGAAACACGGCCTGCGATGCGGCGAACGCCGCCGAATGCGCAAAATCGGCGGTCGCCTCGCTGGACCCGCAGTCGACAACGCGGGCGCGTTTCGGCCTCATGCAGGAGAGCGATCCATGGATAAGACTGCCAACGACTCCCCGGTCTGGCTGATCACCGGCTGTTCGAGCGGCTTCGGCCGCGAGTTCGCCCGCGCGGCGCTGGCGCACGGCTATCGCGTCGCGGTCACTTCGCGCGATCCCCAGCAGATCGCCGATCTCGTCACGGGACGCGAGGCCCAAGCGAAGGCGCTCGCGCTCGACGTCACCGACGCCGATCAGATCAGAAGCGCCGTCGCCGAGACCGAGCGCGCGTTCGGCCGCATCGACGTGCTCGTCAACAACGCCGGCTACGGCTACATGGCCGCGGTGGAGGAGGGCGAGGACAAGGGCGTGCGCGCCCAGTTCGAGACCAACTTTTTCGGCCTCGCGGCGATGATCCGCGCGGTCCTGCCCGGCATGAGGGCCCGCCGCCGCGGCGCGATCGTCAACATCGCCTCGGTCGGCGGCCTGCGCGGGTCGGCCGGCGGCGGCTATTACGCCGCCAGCAAATTCGCGGTCGAGGGCCTCTCGGAGGCGCTCGCCCAGGAGGTCGAGCCGCTCGGGATCCGCGTGATGCTGGTCGAGCCGGGTCCGTTCCGCACCGACTGGGGCGGCCGCTCGCTCAAGCAATCGCCCAACGTCATCGCCGATTACGCGGAAACCGCCGGCAAGCGGCGCCGGGAGATTCCGGTATACAGCGGCAAGCAGCCGGGCGATCCGGCGCGCGCCGCCGAGGCGGTCATCAAGGCGCTGCAATTGCCGACGCCGCCGCACCATCTGGTGCTCGGCCGCCAAGGCCTCGAAGTCGCGCGAGGCCAACTCGCCGCGATGATGGAGGAATTCGAACAGTGGCGGGAGACGAGCCTGAGCGCGGACTATCCGGCCGCCGCCGAGTAGGGCGCTAGCGCATCTCGACGGTGAGAGGCGCGTTTGGCGCGCCCGCGCGCCCTCAGGCCGCCTTGTCCGCCAGTCCGTTGATCTTGCCGACGAGTTCGGAAAGTTCGGCGCGGGGCCTGGCCGGGCTGAACAGGAAGCCCTGGGCCTGGGTGCAACCTTGCGCGCGGAGAAAGTCGAGTTGCTGCTGCGTCTCGACGCCCTCGGCGGTCGTGGCGATCCCTAAGCTCTTGGCGAGGCCGGAAATCGCCGAAATGATCGCGACGCAATCGTCGCGGTCGGAGAGATCTTTGACGAACGATCGGTCGATCTTGAGCTTGTCGAAGGGAAAGCCTCTGAGATAGCTCAGGCTCGAATACCCCGTGCCGAAGTCGTCCAGGGCGATGCGGACGCCGAAGTCGCGCAGCTTGTGCAGCGTCGTGAGCGTCGTTTCGGTCTCGGCGAGGAGCACGGATTCGGTGATCTCCAGTTCGAGCCGCTCGGGGGCGAGGCCGGAGTGGGCGAGCGCGCCGATCACGGTGTTGACGAGATTGGGCGTGCGGAATTGGATCGCCGACAAATTGACGGCGATCGAGATGCCGTCGCGCCAAGTCGCGGCTTCGGCGCAGGCGGTCTTGAGCACCCATTCGCCGATTGGAATGATCAGGCCGGTGGCTTCTGCGACCGGGATGAAGTCGTTCGGCGCGATCATGCCCCTGGCGGGATGACGCCAGCGCAACAGCGCCTCGAAGCCGCTGACGCAATTGCCCGATATGTCGATGAGCGGCTGATAGTGGACTTCGAGCTGACCTGCGGTGAGCGCGTTCTTGAGATCGGCTTCCAGGACGCGCCGGTCATGGGCTTTGCGATGCATGTCCTTGCGGAAGAAGTGATGCTGGCGCCGGCCCTCGGACTTGGCCTGATAGAGCGCCAGATCGGCGTTCTTGAGAAGTTCGTCCGCCGACTGCCCGTCGTCGGGAAACAGCGCGACTCCGATGCTCGCGCCGATCGCGACTTCGAAGCCGTCGATTGAATAAGTCTGCGAAAGCAGATCGATCAGTCGAGACACGACTTCGCCGACCTCCGCGGGCGCGATGCCGGAATTGAGGACGATCGCGAATTCGTCGCCGCCGAGCCGCGCCGTCAGATCGCCCTCGCTCAAGGCGCCTTGCAACCGCTGCGCGACCATCCGCAACAAGCGATCGCCGGTGGCGTGGCCGAAGGTGTCGTTGACGTCCTTGAAGAGGTCGAGGTCGAGGCAGCAGACCGCGAACGCCTCCTGGCTGCGCCGACGCAGATCGATCGACGCGGCGAGTTGTTCGCGAAAATAGGCGCGATTGCGCAACCCGGTGAGCGCGTCGTGATGGGCGAGATAGGCGACCTCGGCCTCGGCCCGCTTTCGCTCGGTGATGTCGGCGATCGCCACCAATTGGCCGGCGTGTCCGCGGTAAGCGACTTTCCGACCGAAGGCGAGGACCTCGATCTCGCGGCCGTCGGCGCAAACGTGTCGGCAGCCTTGATCGGAGCGGTCGGCGCCGCAGGGCGCGCATCGCAAGTTCGCCCGTTCGTCCGCGCAGCAGATCTCGTCCGCCGTCATGGCGAGGAAACGCTCGCGCGAATAGCCGTAATGCTCGATCGCCGCATCGTTGACCGCCAGGAAGCGCGCGCTCTCGGCGTCGACGATCCACATCGGCATGGGATTGGAGTCGAACAGCAGCCGGTAGGATTCCTCACGCAGCTTCAGCGCGGTGACGTCAGTGAGCGAGGCGCAAATGAGGTCCCTCATCCGCGTGAGGCTGACGCCGACGTGGATCGTTTCGTTGTGCGATTGCGTCGTGATTTCGAAGCGTTCCTGGGGAGCGCCTCCGGCTAGCAATTGGTGGAGACGGCGGATGACGCTTTCGCAAGCGAACGCATGCTCGCCTTCGCTCAGGCGTCGCCAGCGCAGGCGCTCGGCGCTCTGGCCGAGTAATTTCGCGGCGCCGGCGTTGAGATCGATGATCTGAAAATCGATCGGGCGGCGGCCCTCGTCCCGGATCGCGGCGAACGCGATCACCCCCTCGTCGCTGGCGTGAAAGATTGCGTCCACCAGGCTGTATCGCGGGCCGCGCTCGCCGACATAGATTGCAACGAACGGAGAGCCCCAGCGGTTCGCGAGCGGCAGCGCGAGGATGTCGTAGCATTGCACCTGGCCATGGCGGGCGAAGTAGGCCTCGGTGAGATGCGGGGCGCCGTTGCCGACGGCGCATTGGGCCGCGCTCGACAACGTCCAGGCGAAATCCGGCGCGAGCTGGGACAGCCGAACGTTCCTGTCGGCGCCCTCGATCCAGACCCTGACGTTGCGGCCGATGCGGCGAATGTTGGCGTCCGACGCGTCGCCGGCGAGCAGAACGATGTTGTCGTCGATGCGGCCGAGACTGCCCAGCAGCAGCTCTTCGTACGGCGGCAGCGCCGCGCCCAATGGGCGCGCCACGCTCCATCGCCGGCGAAGCTCGGCGACGTCCTTCGGCTCGAACAGGGGCGAGGACTTTGCAAGCTTGTCGGGCGCCATGGCGTTCATGTTGATCTCGCCGCTTGAGGAACGCGCCGAAATCATCATATCCGAAGTAAAATTTTACTAAATTACCGCCCAATAGACCTATTATGACGAAATCATGAAACTGCAGTATTAACAAGGCGTTGCTGTCACATTCGGCGACCGCTGGCCGGCGCCGAAATGCGCGTCGCGGACTTTGGGAAACGATGAGGACGCCAGGCCGTTCTTCCCCTCTCGCCGCGCGCGGGGAGAGGCTGGGTGAGGGGCCGGGTGTTTGGCCGCAAGCGCTGCAACGCGCCGCGAGCCGAACTGGGAGCAAGCCGGCGGCGGCGCGCTTCAGGGCTCCAGTTCGCTATCCCAGTAGAGATAGTCCATCCAGGAGCTGTGGAGGTAGTTGGGCGGGAACAGCCGGCCGTTTTGATGGAGGTCGTGCACGGTCGGCTGATAGGGCGCGCGCGCCGGCCACATCCGCGCCACCGAGGGCAGCAGGTCGGCCTTCTTCAGGTTGCACACCGAACAGGCGGCGACGACGTTCTCCCAACTGGTGACGCCGCCCTTGGCGCGCGGGACCACGTGATCGAAGGTCAGATCCTCGCGCTCGCCGCAATATTGGCAGGTGAAGCGGTCGCGCAGGAACACGTTGAATCGCGTGAACGCGGGAAAGCGCGAGGGCTTGACGTAGCTCTTGAGCGAGACGACCGAGGGCAGGCGCATTTCGAACGACGGGCTGCGCACCAGGGTGTCGTATTGCGAGACGATGTTCACGCGGTCGAGAAACACCGCCTTGATCGCGTCCTGCCAGCACCAGATCGAAAGAGGGTAATAGCTCAGGGGACGAAAGTCCGCGTTGAGCACCAAAGCCGGGCATGTTTCCGGCGTCTCGGCCTGAACATGAATTGTCAAGAAGACGCTCCGTTCCCCCGCACACTGAGTTGCCGGACCGATTCCGGCCACGCCCATAGTCTATAGCGAGCATGACGCCGTTGTGAAGGGCGCTCTCGCGTCGACGTCCGTTCAGCGCGCGGCCGCTTCGATCGCCGCGATGCCGGCGTCGGAGAGGCCGAAATGATGGCCGATTTCATGGACCAGCACGTGCGTGACGACGGCGCCCAGCGTCTCCTCGCCCTCGCACCAGAAGTCGAGGAGCGGACGGCGATAGAGCCAGATCATGTTGGGCATCGCGCCGGTTTCCGGGACGGCGGGCTGATTCGGCAGGCCGCGGCCGCGAAACAGCCCCAAGAGATCGAATTCGCTTTCGGCGTCCATTTCGTCGAGCGTCTCGTCGTCGGGGAAGTCGACGACCTGGATCACCAGCCCCTCGCACAGCCGGCGAAACGAGGCGGGCAATTGGGCGAAAGCCGCCTGTGCGAGGGCGTCGATGTCGGCCGCGCTCGGCGCGCGCGCCGCGCCCAGCGCAAAGGAGGTCGGCGAATTTTTCATGGCCAATTCGTCTTTCCCATTTCGACGGCGCGCCCGCCCGACGGCGAGAGCGGACCGTAAGGACGAAAGCGACACAAGCTTTTGGAGCCGCCGATGTCAAACGCCGTTCTCTTCGCATCGCACGAATCCGGCTTCGGCCTCGACGTCGCCGCGGCGCGCCGCCAATTTTCGCTTTCGCTCGGCGTCGCGCTGGCCGTGCTGATGGGCGCGGCGATGATCGAGCTGCAGCCGACCCGCGCCGCCTCCGACGCCCCGAGTTCGCATCACAGCCAAATCAGCGCGCCCGAATTCGCCGCTTCGTCCGCCGCCCACGCCCAGCTACGGCAGGCGATGACAGCGGGCGCGGATCGAAGCGCGAACGCGTGGTGAAAACCGGACGAAAGGCGCCCGACTCTGACCGTCGGCGTTGGGTCGATGCTTTTGAAAAACTCGGAAGATAGGCGATCGCGAAAATCTCGATTTCTTGCGTCGAACGTCGCCCGTGCGGCTCATTGTCACGGCAAGGCGCACGCGAGGGCCACACGCGGCAAAACCGCCCGCTCGGCCGAACCGCTTGCGGAATTTTCGTCATGCTCGCCTGCGACCTCCTTAATTTTGATCGACGCCGAAATTCGAGTTTTTCAACACAATCGGTGGAATGCGGACGTTTCGGCTTCGCGGCGCAGACTGCCGTTTCGGGCCACTGGTCGCTCAGGGGGGAGACGAAAAGCAGACGGACCTCCCGCAGGACCTCTGTCCGTCTCATCCCCGCCTCCCAAAAAGGCGCTTCTAAAACCGGACAAACCATGTGCTAGCAAAACCGGACATATCATGTGCTCGCGACACGGCATGACAGTAACCTTGCCATTCCGCGCTGCAGGGGCCATTCTTTAAAAACTGCATCCTGCGCTGGGCTGAAATCAACAATTGAGGAGCGGATCATGGTGGGAGAACCATTCGATACCTGCATGCTCATTCGAGACGTTTCCCGAGACCCTGACTTTCCCGAAGCGCCGGTCGAGTGGACGCGGCAGTCGGCGCAGGAAACCGCAAAGCAGGAAGATCTGACGCTGAACGACGAGCATTGGGAAGCGATACGCGCGTTGCAGAATTACTATGCGCGCCATGATTGGGCGGCTATCAATTTGCGTGAGCTGCACGATGCGCTGGATGAGAAGTTCCACGGTCGCGGCGGCCTCAAACATCTCTACGAAATCCTCCCCGGCGGGCCGATCGCCCAGGGGTGCAGACTGGCGGGGTTGAAGGCGCCGTTCATGGCGATCGACACGAGCATTGGCAGCGTCGCTTAGAGCAAGCCGCTGTTGGTTCCGCAATTTCGAAACCGCCTGAATCGGACACGGCGGTTGCGAGCGCAACGGCCTGTGGCCTTAAGCGACGCCACCCACGTGCTCGTCCCGGCTTGTCGCGACTGGCTGGCGGAGCGCAGCAACGAAACTCTCCGCGAGCCTATGCGGGAAGAGGGTCTCGTCCGAGCGTTTCCGTTCAGCGCGATCATCGGCCGCGCTCCACCCCTGCGCGCCGTTCCGCCCCGCCGCCAGCAACGTCCGCAAAGGGTCGCGCGCGCCCCTTCGCAACGCCGCCATGGAGCGTCGGTTTTCTCGACTAGCTGTCGAACGACCGCGCGCGGACTTTTTCGAGCTTTTGGAGCAGGCCGCGCGTGCGCGCGGACGCTGCGGCTTGAATTTTCGCCGCGGCTTGCGGAAACTCGGAAAGGACGCGACGAAACACGTCGCTGGGAATGCGCAGCGCGACGCTGTCCGTGGCCGCGCGCGCGCCCGCTCGGCGCAAGACGTCGGTCAGCAGCGCCGTTTCGCCGATCAAGGCGCCGGCTTCGATACGGCGCTTGACGCCGCGAGAGGTCAGATCGATTGCGCCCGACAGTACGAAATACGCCGCGTCCGCCGTTTCGCCTTCGACAAAAAGCGTTTCGCCCGCCTTCAGCGCCATCTTGAGGCACGAGAAGGCGAGCAGTTGCAGCGCCTCGCGCGGCAACAGATCGAGCGGGGGCGTTCGCCCCATTGTCTGGATGTCGCTTTCAAGGCTCATGGCGTCGCGCTCCGATCGCCCCGCTCAGGACAGCAGCTTGTAGCCGCCGACGTCGGTGACGAGCAGACGCGCGTCGGCCGGGTCGTCCTCGATTTTCTGGCGCAGACGATAGATGTGGGTCTCCAGCGTGTGCGTCGTGACGTTGGCGTTGTAGCCCCATACGTCGCGCAGCAGCGTTTCGCGAGGCACTGCCTGGCGCTCGGCGCGGTGGAGAAAGCGCAAGATCGCCGCTTCCTTTTCCGTCAGGCGCAGCTTGGCGCCCTTGGCGTCGACGAGATTCTTGGTCGCGGGGCGAAAGGTGTAGGGCCCGATTTGGAATTCGGCGTCCTCGCTCGCCTCGTGCTGGCGCAGTTGCACGCGAATGCGCGCCAGCAGCACCGCGAAGCGGAACGGTTTGGCGACGTAGTCGTTGGCGCCCGATTCGAGGCCGATCACCGTGTCGGCGTCCGAATCGCGGGCAGTGAGCATGATGATCGGACGCTTGAACCCCGCCGCGCGCAACAGCCGCACCGCTTCGCGCCCGTCCATATCGGGCAGGCCGACATCCATGATGACGAGGTCGGGCGCGGTGTTTTCGACCGCCAGGCGCGCCGCGGCGGCGTCGGCGGCCTCGGAAACCTTGAACTCGGGATGCAGCGCCAATTGCTCGGTCAGCGCCTGGCGCAAATCGGCGTCGTCGTCGACAATGAGAATGTGGCGCGTCTGGGGCATCGAATCGCGTCTCGGCTAAGTCTCGGATAGTTCAATATAGTGTGTTTGCGCGAGCGAGGCGACCGGGTCGCGGGCGCCGTTCATGTTCTGCTCAGCCTCGATCCTCATAATCGCGCATGTCGGGAGGCGCGAACGACGGAGCGGGCGATGTCAGTCAGCGATTCGGCGTGGCGCCTTGCGTTCAACCGTTTCGGCCTGGGGGCCCGTCCCGGCGCTGCGATGCTGCAAGGCGATCCGCGCGCCGCGCTGCTCGCCGAAATCGCCCAGCCGGGCGGCGCACGCCTCGACGACCCCGAACTCTCCGGCACTCCGGAGATTCTCCAGGCGGTCTACGCGGACGAATGGCGCCGCAAGATGGAACGCGACCGCGCCGAAACGGCCCGGATCGCCACGCCCGGCGCGCCAACCCCGAACGTCGCCGCGCCAATCTCTCCAAGTCCCACGCCCACGCCGGAGCAGAACGCCGCGACGGCGGGGGCGATGGCGGGAGCGCCGCCGCCGCCCGAGCCGCCGCCACAGCAGAAATTTTTCCGCGCCGACGCGCAGGCTCGCCTCGAGCAGGCCTGCACGGCGCCGATCGGCTTCCTCGAAAGGCTGGGCGTCGAGCGCGAGGCGATCCGCCCGCATGTGCTCGGGCGCTTTGCCGATATGCTGCGCGCCGTCGAGCAGCATCCGGCGATGCTGAACTTCCTCGACAACGCCCAATCGGTCGGTCCGAACTCCAAGGCGGGCAAGAACCGCAAGCTCGGCCTCAACGAGAACCTGGCGCGCGAGATTCTCGAATTGCACACCATGGGCGTGGGCTCGGGCTACAGCCAGGCCGACGTCACGGCGCTCGCCCGCATCATCACCGGCTGGACGATCTCCGGGCGCGACGGCAAGCTCGGCGAACCCGGAAGCTTCGTCTTCAACGCCAATGCGCACGAACCGGGGTCGGCGACGCTGCTGGGGCGCTTCTATGCCGAGGAGGGCGTCGCGCAAGGCGAGGCGGCGCTTGCCGATCTTGCGCGCGAAGGCGCGACGGCCGATCACATCGCGCGAAAGTTCGTCCGCCATTTCGTCGCTGATTCGCCCGATCCCGAATTGGCGGCTCGGCTCGCCGCGGTCTATCGCGACACGGACGGCGATCTGGGCGCGCTCGCCCGCGCGCTCGTCGCCGACGAGGCCGTCTGGAGCGCGCCGGCGACGAAGATCCGCAATCCCTGGGAACTGACGATCGCGGCCTATCGCGCTTTCTCGCGCTCGCCGAGCGATCCCGGCCCGGCGCTCGCGGCGCTCAATCTGTTGGGCATGCCGCTCTGGCAGCCCGGTTCGCCGAACGGATTCAGCGACGTCAGCTCCGATTGGGCCTCGCCCGAAGGGATCAAGATGCGCGTCGAGCTCGTCGCGCAATTCGCGCGCCAGATCAAGGACGCGCCGCCCCCGCCGGCGCTCGTCGAAGACATTCTCGGGCCGGGCGCCTCCGCCGAGACGCGCGAGGCTGTGACGCACGCGGAAAGTCGCGAGCAGGCCTACGCGCTGCTCATTCTGTCGCCGGAGTTCCAGAGGAGGTAAGCCATGCCGCTGTCTTTCGCGCCGTCTCTTTCGCGCCGCGCTCTGCTCGGCGTGGCCGGCGCCGCCTTCGCTTCCGCCACGATCCCGCGCTGGGCGAGCGCCGCGGGCGCGCGCGATCCGCGCCTCGTCGTCGTCATGCTGCGCGGCGCGCTCGACGGCCTTTGCGCGGTCGCGCCGATCGGCGATCCCGACTACGCCGATCTGCACGGCGAGCTCGCGCTGCAATGGGGCGGCGACCACCCGGCGCTGAAGCTCGGCGACTTCTTCGGCCTCAATCCCGCGATGGTGAATTTCGCGCGGCTCTACGACGCCAAGCAGGCGCTGATCGTCCATGCGACAGCGAGCAATTATCGCGAGCGCTCGCATTTCGACGGCCAGGACGTTCTCGAAAGCGGCATGCCCGCGCCCGGCCATGTCGAGAGCGGTTGGCTCAATCGCGCCGTCGCCGCGCTCCCTCAAGGCGATCGGGTCGGAGCGCCGGGCGCGCTCGCCGTCGGCGCGACGGCGCCGCTGGTGGTGCGCGGCGCCGCGCCGATCCTCGGCTGGGCGCCCTCCGGTCTGATGCCGCCGACCGACGATCTCGTCGCGCGGCTGATGGCCGTTTACGACCACGCCGACCCCGCGCTCGCGCGCGCGCTGCGGGCCGGACTCGACGCCGACCGCATGGCGACCAAGCAAGGCATGGAGGCGCTCAAGCCCGGCGGCGATATCGCGCTCTTGATGCGCAAGGCGGCGGAGGGCGCGGCGCGGCTGATGAGCGCCGACGACGGCCCGCGGATCGGCGCGCTCGCCATCGACGGCCGGGACACCCACGCCAACGAGGGCGGCGCGACCGGACGTCTCGCGCATTGGCTCGGCGGCCTCGACGGCGTGTTCGCCGCGTTCGAAAGCGAGCTCGGGCCGCGCTGGAAGGACACGGTCGTCGTCGCGATCACCGAATTCGGCCGCACCGCACGCATCAACGGCACCACCGGCACCGACCACGGAACCGCGACGGTCGCCTTGCTCGCCGGCGGCGCGCTCAACGGTGGGCGCGTCGTCGCCGATTGGCCCGGCCTGAAGACCGCCGATCTCTATCAAGAGCGCGATCTCAAACCGACGACCGACCTGCGCGCCGTGCTCAAGGGCGTGCTCGCCGGCCATCTCGGCCTCTCCGCCGACACGCTCGCCAGCGCGGTGTTTCCCGATACGCTCGGCGTCACGCCGATGGGCGGGCTGATCGCGGCGTGAGCCGCGAGACCCTGCATCACTTGCCCTGCAGCACGATGTAGGCCGCCAGATCCTCGGCCTCCGGGCGCGACAGCTGCATGTCCGGCATCTTGGGGTGCGGATCCATTAGAAAGCGCGCGATCTTGTCGGCGTCGAAGCCGGGGATTTTCGCGATCGTCGCGAAAGGCGGAACGTTGTCCTGGCCGTGGGTCTGGTCGGGAGCGACGATGTGGCACGCCGCGCACCAGCGTCGCGCCAGCTTCTCGCCGTGACCGACGTCGGCGGCAAAGGCGCTCGCGACGGCGCTGAAGGCGGTCAGAGCGCCCACGAGCGCGCCCGCCGAGCGGCGAAGGATGGAGGCGCTACGCAGCGCCGCGCGGGCATTCGGGTTCGTCATCGGCTTTGCTTCCTTCGCGACTCGCGCGGGCGGTGGGCGCGCCGCGCCAGGATGCAGGCAGACGCGCGCGCTGTCCAGGACGCGCCGAGTCGCACAAATGAAAAAGGGCGGCCTCGCGGCCGCCCTTTTCCTCATCCGAAGCGCGAAGCGCCTCAGCTCGAATAGTACATGTCGAATTCGACCGGGTGCGGCGCCATTTCGAAACGGTACACCTCGGTCATCTTCAGCTCGATATAGCTGTCGATGAAGTCGTCGTCGAACACGCCGCCGGTCTTGAGGAACGCGCGGTCCTTGTCGAGGTTGGCGAGGGCCTCGCGGAGCGAGCCGCAAACCGTCGGGATCTTCTTGAGCTCCTTGGGCGGCAGGTCGTAGAGGTCCTTGTCCATCGCCTGGCCAGGATCGATCTTGTTGACGATGCCATCGAGGCCGGCCATCAGCATCGCCGCGAACGCCAGATAGGGATTGGCGACGGGATCAGGGAAGCGCACCTCGACGCGCTTGGCCTTCGGGTTGGACGTCCACGGAATGCGGCACGACGCCGAGCGGTTGCGCACCGAATAGGCGAGCAGCACCGGCGCTTCGAAGCCCGGGACCAGACGCTTGTAGCTGTTGGTCGAGGGGTTGGTGAAGCCGTTGAGCGCCTTGGCGTGCTTGATGATGCCGCCGATGTACCACAGGCATTCGTCGCTGAGGTCGGCGTACTTGTTGCCGGCCATCACCGGCTTGCCGCCCTTCCAGATCGACTGGTGGACGTGCATGCCCGAACCGTTGTCGCCGTAGATCGGCTTGGGCATGAAGGTCGCCGTCTTGCCGTAGCTCTGCGCGACCATGTGGATGCAGTATTTATAGATCTGCAGGTTGTCGGCCATCGTGGTCAGCGAGCCGAACTTGAGGCCGAGCTCGTGCTGCGCGGAAGCGACTTCGTGGTGGTGCTTCTCGACCACGGCGCCCATCTGCGCCATCGCCGCGAGCATCTCGCTGCGCATGTCCTGCGCCGAATCCTGCGGCGGGACCGGGAAATAGCCGCCCTTGGTGCGCATGCGGTGGCCGAGGTTGCCGCCCTCGTAGGCCGTATCCGAGTTGATCGGCAGTTCGACCGAGTCGATGGTGAAGCCGGTGTTGTAGGGGTCGGCTTTGAAGCGGACGTCGTCGAACACGAAGAATTCGGCTTCCGGGCCGAAGTAGGCGGCGTCGCCGATGCCGGTCGACTTCAAGTACGCTTCCGCCTTCTTGGCGATGCCGCGCGGATCGCGGTTGTAGGGCTGGCCGGTGGCGGGGTCGAGAATGTCGCAATTGATGATCATCGTCGAGGCCGCAAAGAACGGGTCCATGCAGGCCGAGGTCGGGTCCGGCATCAAGGTCATGTCGGATTCGTTGATCGCCCTCCAGCCGGCGATAGAAGAGCCGTCGAACATCAGTCCATCGGCCATGGCGTCCTCGTCGATCACTCCCTGGTCGAAAGTGACGTGCTGCCACTTGCCGCGCGGATCGGTGAAACGCAGGTCGACGTATTTTACATCGTTGTCCTTGATCGCCTTGAGGACGTCCTTGGCGGTCTTCATGGTGTGCCTTTCCTAGTCTCGTTCGGTTGTGCCCCTGCCCGTCGCCGTGTCGCGGCGGGAAGCCTTTGAAAATGAGTCCGATCGGTCGAAAACAAGCCTAAACCGCGTCCGCTCCGGTTTCTCCGGTCCGGATGCGGATGGCCTCGTCGATATGCGATACAAAAATCTTGCCATCGCCGATGCGCCCGGTCTGCGCCGCCTTGCGGATCGCTTCCACCGTCGCGGCGAGGTTCTCGTCGGCGACGACGACTTCGATCTTCACCTTGGGCAGGAAGTCGACGACGTATTCCGCGCCGCGATACAGTTCGGTATGGCCCTTCTGACGGCCGAATCCCTTCGCCTCGAGAACTGTAATCCCTTGCACGCCCGCTTCTTGCAGCGCTTCTTTGACCTCGTCGAGCTTGAAGGGTTTGATGATCGCTTCAACTTTTTTCATGGCCGCCGAGGTCTCCCTTTCGCGCGCGTGGGCGTTGCCGAGGCCCTTCGCGAGCGATCATCGTCGAGACGATTTCACAAGTGAAGAGCCGTCCATAGCACTGCTCCCGGGCCGACGCCATGGGCCGAAAAGACGAGACCGCCGTCATGCCAAATCAAATCCAAATAGCGTGCTCGCATCATAAGCATGGCGCCTAAAAAATAATCAAGTTGCTCACACGGTCGGCCCCCATTCGCCCGAAGCGAAGATGCGCCACGAGGCGAGGCCAGCCTTGGCCACCACCATGCGTCCGGACTTGGCGAGCCTCACCAAGTGGGCGAACACCAGCGGGTTGCGCCAGGCGAGCGGCTTTTCGGGCGCGCAGACCGCGCGGAATTCGTCGCCTTCGTCCGCTTCCATCAGGATCGTGCCGACCCGATCGGGCCGCAAAGTCACGGGCAGGGTGCGATCGGTGAGCCATTCGCATTCGAAATCGCGGCAGACTTGCGGGCGGCGGGGGTAGATCGCGCAGCCGCCGGCGCCGGCGCAATGCTCGCACGCCGGCCCGGCGGGCTTCTTCATTTCGGGAATTTCCAGGGCCGAGCAGCACATCGTGCAGGGGCCGCAGGTCTTGCCGGGAGCAGGCGCCACGTCGTCGTCTCGTCCCGCGCGGCGCCCATTCGCCGCGGCGCGGATGAATGTCCCTCTACGATTCTGCGCCGCCGGGCAATGCTTTTGCGCAGTTGGCCGGGGATGCCTCTGCTCCGCGCCTCAACACAACGGCAAAGACCGCGGCGATCGCCAGCGGCGCGATGGGAAGTCCCGCGGCGCCGGCGAGCGTGCGCGAAAACAGCGGCAGAACATAGCCGAGGACGAGCACGCTCTTTTCGCCGGGGGCGAAGCCGGCGCGCGAGGCTTCGCGAACGCTCCAGGCGAGGGGGATCGCCAGCAGCGTCAGATCGTAGTCGAGCAGGAAGGGGCTCGCGAGCAGCGCCGCGGCGACGATCGCCGGCCCCTCGGCTTGGCAGCGGAAGCGGCGCCTCTGGAGCCAGACGAGCGCCGCGGCCGCGGTCAGCGCCGTCGCCGCCTGCAGGGCGTAGGCGAGCGTCAGCGGACCGTGCAGCAGGCGGACCGCCGCGAACACGCTCTGCATTTTTTCGTCGCCGACGAGGTTGCGCTCGAGGCTCGCCCGCGCCAGCGGCGCGGCGGCGAGGAACGCGCGCCAGACCGCCCCGCCCCAGACCATCCACGAGGCGGCGATCAGCGCTGCGGCGCTCGCGGCCGCGGCGGCGAAGGTCGTCCACCGCCGCGACGCGATCAGCGCGATCGGAATCATCACGGCGAGCTGAGGCTTGTAGATCAGCGCGCCGAAGCACAGGCCGGCGAGTATGGGACGCCTGTCGAGCCACAACGCCCCGCCGCCGATCAGCGCGGCGCTCAAGAAACCGTTCTGGCCGTGCCCGGCGTTGACGAGAAAGGCGGGGAAAGCGAGGATCGCCAGGGCGTCGAAATGCGCGCCGACGAACGCGCGCAGCACGCGCCAATAGGCGTAGCCCGTGACGCCGAGCCAGGCCGCGAGCGACCAGAAATAGGGCAGCGCGGCGAGCAGCAGGCAGATCAAGAGATAGGGCGGGGGATAGAAGAAGGCGTCATAGGCGACGTTGTCGCCGAACAGCGCCCTCTGCGCGCCCCAATGCGCCGCGATGTTGTACACGTCGGCCGCGTGGCCCTGGAGCGCGAGTTCGGACGCGGTCCAGAAACTGACGAAGTCGGTGCCGAGCGGCTTGCCCGCGCGATCGATTCCGCCCTGCGCGAGCGCGATCCAGATCAGCGCTCCGGCGAAGCTGAAGAAGAACAGAATGCGCGCATAGGCGAGCGCCCGCTCGGCGTCGAGCCACTCGGCGTCGCGCAGCCCGGACCAGCATTTTCGCATCAGCGCGCGCATGGGGCTCCTATGGCGGCCTATAGGCAAGGATCGCACGATCCGAGCGAAGAGCGGTCACGAAACCCCGGCGCGCCGGCGGCCGATCCCCCGGCCCCTCACCCAACCTCTCCCCGCAAGCGGGGAGAGGAGAACAGCGGCGCCGCGCGCCCCTCTCCCCGCTTGCGGGGAGAGGTTGGGTGAGGGGCGGGGGGAGTAGCCGCTTGCGTCGCCGAGACGCACGTATTCCGCTTCCGTCCAGACTTCGGCATAGCGTCGCGCGCGTTAATTTGGCCATAAGCCGGCGCTCCAGCGCGGAGCGGGAGGGCGAACGGCGCTGCGTGCTCACTCTGCGACGAAAGGCCGCGGGCCGGGCGCGAAGGCGCGAAAGGTCGGAGAATGCCAATTTTCCGCGTCTCTCATTAACCATCTGACTTTAAACGAAACTTCTGACGAAGTGTCGGCGATTTCTCGGCAAGGTCGCCGGGAAAACTGGCCGCACGCGACCCGAAATTCGCCAACCCCGTCGCGATCGCGCCATTTCTCGCGGGCACCCACCCCGACCTCGGCTCGCCGCCCGCCCGCTCTTGACAGGCCTCGCCCAGCCGTGTCTTTCCGCGCGCGGTTCATTTTGGCGGAAGGACGGGGATGACGACGGCCTTGGTGTTTCCCGGGCAGGGCTCGCAGACGGTGGGCATGGGCAAGGCCCTCGCCGACGCGTTTCCCGCGGCCGCCGAGGTGTTCGCGCGCGTCGACGCGGCGCTCGGCGAAAAGCTGTCGAAAGTGATTTTCGAGGGGCCGGAGGCGGAGCTGACGCTTACCGCCAACGCCCAGCCGGCCTTGATGGCGACGAGCATGGCGGCGTTGCGTGCGCTCGAAAGCGAAGCCGGTCTTGACGTGGCGCGCGATGTCGCGTTCGTCGCCGGCCATTCGTTAGGCGAATATTCCGCGCTGTGCGCCGCCGGCGCGCTGACGCTGGAGGACGCCGCGCGGCTGTTGCGCATCCGCGGCCAGGCGATGCAAAGGGCCGTTCCTGTCGGCGAAGGCGCGATGGCGGCGATCCTCGGGCTCGACTTCGCCGAAGCATCGAAAATCGCCGCTCAAGCGGCGAGCGACCTTTATCTCTCCGGCGCCATTTGCGAAGCCGCCAACGACAACGGCGGCGGCCAGGTGGTGATCTCCGGCACGAAGGCGGCGGTCGAGCGGGCGATGGAGCTCGCCAAGCTGAAGGGCGCCAAGCGCGCGCTGCCGCTGCCGGTGTCCGCTCCCTTCCATTGTTCGCTGATGCAGCCGGCGGCCGAGGCGATGGCCGAAGCGTTGAAGACGGTCTCGATCAGCGCGCCCAAAGTTCCGCTTGTCGCCAACGTCAGCGCGAGCGCGACGACCGATCCCGCCGTCATTCGCGACAATCTCGTCGCGCAAGTGACGGGGACGGTGCGTTGGCGCGAAAGCGTGCTTTATATGAGCGCTCACGGCGCGACGCGCTTCATCGAAGTGGGCGCCGGCAAGGTGCTCGCGGGTCTGGTCAAGCGCATCGCCGACGGCGCGGCGGCCGCGAGCGTGGGAACGCCGGGCGACGTCGCGGCGTTCGCAGCCGCGCGCGCGAACTGAAGTTTCAAGAGAACGGGAAAGGCGGACGCACGTGTTCGATCTGACGGGCAAGACCGCTCTGGTGACGGGCGCTTCGGGGGGGCTCGGCGGCGCGATCGCGCGCGCGCTGCACGCGCAAGGGGCGACCGTCGCGCTGTCGGGCACGCGGCGCGATGCGCTGGAGGCCTTGGCGGGCGAACTCGGGGGCCGCGTTCACGTGACGCCATGCGACCTCTCGGACGCGGGGGCGGTCGAGGCGCTCGTTCCCGCCGCCGAAGCGGCGATGGGCTCGCTCGACATTCTCGTCAACAACGCCGGCGTGACGCGCGACAATCTCTTCATGCGCATGAAGGACGCCGAATGGGACACTGTGATCGCGGTAGACCTCACCGCGGCGTTTCGCCTCTCCCGCGCCTGCTTGAAGGGCATGATGCGCCGCCGGTACGGCCGCATCATCGGCATCACTTCGATCGTCGGCGTCACCGGCAACCCGGGACAAGGCAATTACGCGGCGGCCAAGGCGGGGATGATCGGCATGTCCAAGGCGCTCGCGGCGGAAGTCGCGAGCCGGGGCATCACCGTCAATTGCATCGCGCCGGGCTTTATCGCCAGCCCGATGACCGACGCCCTCAACGACAAGCAGCGCGAGGGCATCCTGGCCTCGGTTCCGATGGGCAGGCTCGGAGCGGGCGCCGACATTGGCGCCGCGGCGGTCTATTTGGCGAGCGCCGAAGCGGCTTACGTCACCGGCCAAACGCTGCACGTAAATGGCGGAATGGCCATGATTTGAGGCGATTGCCGCGATCGGGCGAGGCGGCGAACCCGCCGCCGCCGCCTCTCGCCTTGCCCGGAGAGATATGCTATCGAGCCGTTTCGTCGCCGAAGCGCTATCCATTTCGAAGGGGGCAGTCCGCACGGGATCGTATGCGAGGCGCGGTTCGCCGGAGCCCGGCGACCGTCGCGGGGGACGGTTTGCAACGGCTCGATCGATCGGCGGTCGACGCTAGGAAATCAATCACAGGCCGGCGTTCGCGCCCGGCCGCATAAAGGAAAAGGCAAAATGAGCGACGTGGCGGAGCGAGTAAAGAAGATTGTCGTCGAGCACCTCGGCGTTGACGCCGACAAGGTCGTCGACAATGCGAATTTCATCGACGATCTCGGCGCCGATTCGCTCGATACCGTTGAGCTCGTCATGGCCTTCGAGGAAGAGTTCGGGGTCGAGATTCCCGACGACCAGGCCGAGACCATCGTCACGGTCGGCGACGCGGTGAAATTCCTCGAGAAGGCGTCCGCGGGCAAGTGACGGCGCTCGCCGGATCGCTTCGATCCGCGCGTGAGCTAAGGAAAGGGCCGGCGAAAGTCCGGCCCTTGTCGCGTCAGGGGCGCGCTTGACGATGCCGGCGGGCGTGATCGCGCGTCGGCGGATCGAGCGCTATGGCGGCGTCCCATCGTGCTAGGGAGCTGAGGAGCGGGAATGAAACGCGTTGTGGTGACGGGATTGGGCATGGTCACGCCCTTGGCCTGCGGGGTCGAAGCCACGTGGCGCCGGCTGCTCGCGGGCGAATCGGCGCCCGCGCGGGTCGAAAATTTCGAAGTCTCCGACATCGCCTGCCAAATTGCGGCGCAAATTCCCAGAGGCGCCGCGCCTGACGCCTACAATCCCGACGATTGGATGGAGCTCAAGGAGCAGCGCCGCGTCGACGATTTCATCGTCTATGCGATGGCGGCGGCGACCCAGGCTCTGCGCGACGCCGACTGGGCGCCCAAGACCTATGAAGAGGAAACCGAAACCGGCGTGCTGATCGGCTCGGGCATCGGCGGCCTCGGCGGCATTTACGACGCCTCGGTCACGCTGCACGAGAAAGGGCCGCGACGCATTTCGCCGTTCTTCATCCCCGGACGCCTGATCAATCTAGCGAGCGGCCACGTCTCGATCGCCCACAAGCTCAAGGGCCCCAATCATTCCGTCGTCACCGCCTGCTCGACCGGCGCGCACGCGATCGGCGACGCGGGACGCCTCATCGCGCTCGGCGACGCCAAGGTGATGGTCGCCGGCGGCGCCGAATCGGCGGTCAATCGCCTTTCGCTCGCGGGGTTCTCGGCCTGCCGCGCGCTTTCGACCGCGTTCAACGACCGGCCGAAGCAAGCCTCGCGCCCCTACGATCGCGATCGCGACGGCTTCGTGATGGGCGAGGGCGCGGGCTGCGTCGTGCTCGAGGAGCTCGAACACGCCAAGGCTCGCGGCGCGCGCATCTACGCCGAGCTCATCGGCTACGGTCTGTCCGGCGACGCCTATCACATCACTTCGCCGACGCCGGACGGCGACGGCGCCTATCGCGCCATGAGCGCGGCGCTCAAGCGCGCAGGCCTGTCGGCCTCCGACATCGATTACGTCAACGCGCATGGGACGTCGACGCCGCTCGGCGACGAAATCGAGTTGCGCGCGGTGGAGCGTCTTCTCGGCAATTCCGCGGCGACGGTCACGATGTCGTCGACCAAGTCTTCGATCGGCCATCTGCTCGGCGCGGCGGGCGCCGTCGAGGCGATATTCTCCATTCTGTCGCTGCGCGACCAGATCGCGCCGCCGACCCTCAATCTCGACAACCCGTCGGTCGAAACGGCGATCGATCTGGCGCCGCATGTCGCCAGGAAGCGCAAGGTCCATGTCGCGCTGTCGAATTCCTTCGGCTTCGGCGGAACCAACGCGTCGCTGATTTTCCGTCAGCCGCCGCCGGCCGGCGCCTGAGGATTGGTCTCTTCATTTCGCCGCAAAAATGGGTAAAGTGGCGCGCGGCGCGACGGCGCCATGAAGTGAGTTATGGCGGGCCCGGATGAGCGACGCGTCGAACCAGGGCGGTGACGCCAAGAACCAAGGCGCCGACGCCAAAGGCCAGCCGCGCGTCAGCCTCTTCGGCGGGCGCGCTCGCGCTCTTCCGCCCGCCGAGCCGTCCTCGCCGCGCCAGCCGCCGCCGCGCCGGCCGCGACGCTTCGGGCTTTCCGGCCTGAGCGGCTTTCTGTCGTTCGTGCTGATCGGCGCGCTGGCGGGCTTCGCGCTGTTCGTCTGGGGGATGATCGAGGCGCGCCGGCCGGGGCCGTTGGCGGCCGACAAGGTCGTCATCATCGCTCGCGAGGACGATGGCGGCCCGATCGGCGATCAGCTCGAAAGCGCAGGCGTCATTGACAGCGCGATCTGGTTCTCCGCGATGACGCTGCTCGACGGCAGCCGAAGCGCGCTCAAGCGCGGGGAATACGCGTTCAAGGCGGGCGTCAGTCTGCGAGATGTCGAGGCCGAACTCATTTCCGGCAAGGTCGTGCTTCATTCGCTCACCATTCCCGAAGGCTTGACCAGCGATCAGGTCGTCCAACGTCTTCGCGACAACGACGTTCTCATCGGCGACGTCAAGGAGTCGCCGCGCGAAGGCTCGATTCTTCCTGAGACCTACAAGTTCGCGCGCGGCGAAACCCGTCACGCGCTGCTGACCGTCATGGAGAAAGCGCAAGCCAAGGCCGTCGACGATATCTGGGCCAAGCGCGCACCCGATCTGCCGATCAAGTCTCCCGGCGAACTGGTTACGCTCGCCTCGATCGTCGAAAAGGAGACGGGCAAGGCGGATGAGCGCCCGCGCGTCGCCGGCGTTTTCATCAATCGCGTGCGCAAGCACATGAAGCTCGAGTCCGATCCGACGATCGTTTACGGCCTCGTGTTCGGCAAGGGCACGCTGGGACATTCGATCTCCAAGGCCGAATTGGAGCAGGCGACGCCCTATAACACGTATATCATCAGCGGCTTGCCGCCCGGTCCGATCTGCAATCCCGGCAAGGCGGCGCTCGAAGCCGTCGCCAATCCTGCGGCCAGCAAGGAACTCTATTTCGTCGCCGACGGAACGGGCGGCCACGCTTTCGCGGAGACGCTGGACCAGCATCTCAAGAACGTCGCGCATTGGCGGCAAATCGAGAAGGACGCCAAGGACAAGCTCGCGCCCGACGCGTCGCCGCCGGCCCCGGCCGGCGCGACGCACGGCGCGCTCGACCCGCTCGACCCGAAGATTTTCGGCGCCGTTCCGCCCTCCGCGGCGCCGGAGGCCGCGGCGAACGGCGGCGCGCTCGGCGCCAAGCTCGCCAAGCTCGGCGAGAAACTGCGCGTTCGCGACTCGCTGTTGGGCGCCGATGGCGCGCTGTCGCCGACGAAAGTGAAAGGGGAGACGCCCGAAGACCTCGGCGTCGTGGTCACCGGCGTCAACGACGCGCCCACGGGCCCCGTCTTCTCCGACGCCGCCGACGCCGACACTGACGGAACGATCACGAAGGTTCCGCTTTCGCCGGCCGCGCTCGCCGAGCAGAAGGCTCGCGAAGCGCGCTACGGAGACCCGGCGGGCGCCGACGCGCGCGTCGCGGGTCTCGACGCCGCCACGCCGCCACGCGCCCGCGCGTTCGACGCCTCGGAGGGGACCCCGCTCGATCCGCTCCTCAACAAGACCTACGATCTCAATTACGCCAAGACGGTTCCGCCGCTGGATTAGCGTCGTCGTCGAGAGCTCAGGCCGATTCTGACAATTTACCGTTTGCGATCGCCAGCGCGATGGCGCAGGCGTTCGATACGTTGAGGCTCTTGATCGCGCCGGGCAGGGCGAGCCGCGCCATCACGTCGCAATGTTCGCGCGTCAGCCTCCTCAAGCCCTTGTCTTCGGCGCCCAGAACGAGCGCGAGGGGGCGGGCGAGATCGAGCGCTTCGAGCGTCTGCGGCGCTTCCGAGTCCAGTCCGACGCGCCAATAGCCGAGATCGCCGAGTTCGCCGAGCGCGCGCGAGAGATTCGTCACGCTGCAGATCGGCACATGCTCGAGCCCGCCGGACGCGGATTTGGCCAAGGCGCCGGTGAACTCGGGCGAATGGCGCTCGGTCGTCACCAGCGCGTCGACGGCGAAGGCCGCGCAGGTTCGCAGGATCGCGCCGACATTGTGCGGATCGGTGACCTGATCGAGCACGACGACGAGGCCCTTCTCGGGCAATTCGGAAATGTCGATCGGCTCGAGCGGCCGCGCTTCGAGCAGGAGTCCCTGGTGCACGGCTTCGCGCGGCGCGCGCAACGCGATTTCTTCCGGCGCGAGAATTCGTGTTTCGACGCCTCGCGCCGCGATTTCCGCGGCGAGCCGTTCGGCGGCGGCGGCGGTCGCATAGAGGCGAACGAGTTTGCGCCGCGGCGCGCGCAACGCCGCGATCACGCTGTGAAAGCCATAGATTTGCACGACGTCGGCGGATCGTGGTTCGCGCCGGGGAGGTTTCGGGCCCGATTTGTCGACGCTCTCCTCGCGCGGCCGCGCACGCTCGGGCCGGCTGTCCGCCTTTTTCGTCGTCGGGCGCGGGCCGCGCGTTTCCTGCGGGCCGAAACCGCCGCCGCGTCGATGGGTCTTGCGAGTCACGATGGATCCTTTGGGGATGGAGCGGCGAAGGGTCGCAATAGACCAATGGACGCTCGCCTGCAAAGACGGCGCGGACGAAGTCGTTCGCCCGCGCCGTCATTTAGGTGTTGACAGGTCGGGGCGGGGCGCAAGATAACCCCACCCGATCGCGCCTCGGGTCTCCCGAGGCGTTTTCGTCCGCGGCCTCGCGCCGGTGGATTTTGGGGGAGTGTCCCGAGCGGCAAAGGGGGCGGACTGTAAATCCGCTGGCTTAGCCTTCGTAGGTTCGAGTCCTACCTCCCCCACCATCGATCCACGCAGTGGCGCGGGCGAAGAGGCGCTCGAACGCGTCGGTCCAGCCGAAGCGGCCTGTCGCTGCGCTCCGCGACGATGAACAATCGTTAATCTCTTGGAAACTGCCGCGAAAGCCACGCCATGGTGTTGTTCGCGCGCTCGCCGCCGGCCCAATCGTCGGGCCGTCATGCGTGCGTTCATTCGAAAAGTCGGCGAGAAAAAAACGATGCGAGAACTCGTCACACCCGCAGCCGCCGTCGCGCCGCGTTGTGCGATTGCGTTGGCGGGCGGACTTCCGTATTGGACGCTGTCCTGCGCGGATTCGAACGGGTTCAAAGTCGCTTTGCAAGCGGATGCCCTTCGCGCTCACGCCCCGGACAAGTTGGAAGTGTCGGCGCACAAGGCTGCGGCGTGACGCCGGGACCGCGCCGTGGACAAGGAAAGGCGAACACATGCCCAATCAAGAATCGAAGACTGGCTTGACCCGCAGGACGGTGCTGTTGGCGGCGGCCAGCATTGCGCCCGTGTTGTCGATGGCGGCCACCACCGCCGAGGCGGGCACGATGCCGCAGAAGGCGGTCATGTACCAAGACACGCCCAAGGACGGCAAACAGTGCTCGGATTGCACGTTCTTCATCGTCCCCAATTCCTGCAAGATGGTCGCGGGCACGATCGCGGCGACGGGCTGGTGCAATCTTTGGTCGAAGAAGGCGGCGTGATCGCGATCGCGTGATCGTCGACGCGACATAGCGTCGCGGACCCCAAAGGGCGGCGACGTTTCTCGCCGCCTCCCTCGGGCGCCGGCCGTTGCGCATGGCGTCCGACATCACGTGAGGAGCGCATCGCGCTCGGGCGCCGTCGGCGATTCCTGGAGCGCGCCTAGCTCGTCGCCACCGGCCGATCGGGGAACGCGAGCTGCTCGCGGTCGCGCCAATCGACGACGTAGTTGATCTCCATCAGCCGCCTGACCCCGATGATGGGGCGCTTGTCGAAACCGTGCCAAGTGTTCGGGCCGGCCTTGAAGATCGCCGACCGGTTGAATTCGGCCGACGAGCGGCCGACCCAGCGCTTTTGGTCGTCGTAGATGTCCGTGCCCCAATCCTTCGCATGCGGCCCGGTGCACAGATAGAGCACCATGGAGAACAGTTTCTCCTTGATGTCGCGATGCGGCTCGAGCCACGCGCCGTCGGTGTCTTGCATGTATTCCATGCGCACGAAGCTTCCCGTTGCGCGAATGCCCAGCGTCTCCTCGAATTGGCGCGCGACGTCCGGACGCTGGAACGCCTGCGTCAGGTTTTCGCACACGGGAAACTGCGCGCGCAATTCGGGCGTGAAGAAGGTTCTGCGCGCGTTGTAGGTGTCGCGCGTGCCGTCGGTCGCCCCGAGCATCGGCGGCACGATTGGCAGCACCAGGATCGCCGTGCACAGCGCTTCGGGAAACGTATCGACCATCGTCCAGCGCCGATAGGGCTCCTCCAAGCGTTTGGAGGCGCGCAGCGCGCCGATGAAATGCCGGGCGATCGCTTCGGGTTCCGGCGTGAAGGGATAGGGCATGGTCAGCCCTTTCCGCCGAACGAGCGCGGCGCCATGAACACCAACTCGCGCACGCCGGGAATGGATTTCGCGAATCCGCTGATCGCGTGGCGGATATTCTCGCGCCGCGCGTACCATTCCGAATCCACGAAGCACAGTTGCACGCTCATCCGCTTGCCCTTCTGCGGCAGGAAGCCGTGCCAGGAACGGTCGCAGACGCGGAACATCAGCATGCGGCCGAATTCCGGCGCGAACTCGAACGCGTAGTCGTCGCGGTCGTTGCTGCGCAGAACCCTCAGGCGGCCGCGCTCGTACGGCCACTCGCGGCTGAAGCCGAGCAGGACGGTGATGATCTTGTGCTTCGAATCGGGATGGGCGTAGCCCTCGTTGTAGGCCCCGCTGGTGGCGCCCATCATCACGATCGAGGTTGGACGGCTGGTCAGATCGACGTCGAACTTCTGTTCGACCAGCCGGCGAAACCTGAGGCTCTCCAGATCCTTCATGCAGGCCGCGAATTTCGCCCCGTACTTCAGGTTCGTCAGCGCATAACTGCCGCGATGGGGAATTTCCGGCGCGTCGGCCAGCACTTCCTCCTTCAACTTCTCGTCGATGGCGTGTTCGACGAAGGCGAAATCATAAGGGTCGCGACGGAGTTCGGCGGCCCTGATGGCCTCTTCGTCGAGCATCGACATTCGCGTTTCTTCCAGCATAGCGCACCTCTTTCTGGCCGCCTCGCGGCGACCTCAGTCTTGCGATTCAGAACCTCGGCATGTTCGCGTCGGCGTTGTTCGCGATCGCCACGCCCTCGACCTCCACCAGCCATTCGGGGCGGCAAACCGCGCCCTGAACGATAACCAGCGGCAGATCGGCGAAGCGTTCGCGAAGGCTCCCTTCGATGCGCGCGAGATCGGAAGGGTCGCGCAGATAGACGATCATGTGCGTCATGTCGGCGAAGGAGGCCGAACCTGCGCGCAGCAGCGCGTCGACGTTCTCCAGCGCGCGATCGAGCTGACGCCCGGCGTCGCCGGGATGGACGACCTCGCCCGCGGAGTCGATGCTCGCGGTGCCCGAGACGAAGATATGCGCGCGGTCCGCGTAAGCGACGCGCGTCGCCCTCTCGAAGGTGACGTGGTAGTCCTTCGTCGCGCAGAGTTTGTCGAAGTCGTTGAGGTAGGAAACCTGCTTCAGCTCGACGTCGAGCGGGGAATAGGCATCCATCGCCACCACGTCGTAGCGGTGCGCGCCGGCGCCTTCGATGCCAGTGCTGGCGATGAAATGCGTCGCGCCGGTCAGCCCGTGCTCATTGAACAACACGCGCCGGGCGTCGACCATGCCGCGATAGAAAATGTCGACGTCCCTCATATAGATCCACGTTCGCACACAGTGATCGCGCATGGATGCGCCCTGTTGCGCGAGCGCGTGGATCAAGTCGTCGAATATCGCGCGCGTCTGCGACTCGGCCGAGAGCGATCTGTCGGCGTCGCCGGCGCAAAGCCGTGTGCTCCACAGATGCCGCTTGCCTGCTTTCTCGACGATGAGGTGACGGGGAGAAAGGCGGCGTTTCGTCAGGCCCTGGGGACTGTCGATATGGTAGGCGAGCAGCGCCACCTTGGCGCCGCAAAGCGGGCGCTGCTGCACGATGGACATCGCAACGGAATCGTCGAAGATCGCGCTTTCGCGCACCAGCGCGGCCTGATTGAGGGCGTCGCTCAAGAAGATGCGTCGGAACACCGCCGTATCCGGCGAAAGGCCGAGGCGCGCCTGGGCGTCCCGATAGGATTCCGCGACGGATCGAATTTGGCTCGGCAAGTCGGTCGACTTGGCCGCTTCGACGACGATGAAATGCTCACGCCCGCCCTCTCCGGCGCCGAACGTGCGAATAGAAACCATGCAACCCCCGCGCCTCGCTACGCCTTCAACGTTCCGGCGCGCTTTTCGACCAGCAATCTCTCATTATGGCGCTATGCTGCGCGAGGCGCCCTTGCGGCTCCTTGATATATGTCAAGGTCGCCCGCCGCAGGAGCGTCTGGACGGCCGCCGGCGCTTGCGAAGACGCAATGTCGTGTTTGTCGAGCCGCGCCGACCGGATCAAGAGCGGGGGGAGCCCTTGGGCGGACGCGGCGCCGCCGTCTGGCCGTAATAGGCGCCGGGGCCGTGCTTGCGCAGGAAATGCTTTTCCAGCAGTTCGCTCTCGATCGCGCCGAGCTTGGGCGCAAGCTGCAGCGACATGAGAGCCATGTGCGCGACGCATTCGACGGCGACCGCGGTCTCGACCGCCTTGGCGACGCTCGCGCCCCAGGTGAAGGGCGCATGGCGATTGACCAGCACGCCGGGAAAGTGGGCCGGATCGAGCTCGGCAAACCGCTCGACGATGACGGCGCCCGTTTCCCACTCGTAGGCCGAGGCGATTTCCTGCGCCGTCATCTTGCGCGTGACCGGCACCTCGCCGTTGAAATAATCGGCGTGGGTGGTCCCGAAGATCGGGATCGGGCGGCCGGCCTGCGCGAAAGCGGTGGCGCAGGACGAGTGCGTGTGGACGACGCCGCCGACGCCGGGGAAAGCGAGGAAGAGTTGACGATGCGTCGGCGTGTCCGATGACGGATTGAGGTCTCCCTCGACCTTTTTGCCCTCGAGATCGACCAACACCATGTCGTTGGGCTGCAACGCGGCGTAGTCGACGCCGCTGGGCTTGATGGCGAATATGCCTTTCGAGCGGTCGATGGCGCTGGCGTTGCCGAACGTGAGGTTGATCAGCCCCTGACGCGGCAGGGCGACATTCGCTTCGTAGGCTTCGCGTTTGAGTTCCTTCAACATGATCCGATCCAACCCTCGAAAACGTGGCCCGCGCGAAGCGGCAATATAGCGCATTATCGCGCCGTGTCCGCTTGAAGACGCCGAGCTTCGTTTTCCCATCGAGCGGCGCATGATCGATGCGCCGTGGCGCCGGCCGGGCGCCCGACCAGGCGAGGCGGTCCTCGACTTCCCTGATCGGCTCGGTGGCGTGGCGGAAGGGCGTGACAAATTATCAATTGTTTTTTGGCGGGCCCTGAGGCATTGGGGGCGCGTCGAAGCCGAGGCGCGTCGACTGAACCGGGAATCCGGCCGGGCCGTGGGCGCCCCAGGAGATTTTCACCAAAGGCGTCGGGGACGTTCGGCGGAGCGAAGGCGAGGCGAGGGGCCGCGCCGTGAGGCCGCCGGAAAGAGTGAGCCGTGACGCTCTGAGCAACGCTTTCCGGAACCTCATTCTTTTTCAGGCGGGGGCTGATCGTGGGTTCGTTCATCAAGCGCACGCTCCAGTTCGGGGCGATGGCCGGCATTGTCGTCCTCGGCGCGCTGATCTGGAGACAATCGACCGACAACTCTTTTATCGAAGCCTGTGTCTTCGGATTGATCGCTCTGGGCGTCATCGGCGTCGGCGTCAGCGAAATCAGGGATCCGGCGGTCGCTTCGCAATCCTCAGTCTCCGGCGGCAACGGCGCCGGTCATAGACCGAGCGTGACGGAACAGCGCTTCGCGACCGACCTGGCGACGATCGCGCGAACTCTTGCAGATGTATCTCAGCGCCAATTCGAGCTATTCGGATTCTCTGGTTCGCGCCAACAGGGATCTGCCGTTGCTGGACAAGCCCGAGCAGATCCGCGCTGTCGTTCTTTCGCTGATCGACGAGAATCAAAAGATCCAGGCCAGAGTGAACGATCTCTCCCGCAACTTGGACGACTCGGTCGCCAAGATCGAAAAGCTGCGCTCCAACCTCGCCGACGCCAACGACAAAGCCCTGCGCGACGCGTTGACCGCGCTCGGCAACCGCCGTTTCTTCGATCAGAAACTCGAAGAGGCTCTTGTCGAACAGCCCGATTCGGGGGGGCTCTGCCTAGTGATGTGCGATCTCGATCGCTTCAAGGCGATCAACGACAAGTTCGGCCATCCCGTCGGCGACATGGTGCTGAAGATGTTCGGCGAAATTCTGTCGAGCGCCGTCAAGGGCGACGATACGGTCGCGCGCGTCGGCGGCGAGGAGTTCGCGATCATTTTCCCCGATACGCGGCCCGCCGACGCCGCGACGGTCGCCGAACAAATTCGCACGCAGCTCGAAGCCAAGAAGTGGAAGGTGGGTTCGAGCGGGGTCGTGCTCGGGACGGTCACCGCCTCGTTCGGCGTCGCACGCTCGCGCGACGGCGAAGAGCCCGCGGAACTGTTCAAGCGCGCCGACGAAGCGCTGTACCGCGCCAAGTCCGCAGGCCGGAACCGCGTCGTCGTCGAGGGCGAGATCTGACGAACCCTGGCGAGGAACTGGGCGCGAGATCGCGTGTGAGGCCCTGATACTCCGGCGCTACGATCTTTGGAGCTATGGCGGAAACTGGGTGACGGGGGTGAGGAAGGCGGCGTAACGGGGTTGGTGATCAAGCCACCCGAACCTCCAAGATGGAGCGTTACGCCATGAACGAGAATAGAGTTGTCGCCCTGCGAGAGAAAGGGGCGATCGATGATCCGCTGACGGAAATCCTTCGCTCTGGGGCGCGTCGGCTGATCGCCCAGGCGGTAGAAGCGGAATTCGAGACGTTTCTGGGCTCGAACGCTGATCTCGTCCTTGCGGACGGCCGCCAACGTGTGGTTCGCCACGGGCACGACCCGGTTCGCACGATCCAGACGGGAATCGGTTCTGTTGACGTAGAAAAGCCGAAGGCTCGCGATCGTGGCGCGGCGGCGGGCGACCGCATTCGCTTCACGTCGACGATCCTGCCCAAATGGGCTCGTCGAACCAAGAGCCTCGACGCTCTGCTGCCGGTTCTCTACCTGCGCGGAGTTTCCGCCGGCGATTTTCAGGAGGCGCTGGCGGCCCTGCTGGGCAAGGACGCGCCCAATCTCTCGCCGGCGGTGATCGCGCGGCTCAAGAGCGAGTGGGAAGACGAATATCGGCGATGGCAGGATCGCGATTTGTCGGCGCGCCGCTACGTCTACGTCTGGGCGGACGGCGTCTATCTGCAGGCGCGCATGGAGCCGCAGGCCGAATGCATGCTGGTTCTGATCGGCGCGACGCCCGAGGGCGTCAAGGAACTGATCGGCTTCCAGACAGGCATGCGGGAGAGCGCGCAAAGCTGGAGGGAATTGCTCGTCGATTTGAAGGCGCGAGGTTTGTCGATCGCGCCGGAGTTGGCCATCGGCGATGGCGCGCTTGGCTTTTGGAACGCCCTCGACGAGGCGTTGCCGACGACGCGTCATCAGCGCTGCTGGCTGCACAAAACAACGAACGTGCTCGACAAGTTTCCCAAGTCCTTGCAGCCCAACGCGCATAGGGATCTACGAGAAATCTGGCTGGCGCCGGATCGCGCCAGCGCGGCGGGCGCCATGACGACATTCGCCGAGAAATACGCGCCCAAATACGACAAGGCCGTCGATTGCCTGATCAAAGACCGAGAGACGCTGCTGACGTTTTTCGACTTCCCCGCCGACCACTGGGACCATTTGCGCACCACGAACCCCATCGAAAGCGTCTTCGCAACCGTCCGGCATCGCACCGTCCGGATGAAAGGCGCGTTGTCGCAAGACACCGCTCGCTTGATGGTCTTCAAGTTGGTGATGGCGGCGTCGAAAACCTGGCGCAGGCTGCAAGGTCAAAACCAGTTGCCGAAGATCGTCAAAGGCGCCAAATTCCGCGACGGAATCGAGGTCGTGCTGGAAGCCAAATTCGCCGCCTGATTCACGCCGTCACCCAAATTCAGGCATAGCTCCGATCTTTGCGCGGTGAATTGCCCGCCGACCCCCGGCCGGCACGAGAACGTCTACGATCCCCTCATGACCTTGTCGGGACCGAGCTTGCCGTCGAACGTCGAAACGCCGGCCAGGCCGATCTTGTTGATCGGGACCATGCGCCGCCGCCAAGTCGCGGCGCTCCCGTTCGCGGGGGCGGCATGCGCCTTTCGCCGAGCGACCTGCCGTCGCGGCTGCGGGCGATTGGCGCTCACTTTGTAAATTTGTGAATTATATCATTGATTTGCTCATGGTTAACAAATATGGTTGATTTTGTCGCTGGCGCGGTATTTGTATGATATTTGCGCGGCGGGATTCGCTGGCAAGCGACGACAGGTCGCGAGGCGGATTCCGGGGGCTGGGCGCTGCGAGTATCGGCGCCGGCGGGCCGCGCCGGCCTTCGGGCGGCGCGAGGTCTTGGCGACGTGAGGTCTTGGCGACGTGAGGTCTTGGCGCGGCGAACTCGCGCGGGGTCGAGACGCGGCGTAACGCGGCGTGAAAATAACGGCGGTTGAAACATGCCGTTTCGCGCGGCGCGGCGAGCGCGCGTTCTCGCCACTGTTTTGCGCGGGCAGGGCAAGGCTCGCGTTTGCGCAGGGTCTTTGGCGAGCGGCAAGCGTCCCGCGTGGCGATCTTCGCCGCCGACGGCCTAGCGCCCTTGTTTGTCGAGCAGCGTCGAGTCGCAAGCAGTAACGAACAACAACGGGAAAGGATCGTAATGTCGGCGCCGAACAGGGACGACGACGCTGTTGCAATTGACAGCGCTCCGCTCGCCATCGAATTCTTCGTAAGAAAACGAATGTTTTCTTTGTATGTCAGTGGTCGTGAGATCAGTCTCGATCAGAAAGAATTCGCCATATTTCTCAATCTCGTCGCGAGGAGGGGCGGATTCGTCGCCTCCGAGTGGCTCAGTGACGCCGTATATGGCATACTTCACGAAGATGATGCGACGCTGCGCCTGACTCAAGACATGGCAAGATTGAGGGAAAGTCTAAGCGCAGCGCTCGGGTACGACGCTATCGAGGAAGATCGGCGCGGGTATGCCCTCAGCGACGCCGTCGCCTTCAAGGTTCGTGCGCTCTGACCGGACGTCTTGCCCGATTCGAGTCGCGTCCCGAAGTTGCGGCGCGGCGCGTTCCTCGCCACGTGACTCCCGAGCGCCCTCGCTCCGGGCGAACGCCTCGAACTCGGCCAACCCCGCCTCTATGATCGAGAGGCGGACAAACGCCACGGGAGCCCCCTCAGGTCATGAGCGCCGAAATCGAAGCCCGCGCCCGGGCGATCCTGCAACGCCTGGTCGCGTTCGACACCGTGAGCGACCGGTCGAATCTCGCGCTCATCGATTACGTCGAGGGCTATTTTCGCGATCTCGGCGTGGCGACGACCCGCGCGCCCAACGCCGCCGGCGACAAGGCGGCGCTGCTGGCGACGGTCGGGCCGATGGTCGCGGGCGGCGTCGTCCTCTCTGGCCACACCGACGTCGTGCCGGTCGAGGGGCAGATCTGGAGCGGCGATCCTTTCGATTTGCGCGAAATCGACGGACGCCTCTATGGGCGCGGCTCCTGCGACATGAAGGGCTTCGACGCCGTCGTGCTGGCGATGGTCCCCGTCTTTCAGGCGGCCGGGCTCAAGCGCCCGATCCACATCGTGCTCAGCTACGACGAAGAAACGAGCTGCCTGGGCTCGCTCGACGTCATCGCCAAGTTCGGGCGGGAGACGCCGCGTCCGGCGCTGGCGATCGTCGGCGAGCCGACGATGATGACGGTCGCCGACGCCCACAAGGGCGTGGCGACGTTCCGCACTCTGGTCACCGGCTTCGAGGCCCACTCGGCCAAGCCGGCGCTCGGCGCCAACGCCGTGGCGATCGCCTGCGACATCGTCAGCGAAATCGGCCGTCTCGCGCGCGAATTCGAGGCGCCCGAGAAGCTCGATCCGCGGTTCGATCCGCCTTATTCGACCTTGCACGTCGGCATGATCCATGGCGGAACCGCGCGCAACATCCTTGCGCGCGAATGCATTTTCAACTGGGAATTCCGCGGCCTGCCGGGCGTCGCCACCGCGACCGCCGCGGGAATGGTGCAGGCCTACGTCGACGAAGTCGCGCTGCCGCGCCTCACCCGCTTCGTCAGCGGGCCGACCATCGAGACGATCATGGAAGTCGACGTGCCCGGACTGGCGGCCAGGGACAACGATCGGGCGGCGAGCCTGGCGCTTCGGCTGACCCGATCCAACAACCATCCGATCGCCGTGTCTTTCGCCACCGAAGCCGGACATTTCCAGCGCGCCGGGCTGCCCACCGTGGTGTGCGGCCCCGGCTCGATCGATCAGGCCCACAAGCCCGACGAATTCCTCGCCGCCTCGCAACTTTCGGCCTGCGTCGCCTTCATGCGGGGACTGGCTGACGAGCTATCGCGCTGAGGCGTCGGTGCCGCAGGCCGCCTTCGTCGGCGGTGTCCTAATTTGGGCGATTTGAGGAGGACACCAGCGAGCCGGAACCCAAGCAACTGAAATTGCCGATTAACGGGCTTCAATCGCCCCGAAGTCGAGCTCAAGGCATTCGTTCTTGCAAGCCGCTAAGCTCAGTGTGGCCTGACTCGTTCTGACTGACACGCTCAATATTTTCGTATCTTGTAATAGCCGCGCTAAACTGGCTGCGCACCTAAGCATGTTACCGCTTTCAGTGCCGATGAGAATTGTTAGACCGGGAGAATAATGTGGGTGCCCTTCCGCTTGTGCTCCGGTAAGGTGCCACGAAGCTAGTTCAAGCATGGGCTGCAATTCGCCCCACACTCCGACCGCCGATTCTTCTGGACGCCACTGATCGTCCGACGAAATGTTCGCGACAAATGGGCATGTCAATCTTTCACCGTTTTCCGCAAGCGGCGTGTAATGCAAAGCGTAGGAAAATTTCCATTTCTCAGCGTCGTCTAATTTCAACCATTGTGTTTTAGTGCCGATATTAGGCGCAGGAGAATCTTTTACGGTCGTATATGAGGACGACAGAGGAGAAATAACAAATGGCCACAGCAGTGATATAAACACGCCAACGGATATCCCGATTAGCCACCATCTAAAATCAGTCGCCGCCCGAACGAGGCTCACCGACCATCTTCGGTTAATTCGCCCTTTTAGCCACGGCCATGAAGGGCCGACAATTTGAAAAACGCTTGCAGCGCATGCAAACCCGACCATGCGCCCAGTCACTGGAGCACCGTGATATAAATCATCGCCGGGCGGGAACCCCAAGACAAGCGCCCATAGCTCACAAAAGGCGAAAACAACCTTATCGTTTGTCGGTAAATTGACACTGGGCAATGGGTGAAGCTCACCACTAGTGATGCGTGCGGGTTCCCAACCGTCAGGCGACTCCTCGGACATGAATATCCCTAAGATTTGGAAACCAATACCAAATTTCTACAATTTTGGGGTCTCCGTAACCTGCGCGAATATCGCCCAAATTAGGCACTATCGTTTCGCTGCCGCCATCGCCTCGACGAAGCGGCGGAAGAGATAATGGCTGTCGCGCGGCCCTGGCGACGCCTCGGGGTGGTACTGCACGGAAAAGGCCGGACGATCGCTGAGCGCGATGCCGCAATTCGAGCCGTCGAACAGCGAGACATGGGTCTGCCGCACGTTGGCGGGAAGGGTCGCGCTGTCGATGGCGAAGCCGTGGTTCATCGACACGATCTCGACCTTGTTGGTGGTGAAGTCCTTGACGGGGTGATTGGCGCCGTGGTGGCCCTGCGGCATTTTGATCGTGCGCGCGCCGACCGCCAATCCCAGCATCTGGTGGCCGAGACAAATCCCAAACACGGGGATGCGCGTCTCGAGCAAAGCCCGGATCGTCGGCGCCGCGTATTTGCCGGTTTCGGCCGGGTCGCCCGGCCCGTTCGACAGGAAGACGCCGTCGGGCTCGAGCGCGAGAATTTCCTCGGCTGAGGCCGTCGCCGGCACCACCGTCACCGCGCAGCCGCAATCGCTGAGCAGCCTGAGGATGTTGCGCTTGATGCCGTAATCGATCGCGACGACGCGATAATCGGCGCGCTCGCGCACGCCGTAGCCGTGTTCGAGCGTCCAGCTCGTCTGATCCCAGTCGTAACGCTGCGCCGAAGTGACGGAGGGCACGAGGTCCATGCCGTCGATCCCCGGCCACGCCGCCGCCTCGGCCGCGAGCGCCGGGCGATCGAACTGGCCGTCGGGGTTATGCGCGATGACGGCGTTGGGCATGCCGGACTGGCGGATCATCGCGGTCAGGGCGCGCGTGTCGACGCCGGTGAGGCCGATGATTCCGCGCGCTTTGAGCCAATCGTCGAGGCGGCGCTTGGCGCGGTAATTCGAAGCCTCGCCGATCTCGGCGCGAAAGATCGCGCCGCGCGCGCCCGCGGAGGCCGCCAGATTGACGGTCTCGATGTCTTCGTCGTTGGCGCCGACGACGCCGATGTGCGGGAAGGTGAAGGTGATGATCTGCCCGGCGTAGGAGGGGTCGGTGAGGATCTCCTCGTAGCCGGTCATCGCCGTGTTGAAGCATACTTCGCCGACCGCCGAGCCGGTCGCGCCGACGCCGAAGCCTTCGATGGTCTGGCCGTTGGCGAGGATCAGCAGCGCGGTCGGGCGCCGCGCGCTCCAACCTTCGCGCGCCTCGCCTTGAACCGGCCCCGCCGTTTGACTAAGAGTTGTTGCGCCTGACATGAGCCAGTGCTTAAGCGCCCGCGGCGCCGCGCGTCAAGCCGAACGGGACCGCAGCCAACCCCTTAGAGGACCCATGGCCGAATCGATTGCAATGCGCGACACTGTGACGGCGCAAATGAAAGAGGCGATGAAGTCGGGCGACAAGGTCCGGGTCGGCGCGCTTCGCCTCATGATGGCTGCGCTCAAGGAGCGCGAGATCGAAGCGCGCGGCGCCGGCAAGATCGTCAGCCGCGCCGACGAGTTGGCGCTGCTGACCAAGATGGTCAAATCGCGCCAGGAATCGCTCGCCATCTACCAGCAGGCCGGCCGGGCCGATCTCGCCGCGCAGGAAAGCGCGGAAATCGCCGTCATCGGCGAATTCCTGCCCAAGCAGATGGACGAGGCGGAAGTGACCGCCGCGGCCAAGGCGGCCGTCGCCGCCGCCGGCGCCGCCAGCCTCAAGGACATGGGCAAGGTCGTCGCCGCGCTCAAGGAGCGCTATCCCGGCCAGATGGACTTCGCCAAGGCGAGCGCGATCGTGAAGGCGCTGCTGACGAGCTGATCGCGCCCGCGGGCGCGCCGCTCGCTTGCGCCCGGCCGCGCGCCGCGCCACATAGATCGTCGCCCGCCGCCTTCTTGCGTTTCTTCGGAGTTCCGCGATGCCTCAGACCCGCAGCCGCCTATTCGACGATTTCTCGCGCTTGATGACCGACGCGGCCGGGCTCGCCGAGGGAGCGCGGCGCGAAGTCGAAACGCTCGCCAAGAGCCAACTCGAGCGCCTGATGGCGGGGATGGATTACGTTTCGCGCGAGGAATTCGACGCCGTGCGCGAAATGGCCGCAGTCGCCCGCGCCCAGAACGAGAAGCTCGAAGCGCGCGTCGCCGCGCTCGAAGCCAAGCTGGCCCAATCCAATCCGTGAAGCCGATTTCGGAGTCGTCGCAGGAACTTGGCGCGCGATGAGCCGGCTTGCCGAAATCGCCGCCAGCGGCTTGATTCGCCTGATGGATTCTGTGGACGAAGGGTAAAGCGCGGTTTACGGCGCGCCACGAATCATCGAGTCTCGCTGCGTCTGAGCGGCGCGCCGGCACGTAAGGCCGGCGCAAGCGATTCGCGGCGTTAATTCGACGCCGACCGCCGAACATGTGCGTTGTGTCTCGCCCAGTCCCGCCCACCGCATTTTCGAAAGCTCTGCGATGATCGCCAACCAAAACCAGCCCCTCGAGCGGCCCGAACACCCCGTGGACGTCGTCGAGCGGCTCGCCTCGCTCAACGAATGGGCGTTCGACCGCGCCGACGAAGACGAAATCTCGATCCTCGTCGCCGGCGTGTGGGCGCAATACGAGGTCGCCTTCACCTGGCTGCCGGAGATCGAATCCCTGCATGTCAGTTGTTCGTTCGATCTGAAGATCCCCGCGCGCCGGCGCGCCGAAATCACCGCCCTCGTTCAGTTGATCAACGAGCAATTGTGGCTCGGCCACTTCGATCTGTGGAGCCGCGACGACATCGTGATGTTCCGCCACGCCCATTGCCTGTCGGGCGGCGCTCAGCCGAGCGACTCGCAATGCCGCACCATCGTCAACGCCGCGCTCGCCGCCTGCGAAAACTACTACCAGGCGTTCCAGTTCGTCCTCTGGGCCGGCCGCAGCGCTCGCGACGCGATGGATCTGGCGATGTTCGAGACGCAAGGCAACGCGTGAGGCGGGCGCGTCGCGTCAACTGACGTTCGCGTCGTCCGCGGCGTCGGCAAAGCGGGCCATGAATTTCCGTTGGTCGACGACGGCGCGCTCGTGAAACCCCTCGCCGATCAGGCCGAGGTCGTTGTGACAAGCGACCTTGAAGCGCACTTTTCGTCCGCGTACCTCCACGATCTCCACTTCCGCCGTCACCGTCATGCCGACCGGCGTCGCGGCGACGTGGGTGACGTCGACGAGCGTTCCGACGCTGCGCTCGTCGGGTTCGAGATAGGGCCGCAGCGCCTCGATGCTGGTCCATTCGATGAAGCCGACCATGAACGCGGTGGCGAGCACCGGCGGCATGTCGGCGAAACCCGGGAAAGTTCCCGACAGCGCGGGAACCGTCTGCCCCTCGTCGATGAAAAGTTCTTGCACGCGGCGCAGGCCCGGCTTCAAGGTTGGGTTCATATCTCGATCCGCTCGTCTCGATGCGCTTCGGGCGCGGCGATGCGTTCCCGCCGCGGATTGGCAATCTTTAATGGTCCGCCGTTCCTAGGGCCAGCGATCGGTCGAGGCGCGCGGCGTTGCTCGGACCCGCGCCGTATCGACCCGCGTGTCGTCCGGCGCGATCGCCTGCGCGTCCCGGGTCGCCCTTCAGACGGTCCCGCCGCCGCCTTCAGGGGGCTGGCGCTCTGGCGCATTTGCGTGTAAGAGCCGCGCTTCCCATTCCCTCCCGGACGGCGACGCCGCCGACCGGCGCGCCTTTTGGAGTTAACGATGGCTGTTCCGAGACGTAAAACCTCGCCCTCGCGCCGCGGCATGCGCCGCTCGGCCGACGCGCTCAAGGCCCCGACCTATGTCGAGGACAAGGATTCGGGCGAACTGCGCCGCCCCCACCACATCGACCTGAAGAGCGGCATGTACCGCGGCCGTCAGGTGCTCAAGCCCAAGACCAACGTCGAGGCGTAAAGCCGCCGCCCTTCGGGGCGCCGACGTTTTGCTTGTGAAGGCCGGCCTCGCGCCGGCCTTTTGCTTTCGCGCCTCAGCTTCCCCGCGTCGCGACGACGGCGCCGCCGACGATCAGCGCGCAGGCGAGGCCGAGCGAGGCGGTCGCGGGGGCGAAGCCGGTGGCGACCAGGATCAGCGTGGAGAGCACCGGCGCGGCGTAGGCGGCGACGCCGAGCAGCCTCAAATCGCCGTTCTTGACGCCGTAATCCCAGACGTAGAACGCGAGCCCGACAGGGCCGAGGCCGAGGCCGACGATCGCCGCCCATTGCGTCGCGCTCGCCGGCGCGACCGTCGTCTCGAAGGCGAGGTGGCTGACCGCCGCGAGCGCCGAAGTGACGAGGCAGAAGCCGGCGACCGCCTCGGTCGGCGCGGCTTTGAGGCGCCGCGAAAGCACGGAATAGCTCGACCAGACGAACGCGCAGCCGAGGGCGAAGGCATAACCGAGCGCGACCGCCGGATCAGCTGCGTGCGCGCCGACGCCGCCCTCGGCCTTGCCAACGAACAGCGCCGCGGCGCCGGCAAAGCCCAGCGCCGCGCCGACGACGTGGCGCGCGCGCAGCCGCTCGCCCGGCAGCAGCGCCGAGAACAGCACGATCAGCAGCGGCCAGAGATATGCGATGAGGCTCGCTTCGGCGGGCGGCGCACGGCGCAGCGCAGCGAAATAGAGCGCGTGATAGCCGAACAGGCCGCCGACCCCGACGAGCCACACCGGCCAGGGCTGGGCGAGGGCGGCGAGGCGCCCGCGCGCGGCCGCGTAGACCAGCCCGAAGGCGCCGCCGATGGCGAAGGTCAGCGCCGCCAACTCGAACGGCGGAACCGCGCCGGCGGAGGCGGTGAGCAATGCCAGCACGCTCCATAGCCCGATCGCGCCGAGGCCGATCAGCGTCGCCGCGCGGGAGGCGCTTCGGTGGAGAGAATCGTGCGTCATGGACCGCGCTGCTATCAGGCCGTAGAGTTCAGGGGAAGACGCCGCCTCAGCGGGCAGCGCAAGAGGACGCGACGATGGACATCATTATCTATCACAATCCCGACTGCGGCACTTCGCGCAACACGCTCGCGCTGATCCGCAACGCCGGCGTCGAACCGCACATCATCGATTATCGCAAATGCCCGCCGACGCGGCTGCTGCTGACGCAACTGCTCGCGCGCGCGGGGCTGAGCGTGCGGCAAATCCTGCGCGAGAAGGGGACGCCGTACAAGGAATTGGGCCTCGACGATCCGAAGCTCGACGACGACGCCTTACTCGACGCGATCATGGCGCATCCGATCCTGATGAACCGCCCGCTCGTCGTCACGCCCAAAGGCGTGCGCCTGTGCCGCCCGTGCGAAAAGGTCATCGACCTGTTGCCGCCGCAACGCGGCGAATTCTTCAAGGAAGGCGGCGAGCGCGTCGTCGACGAAAAAGGCCGGCGCGTCGCGACGGCGTGAACCCCTTCTCTCGCATAGCCCGTCGAAAGACGGGCGTCCCTGCGGACGCCCTATGCGGGAGAAGGTGGCGCGAAGCGCCGGATGAGGCTAGGCCAGGGTCGCGCTAGCCCTCACCCCGGCCCTCTCCCGCAAGCGGGAGAGGGGGAAGTGCGCGGCGTCGACCGGGAGTCCATCCAAGATGCGCGCCGCCATTGCCTTTCCTGTTCTCGTCTTAGCCGCGCTCGCGTCCCCGCTCGCCGCGCGCGCCGATCCGGCGCCGATCATTTCCGACTTCGCCATCGCGCGCCCCGTGGTGGCGACGCACGGCATGGTCGTCAGCCAGGAGGCAGTCGCCTCCGCCGTCGGGCTCGAAATCCTGAAGCGCGGCGGCAATGCGGTCGACGCCGCGGTGGCGGTCGGCTTCGCGCTCGCGGTGACGTTGCCGCGCGCCGGCAATATCGGCGGCGGCGGCTTCATGCTGATCCATCGCGCCGATCTCGATAAGACCAACGCCATCGACTACCGCGAGAGCGCGCCGGCGCTGACGACCAAGGACGTCTTCCTCGACGCCAACGGCGAGGCCGATCCGTTCAAGTCGCGCTACAGCGGGCTTGCGATCGGCGTGCCGGGAACGGTCGCCGGGCTGGAGCTGGCGTGGCGCAAGTACGGCTCGGGCAAGTTCTCCTTCGCCGATCTCGTCGCCCCCGCGGCGCGCCTCGCCCATCAGGGCCTGACCGTCGAAGGCGACCTCGCCGATTCGCTGCCTGCCGCCGCGCCGATGCTCGCCAAGCATCCCTCTTCGGCGCGCATCTTTCTCGAGCCCGACGGGAGCGCGCCGCCCGTCGGCGCTCATATCGCGCTCGACGATTTCGCGGCGACGCTCGACGCGATCGCCGCTGGCGGCGCCGACGCGTTCTATCGTGGCCCGATCGCGCAAAAGATCGTCGCGGCAGTCCAACAGGCCGGCGGGCGGATGACCCTCGACGATCTCGCTCGCTATCGCGCGATCGAGCGCGAGCCGGTTCGCGGAACCTATCGCGGCCATGAGATCGTCTCGATGCCGCCGCCCTCGTCCGGCGGCGCGCATATCATCGAAATCCTCAACATCCTCGAAGGCTTCCCGCTCGCCGAGCAGGGGCTCAATTCGGCGGCGACGATTTACGACATGGCGGAAGCGGAGAAGCTCGCCTACGCCGACCGCGCGGCCTATCTCGGCGATCCCGATTTCGTCCGCATCCCCTTGCACGGGCTGATCTCGAAAGCCTACGCCGACCATCTGCGCGCGAGCATGCCGACCGATCGCGCGCGCCCGGCGCGCGAGATCGGCCCGGGCGGGCCGCAGCGCTATGAGAGCGACCAGACCACGCATTTTTCCGTCGTCGACGCCAAGGGCGACGCGGTCGCCAACACCTACACGCTGAATTTTTCTTACGGCTGCGGCCTCGTTGCGGACGGGACCGGCGTGCTGCTCAACAACGAGCTCGACGATTTCGCCGCCAAGCCGGGCGCCCCGAACGCCTACGGCCTGTTGGGCGGAGACGCCAACGCGCCGGGCCCGAACAAGCGGCCGCTGTCGTCGATGAGCCCGACGCTGGTCTTCAAGGACGGCAAAATCGAACTCGTGACCGGAAGCCCCGGCGGGGCGCGCATCATCACCACGGTGCTGCAGATCGTCGTCGACGTGATCGACTTCGGCCTCAACGTCGCCGAGGCGGAAGAGGCGCCGCGCGTCCACGACCAGGGCTTTCCCGACGAATTGCGCATCGAGCGCGGCCTTTCGCCCGATACGATCCGCCTGCTCGAAGGGATGGGCTACAAGGTCGTCGTGCGCGAGGCGATGGGCTCGGCTGAGACCATCGCGCGCTCGGCGGACGGCGTGCTGACCGGCGCCTCCGACCCGCGCCAGCGCGGGACGCTGGCGGTGGGGTATTGAGACGGAACTTTGCCGCGCCGCTTTTTCGTCCCCCGCCGCCGTGCCATAAGCGGTCGCCGCCGCGCGGCCCGAATATCGCTGCGATCCCTGGGACGAACCGATGAACCGCTTCTGGAGCGCCCTTGTGGGCGAACTCACCCCCTACCAGCCGGGCGAGCAGCCGCGCGTCGCCGATCTCGTCAAGCTCAACACCAACGAGAGCCCGATCGGCCCCTCGCCGCACGTGCTGGAGGCGATCCGCGCCGCGGCGTCGGAGAAACTGCGGCTCTACCCCGATTACGACGCGACCGCGTTGCGCAAGACTCTGGCGGCCTATCACGGCGTTAAACCGGATCAGGTCTTTGTCGGCAACGGCTCGGACGAAGTGCTCGCGCATACGTTCGCCGCGCTGCTGAAGCACGAGGCGCCGCTGCTTTTTCCCGACGTCACCTACAGCTTCTATCCCTCCTACTGCCGGCTGTTCGGCATCCGCCACGAGACCGTGCCGCTCGACGAAGCGATGCGGCTCAACGTCGCCGACTTCCGCCGTCCGGGCGGGGCGATCATCCTCGCCAACCCGAACGCGCCGACCGGCATCGCGCTGCCTCGCAGCGATATCGCTGAGCTGCTCGCCGACCATCCCGACAAGCCGGTGGTGATCGACGAGGCCTATGTCGACTTCGGCGCCGAAACCGCGGTCCCGCTGATCGGCGCCCATCCGAACCTGCTGGTCGTGCAAACAATGTCCAAATCGCGCGCGCTGGCGGGCTTGCGCGTCGGCTACGCCCTGGGCGACGCCGGGTTGATCGAGGCGTTGGAACGGGTCAAGGACAGCTTCAATTCCTATCCGCTCGACCGCTTGGCGCAGGCGGGCGCCGTCGCCGCGATCGAGGACGAAGCCTATTTCCAGGCGAGCCGCGCGATGGTGATGCGCAATCGCGAGAAGCTCGGCGAGGGCCTCGCCGGTCTCGGCTTCGCAGTCTTGCCGTCGGCGGCGAATTTCGTCTTCGCCCGCCACGAAAAGCGCGGCGGCGCCGAATTGGCGGCGGCGCTACGCGAGCGGGCGGTGCTGGTGCGCCATTTCGCCAAGCCGGCGCGCATCGCGCCCTATCTGCGCATCACCGTCGGATCGGAGGGAGAGATCGCGCGGCTGCTGTCGGCGCTGGCGAGTATCCTGGGCGAGCGCGGCTCGCGATAGGGGACGCCGCGCCGCAGAGGCCCAAGATGAGAACTTGCGGCGGTGGGTTGTTTTGGTAGAAGCGACTAAATCCGGAGGTCCGAAATGATCTCACTTTGCGCTGGGCGGGCGATCAAACGGGAAATTGGCAAGCTGTCACGATAAGCTTTGTAATCCCCGTCAGGATTTTCGCCGGACCTGTTTCAGGATGTCCTCCATCTCGTGGATGATCTTGCAACCCTTCAACGTATCGCCCGTCTTGTCTTCCGGGTCGGCCTCAAAAAGCGCTCGCATCTGGTCGGACATCCGCATCAGTTCATGGTAGCGCTCCTCTCCAAGCGTCGGCCGGTTGAAGCTGAGCCCCTCGTTCAATTGTCGGAAAACATAATCCAGATTTCGGTACGGGAAGTACCCAGTCTTATCCATGAATTTCGGAGCCGATATCAGCATAGAGCTTAGAATCTCCAAGATCTCTATTACGTTTTGTGGGACGCGGATCTTTGCCGGCTTCATGAGTCACCTTCACAACGGAACATCGGCAGGTCGGGGAATCAGGTATGTGCTGTCTCCCCCAAGTTGGTTCGGACGAATAATGACTACCGCGCGGCTGCGAGTCGGCGCGGAAAAATCCGCGGATTTGCGGCAAGCTTATGGTCTTCGGAAAGAGCGTCCAATCAAAAGATACATCTCCGATTCTTGCATCCGGAATCCTATAAATTTGGCCGTTCTCCGAAGTCTCGTAATCGCGATTGTTGATGATCACGTCCGCGCCTGGACCATAGGGAATATTGTACTCGTCGAACAGATCCTTGAGGTCCGCTCGAACTATGTCGTCCATCCGGCTGCCAATCGCCTGCGCTCGCGACAGTCGCGGCTGAAGACGGCCGGCGTCGGCCGCGCTGACGGCTTCCTGATAGGCGGCGTCGACGGCGTCCTGCAAGAACCGCAGCGTCTCGACCTGCAGGCGCCCGACATCGCCGCGCAAGCGCCTGCCGCGGCCGGACCTCGCAACGTCGTCGTCCCGTCGCGTCGGCGCCGACGCGCACGAGGTCCGCCGCGCCCAGCGCGACGCCAGCCTTGTCGCACGCGAGTCCGCCTGCGCCGCGGGGGGCGAGTCGATACATTCTGGTCAACGGCAAGTTCATCGGGAGGCGTCCATCCGTCGGACCGCCATGATGTTCATGTTTTGTTCTAATGTCAGGAATTTCACAAACTTTGGAACAGTGGCGCCTCTGAAAATCAGAATGGCTGGAAGCGGTTGTCGCGCTTTCGCGCCTTTACGATAAGCCAGCGCGCCGCGCTGACCGCGCGGCTCGCCGCCGCGGCTCAAGCGTCGATGCGCTTGATGAACCATTGCAGGATGCGGCTCCAGACCTCGTCCTTGCCGACCTGGTCCTCGACGCCGTGGTCGAGGTTGGGGTTGTCGTTGACCTCGATCACGGCGAGGCGGTCGGCGGATTCTTTGACGTCGACGCCGTAGAGCCCGTTGCCGATCGCCCGCGCGGCGCGTAGCGCCACTTCGATGACGCGCGGCGGCGCGTCGGGAATCGCGATGGTGCGAAAGCCGCCTTCGCGCGCCCCGTTCGGTCCATGCTTGATGATCTGCCAGTGGCCGCGCGCCATCTTGTACTGGCAGACGAACAGGGGCTCGCCGTCGAGCACGCCGACGCGCCAGTCGAATTCGGTGGGCATGAATTGCTGCGCGAGCAGCAGGTCGGTGTCCTCGAACAGCTTGTCGGTGAGCGTCTTCAGCGCCTCGAAATCATCGACCTTGTGGACGCCGCGCGAGAACGAGCCGTCGGGGATCTTGACCACCATCGGCCAGCCGAGTTGCTTTTCCGCTTTCGCAAGGTCCTCGTCCTCCGCCAGCATGACGGTCGGCGGGATGGGGACGCCGTGCGCCTCCATCAGCTCGTGCAGGTAGACCTTGTTGGTGCAGCGGATCATCGACACCGGATCGTCGATCACCGGCATGCCCTCCTGCAGCGCGCGGCGCGCGAAGCGGTAGGTGTAATTGTCGATCGACGTCGTCGCGCGGATGAACAGCCCGTCGAATTCCGCCAGTTCCGCCAATTGCCGCTTGGTGAGCAGGTCGACCTCGACCGAATTGCGCTCGGCGAATTTTTGGAAGTGGCGGATGCTCTCCACCGACGAAGGCGGCAACTGTTCCTGCGGATCGTAAAGCACCGCGAGCGAATATTTGGCGACGGCGCGCGCGCGGGGGTTGCGCCAATCGCGTTGGGTGTGCTGGTGCAAGGCGGAGCGAAAGAATTCGGCCTCTTCGGGGCCGAGCTTGGCGAGCGGGCGCGCGCGCAGACGGTCGATCTTCCACCGTTTGCCGGGGGTGATCGTCACTTCGATCGCCGGACAGCGATACCAATCGAACAGCAGCCGGCCGAACGCTTCGAAGCGCGGGTCGGGCGACAGGCCGAAACAGAACAGGAGATCGAAGGTGGTCGTCTCGCTCGCGTGGGCGCGGTGCGCGCCGGCGTTGAGCGCCTCCTGCAGATCGGGCAGGGCCTGCTCGTAGAGCTTGTGCTCGCGCAGTTCGAGCATGGTCTCGACGGTGGGGATGATGCGATGCCCGCGCGCCTCGGCGAGCAGCGAGGCGTAATAGCCCTTGGATTGATAATTGTAGGATCGCGAGAGGTTGATGATCTTGGCGCGCCCCGCCCCGGCGAACAATTTCGGCCGCGCGAGATAGTCGCTGGTGGTGATGACCTTGTGCGGTGTGTCCGCATTGGGGAAGTCGCGCGCGTGATCGACGAGAATTACCCAGCCGTTCATGGCGCGCCCACGGACGTCGCTCCGCGTCGCGGCGAGCGCGCGAAAGTTCTACGGGATAGACCAATCATGCGGCCGGTCGGCTCCTTGGCCGAGCGAAAAGCGAGATCCTGATTTCGTCGCGACGCGGGCGCGAATCATGCTGGCCCGAGTGTCGCTTTCGCCACCATGCGTCGCCTGTGCGGCGCGCGCAACAGAAAGCGAACGCGGTCCGTCGGCTTTTTCGCAAATTCAATTCGACGGCTCGCCGGGCGCGCGATCCAGGCGCTTTTCGAGGCGCAGCGCGGCGGCGCCGTCCTCGTAGTAGCGCTCGTATTGGCCGAATTGGCGGTATCCCATCTTTTCATAGAGCGCGATGGCGGAGGCGTTGTCGTAACGCACTTCGAGCCGCAGCGCGCAGCGGTCGTGCGCGCGCGCGTAGCGCTCGCAGGCTTGCAGCAGCGCGCGGCCGACGCCACGCCGTCCTTGCTTGGGATCGACGGCGAGGGAATAGAGCCGCGCGGTCTTGCCGCCCTTGCGCACCGCGATGAGGGCGTAACCGGCGAGCGTCTCGCCGAATTTGGCGACGATCAAAGGTCGATGCCTGGCGCCGAGGAAGGCGCGCAGCGAGCGCCGCGAAAGCCGATCGCCGGGGAACGCCGCGAACTCCAACGCCTGGATCGCCTCGAGATCGCCCATCGAGGCGGCGCGAACCACGATGCCGCCGGAGGCGCGCGTCTGCATCCCTCTCCCCTCATAGCGCGACCGAAGCCGGCGCGCTTGCCCATTTCGACGGCCGACGTCTAGTGTCGAAATCGTTCGCGCGAACGCAAGCCTGATAGGACGAGGAAGACAACATGGGCAAGGCGGAAAAAAGGCTGGAACGCCTCAAGGCGTTGCTCGACGACGCGCATCGCCGCCTCGGTCTCGAATTCGGCTTTCGCCTGTGGGACGACGCCCTGGTCCCGGCCGACTGGCCGAGCGACGCCCTGGCGATTCGCATCGCCGACGAAGGCGTGGTGGCGAGCCTCATCCGCGCGCCGCGATTGCCGACCCTGGCCAATCTGTGGGCCGCCAAGCGGCTCGACGTCGTCAACGGCGACCTCTTCGCTCTCGTCGCCAAGCGGCCGAAGGGGCGCACGCGCGATTTCAGGAAGGGCCTCGACAAGCTCGCGACGCTTAAAACAGCGCTCGCGTTCCTGTTCGTGCCGCGCGGCGGGCCCTGGCCGCTCGAGGCAATTCTCCAGGACCGCGAGAGCAGCGGCGCCGAGGCCGAGAACAAGCAAAACATCGCCTATCACTACGACGTCTCCAACGCCTTCTATCAGCTCTGGCTCGACAAGGAGATGGTCTACACTTGCGGCTATTTTCAAGACTGGGGCGACGTTCTCGACGCCGCCCAGGCGCAAAAGCTCGACATGATCTGCCGCAAGTTGCGTTTGCAACCGGGCGAGACGATGCTCGACATCGGCAGCGGCTGGGGCGCGCTCGCCTGCCATGCGGCGCGCCACTACGGCGTCGCCGTCACCGGCGTGACGCTCTCCGAACAGCAGATCGCCTACGCCCGCGACAAGGTTCAGCGGCTCGGCCTCGCCGACAAGGTGACCTTCGAACTGAGGGATTACGCGCTGCTGGAGGGCCGGGAGCGCTTCGACAAGATCAGCTCGATCGGCATGTTCGAGGCGATCGGCGTCTCGCATTTCGATACGTATTTCCAGACCGTGCATCGCCTGTTGAAGCCCGGCGGGCTCTACCTGCATCACGCGATCACGCGGCCGGGCAAGCGCGCCGCGGTCAAAGGGGGCAAGAAGCGGCCGGAATTCGCGGCGCTGACGCGCTACATCTTTCCCGGCGGCGAACTCGACTATCTCGGCCGCACGATCACCAATCTCGAGCAGCACGGCTTCGAGGTCCATGACGTCGAGGGCTGGCGCGAACACTATCAGCGCACCTGCCGCTTCTGGCACGACCGCCTGAGAGCGCGCTACGACGAGGCCTGCCGCGAAGTGGGCGAAGCCAAGACGCGCGTCTGGTTGGTCTTTCTGGCGGCGTGCTCGCTGGTCTTCGAGCGCAACGCCTGCGGCCTCTACCAGACGCTGGCCTCCAAACGCGCGCGCGGCGCGAGCGGCCTGCCGCCGACGCGGGCGGATCTGTATCGGTAGGGAAGGAGGGGGCGGCGGCGTGATAATTCGAGCGACGTCGCCGGCTTCCGGCCGCATGAACAAGATTTAAGGCGGCGGAAAGCGCCCTGATAATACCGCAATGTTAGCTGTATTTAACTGATCGCTCCGGATCGGCCCGTCGAGACGCGTCGCACATTGGGGGCCGCCGTCGCACTCGCGGCACGGCTTCCACCCCTCGGCGGCGCGGTTTTGCCGATTGCTTTGGACCGCCGACGCCGCCTCTCTTCAATGCGCCCGCGTCGACAGGCAATGGAGGGATGAAATGAGCGGAAAGTTCGTAACTGCGATCGCGGCCGCGCTTGTCATGGCGAGCGCGGGATTGTTGGCCGTTGACCCCGCCGCCGCCCAGATCCGAAGGCAGGTCGGCGGGGGGCAGTCGATGCACGTCTCGGCGCCTCGTTTCAATGCCGGGGGCTTCAAATCGCCTCGATTCAACGCTGGGCGGTTCAATGCCCCGCGCTTCGGCGGCTTGAGCCACTTCGCCGCCCCGCGCTACGGCGTGCGCCACTTCACCGCGCCGCGCTACGGCGTGAGCCATTTCACCGCGCCGCATTACGGCGCGGCGAGCAGGTTTGCGCCCAACGCGTTCACGCGGAATCGCGGAGCGTTGGGGTATAGTCACGGGCGATTCGGGTGGCGGAATTTCCATCGCGGCTTTGTCGGCTGGGCCGGGCCGGTGTTCTGGCCTTACGCCTACGACGACCTGTTCGACTACGCGTTCTGGCCGTATGGCTACGGGCCCGACTACGATCTGTTCTGGGCCTACGGCTATGACGATCTGTTCGCCGGGATCCTGATGCCCTACGACTACGCCGGCCTCTATAACGAATACGGCGCGGCGCGGCCCGCGCCGGCGGCGCCGGCTCCGCAGCAGGGCGCGCCGGTCGCGGCGTCTTCGGCCGCTCAGACCTGCGTATCGGCGCAATCGATCGCCGGCGGGATTCCGACCGACGCGATCGCCAAGGCCGTCCAACCGACTTCGGATCAGAAGGCGAAGCTCGACGCGCTGACGGGCGCCGAGGCGGACGCCCAAAAGGCGCTCAGCGCTTCGTGCGCCGCGCAGACCGCGCTGACGGCGGTGGGACGCCTCGACGCGGTGCAGACGCGCCTCCAGGCGATGATCCAGGCCGCGGACGCCGTGCGCGCGCCGCTCGGCGATTTCTATTCGTCGCTGACCGACGAGCAGAAAGCGGCCTTCAATAACCTCGGCCAAACCCAGCAGGCGACGAAGCAGGGGGCCGCCGGACAGCCGAGCCTCGCCCAACTGTGCGGCCCGAACAACGCTGTTCCCGTCATCGCGATCGATCAAATCGACAAGGCGGTCCAGCCCGACGCCAAGCAGCGCGCCGCCCTCCTCGCGCTGCGCGACGCCGCGACCAAGGCCGACGACGCGATCTTGGCGAGCTGTCCGTCGCGAGCGCCGCTGACGCCGCCAGGGCGGCTCGACGTGGTGCGCGCCCGACTCCAGGGGATGCTGAACGGGGTCGGGATCGTGCGACCGGCGTTGCAGGACTTCTACGCTTCGCTCAGCGATGAGCAGAAGGCGCGGTTCGACGCCCTGACGCTGCCGCGAGCGCCGAGCCCGCAGGCCTCGAAGGCGCCGTAACAGGGGCGTCGATCTAGGCGTCGCGCGCTCCTCTCCCCGCTTGCGGGGAGAGGTTGGGTGAGGGGCCGGGCGAGTTTCCGCGCCGTCGCCGAGATACGTGAATGCCGCAATCCGCGAGCGCGCGAGGCGATCACCCCGCGCACGCCTCACTCCCGTCCCGCGCGCCGCATCCACTCCTCTTCGTCGATCGTCTCGACGCCGAGCTCCTGCGCCTTGGCGAGCTTCGAGCCGGCGCCGGGGCCGGCGACGACAAGGTCGGTCTTGGCCGAGATCGAGCCGGAGACTTTGGCGCCCAGGCGCTCGGCGAACGCCGTGGCCTCGTCGCGGGTCATGCGCTTGAGCGAGCCGGTGAAGACGATCGTCTTGCCGGCGAGCGCTCCAATATCTTCGCAACGGGCTGAACGAAAGCTCTGAAGGGGAGTTCCCACCGATTCCGCGTGACTTCTTCTTGAATGCCGCGGATAGACAGCACGCCCGTATCTCAAAATCAATTGTCTAAGCACCTCGACCTCCGGAAAATTCTCGGAGAGCAAGTGCGACACGTCGCCATCAAGCAACGCGTCAATATGCCAACAATCACGATTATTCTGTCCCGCTGGACAGTCGCACCGGACAAGAACCTCGTTGTCGATAATTGCTGCGGTGATAACGTAATGCCTTCCGGTTCTGCCGCTCACGACAAAATTTAATTGATGGGTCGAATCAATATGTTTCGAGCGCCAGGATCGGATGTAGCTTAACCAGCAGTAATTGCTCACGCCTCCGCGCTCAAGCTGGGATGGCGAGCGGTTCGCTTGCGAGCGTGAGGCGGATGGCTTCGAGGGCGCGGACGCCGCGTCTGCGGGCGGTCTCGACGACGGAGCGGATGTCGGCGTAGAGCTTGGCTCCCCACTCGCTGCGGAAGCCGTTGGTGATCTTCCGGTAGACTGCGCAGGGGCGCAGGGCGCGCTCGGAGCCGTTGTTGGTCGGCTCGATGTCCCTGTTGGTCATGAAGACGAACAGGTGCTGGCGGAACTTCTTGATGGCGCGTTGCATCTTGCGTCCGGCCGGCGTGGTCGGCGTCGGCGCGAGCAAGAGATCGAGCCTTCGTTCGAGGTCGGCCTCGTAGATTTTCAGCGTGCTGTCGGAAAGACGATCGCGCCGGCGCCCGATCGCGCAGGCGCGTTTGAGCAGGCCCTTCATGCTGGGGGCGAATATCGCATCGCCGGCGTCGATGGCGTATTGCGCGTCGCGGATCAGATGGGCCAGACAGACCTGATGTCCTCGCTTGGCCCAGCCCATCTGGCTTCCCAGGCGGTCGGAGAGCCAGAAGTCGGGCCGCCACTCGCCGAGGAAGGTCTTCACCACCTCCCTCGATCGATGGGGATCGACGACGAACAGGGCGTTGTCGGCGTGGTGGAACACCCACAGCCACCAGTTGGCCTTGCCGACGCGCACGCCCGTCTCGTCGCTGGCCAGCGCCGTTGCCGATAGAAGCCGCGCCTTGATCAGGCTCGTCTGCGTAGCGAACGCCGGACGGCTGGCGTCGAGAATGGCGACGAGCGCGCCTTCGCTGATCGTGAGGCCGAACAGGTCGCGCAGCAGGATGACGAGGCGGGCCAACGCGATGCCCTGGACCGAACGCAGATAGATGACGAAGGCGCGCAGGTTGTCGCCGAACGGCGATCCCGGCGCGAGGTCGGCCGGCGCTTTTGCCTTGAAGCGCTTGCCGCAGCATGGGCACACGCCGCCCATCAGCGTCACCCGCGTCACCTCGGGCTCGATCGGCGGAATCTCGATGTGATCATAACTCTCGCACGCGAATTGCGCCGTCCGCGAGACGTCGGCGCCGCAGCTCCGGCAGGATTGGGCGTGGAACTCGCGCCGCGACGTCGGGTTGGGATGCAACGGCCGATGCGCGCCGGCGTGCGGCTTGGCTTTCGGCTTCGGCGCGGCGGGCGCCGACGGCTTCTGTCCCTTCGACGGCGGAAGGCTCGAATTGTCCGGCGTCTTCGGCGGCAGCCCGAGCTTGGCTTCGAGTTCGGCGACACGCGCCCGAAGCGCGGCGTTCTCGAGGATCAGAGTGTCGATCCGAGCCAGTAGCGCGACGATCAGCGCGTCTTTCTCCGACGGATCGAGCGAGCGAAAATCAGACGGCGAAGCCATCCATATGTTGACTCATATCCGCCGCCGCGACGCCAGCCTCATCAACTGAGTCACGACGTCGCAGACGCCTGCGCGCGCTCACGCCAACCCGGTGAGCAATTACAACCAGCCTGCCTCACTTCTGTCTGCCCTACTAATTTCAAGATGCAATTTCTTGGCCAGATCAATCACTGTGGTAACTTCTAGCTCTCTTGCTGCGACTATGGCGATCGTAGCGCACGCAACCGCATCCTCTCCCGCGTCATGATGCTTACAATTCATGCCAAATCGATTCGCCAGCGTGGAAAGATCGAATGCCGGACTACCCGGCCATACAGCCCTTGCAATTGCTAATGTGCAAAGGTACGAAAAGTCAGGAATAGGCAGTCCGTATATTGCCATGGTTGAGCATAAGACCTGGACGTCGACGCTGGCATTATGGGCAAGCAAAATATTTTCCGAGAGTTCCGGCAAGAACTCTCGAATTACCTCAGGAAACTCCGGAGCATCGACAACATTTTCTTCCTTAATGCCATGGACGCGAGTTTGATGAAAACCAAATCTCATTTCCTTTGGTCGTATGAATCGCGTCTCCCGTTTGGTTATCTCACCGTTTTCGACCCAAGCGAGCCCAATTGCACATGGGCTAAACGGACTTTCGTTCGCTTTTTCAAAATCTATTGCCAGCCCTCTCATCCCAGAACCCCCAATTGACAGCACGCCTCAACCAAGACGGGAGCAAGAGTTATCTCCTGCCAATAAGTTTGAGCCATTCGTTTTCGGAGATTATCTTCACACCTAGCTTTTCAGCGTCTTTTCTTTTCGAGCCAGCCCCTGGGCCGGCGACAACCAAATCAGTTTTCTTCGACACCGACGCAGAAACTCTAGCACCAAGCCGATCAGCAAAAACTTTCGCTTCTTCCCTCGTCATTTGTTCAAGTGAGCCAGTAAATACTATTGTCTTTCCATAAATTTGTGAAGTCTGAGTAATCGACTCTGCCTCACCGACTACAACTTCCGAGAGCAGAGCTTCAACTGCCTTCCTGTTGTGACGCTCTGAAAAGAAGCGAATTAACGATCCAGTCGCTACTGGGCCGATATCGCTATCTTTAGCCAACCGATTGTAATTTTCCTTAGGCTGTTGCGACTGGGCGGCTCGAAGCGCTGCGCGTAGCTTTGTTTCGGTTCCAAAATGTGTGAGCAAATTGTGGCGCTGAGGATTTCTCAGCTTCACCGCCTGTGAACGTTGCGTATTGAACAAGTCTGCCTGGCCAGTTATCACGTCAGCAGTATTTGCCAGAAGTCGTTCAAGCGTAACTAGTCCAATTCCACGAACGCTTGATAATTCAATCCAAGCCGGTCCTGGCTGATCCTTTGCTGCCAAGTCAATGCCACGGACAAGGGAGGACGCATCCCGAAAATGCTTCGTAATGGCTCTGGCAGTAGCATCGCCAACCTCCCGAATACCGAGTGAAATGATAAATCTGGTGAGACCAATCGTTCGGCGGGTTTCTATGGCGGACAATAGATTATCGACTTCCTTATAGGTACGTTCCGAGTCCGGCGTTGATTTCTTTCGTTTCCTACTGGACGATATTTCCCGCCCCTTGGCGAGGCTCTCTCGCTTCTTAAAGACGACCTTTTTGAGTTCGTCCACGCGAGTATGAAGCTTAAAGATATCTGCCGGATCGTTAACCATAGACTCCCTAGAAAGCAATTCCGCCCACTGATCACCAAACCCCTCTATGTCAAACGCGTTGCGTGAGACAAAGTGCTTCAAATGCTCGATCTTCTGGAACGGGCAAGCGAACTCGCCGGAGCAATAGGAGCGAGCGCCCTCGGCGCCGCTGGCGATGGTTTCGCGGACGACGTCCGTCTCGAGCGGGCATGGACATTTTTTGGGAAACACGAAAGCTTTCGGCCCTCTCGGCCTGTCCTCGACCACGCGCACGACTTGCGGAATGACGTCGCCTGCGCGTTGCACTTCGACCGTGTCGCCGACGCGCACGTCGAGCCGCGCGATCTCGTCCTCGTTGTGCAGCGTCGCGTTGGAGACGACGACGCCGCCGACGGTAACCGGGCGCAATCTGGCCACCGGAGTCAGCGCGCCGGTGCGCCCGACCTGGATCTCGATGCCTTCGACGACCGTCGTCGCGCGCTCGGCGGGGAACTTGTGGGCGGTCGCCCAGCGCGGGCTGCGCGAGACGAAGCCGAGCCGCTCCTGCAGCGCGAGGTCGTTGACCTTGTAGACGACGCCGTCGATGTCGTAGCCGAGAGTGGCGCGGCGCGCCTCGATCGCGCGGTAATGCGCCAGCATCTCCTCGGCCGAGCGCCACAGTCGGGTGAGCGGATTGACCGGCAGGCCGAAGCGGCGAAACGCTTCCATCGCCTCCATCTGGGTCGTCGCCAACGGCGCGCTGATCTCGCCCCAGGCGTAGGCGAAGAACTTGAGCGGCCGTTCGGCGGTGACGCGCGCGTCGAGCTGGCGCAGCGATCCGGCCGCCGCGTTGCGCGGATTGGCGAACGGCGGCTTGCCCGCCGCTTGCTGGCGCGCGTTGAGCGCGGAAAAGTCGGGATGCGCCATGTAGACTTCGCCGCGCGCCTCGAGCACTTGCGGAGCGCCGTGCAGCGTCTTGGGGATGGCGGCGATGGTGAGCGCGTTGGCGGTGACGTCCTCGCCTTCGTAGCCGTCGCCGCGCGTCGCCGCCTGCACGAGCTTGCCGCGCTCGTAGCGCAACGAGCAGGAGAGGCCGTCGATCTTCGGCTCGGCGGTCACTTCGAGCGGCGCATCGTCGCTCATGCCGAGGAAGCGGCGCACCCGCGCGCAGAATTCCTCGACTTCGGCGTCCTCGAAGATGTTGCCGAGCGACAGCATCGGCACGGCGTGGCGCACCTTGGCGAATTTCTCCGCCGGCGCCGCGCCGACCTTGCGGCTGAGCGATTCGGCGCCGGCGAGCGCCGGAAACGCGTCCTCCAGCGCCAGATAGCGCCGCCGCAACGCGTCGTAGTCGGCGTCGGAAATGATCGGCGCGTCCTCGCCGTAGTAGCGCCGGTCGTGCTCGGCGATTTCCGCGCCGAGCCGCGCGTGTTCGGCGCGCGCGGCTTTGAGCGAGAGCTGTTCGGGCGGCGGCGTCTTCGTGGGCATGACGGATGTTTATCGCAGCGGGCGCGTCAGCGGAAGGCGACCGCCCTCGCCCCCACCGCCTCCGCCTCCGTCGGCGCGACCCAGGCGAAGTCCGGCATCTGGTGGCGCGCCCAGGTGAATTGGCGCTTGGCGTAGCGGCGGGTGTCGCGCACGGCGAGTTCGGCGGCATCGGCGAGCGAAAGTTCGCCGCGCAGGTGGGCAATCAGATGCGGGACGCCGTGCGCGCGCATGACGGGCAGCGCCGGATCGAGCCCTCGCCGCATCAGCGCGGCGACTTCGTCGAGCGCGCCGTCGCGCAGCATCGCAGCGAACCGCGTCTCGATGTGTGCGTTCAAAACCTCGCGCTCGGGCGCCAGGAACAGGCCGGCCCATTCGCCTGCCGCCAGCGGCGGCGCTTCGCGGGCGCCTTGAAATTCGACCAGCGGGCGCCCGGTCGCGGCGACGACTTCGAGCGCGCGCAATACCCGCTGGCGGTCGCTCGGGCGCAGCCGCGCGGCGGTGAGGGGATCGAGCGTCGCGAGTTTGGCGTGCAGGCTCGGCGTCGTCTGGCCTTCGGCCTCGGCGCGCACATCAGCGCGGACCGCTTCCGGCACGCGCGGAATGTCGGAGAGGCCTTGCGTCAGCGCGCGGAAATAGAGCCCGGTGCCGCCGACGAACAGGATCGGCTGGGAACGTCCTGCGTTTTCAGCGAGAATCGCCCTCGCGCGTTCGAGCCAGCGCCCGACCGAGAAATTCTCGGCGCCGTCGATCTCGCCGAACAGCCGGTGCGGCGCCTGCCGCTCTTCGGCCTCGCTCGGGCGCGCCGTGAGCACCCTCAGATCGCGATAGACCTGCATCGAGTTGGCGTTGACGATGACGCCGCCGAACCGCTGGGCGAGAGCAAGCGCGACGGCCGACTTGCCGCTCGCCGTCGGGCCTGCAATGAGAAGCGCGCGACTCATCGCCCCCACCGCCATGCTCCAATCGAAGAGCGCATGAATTCGACTCGCGCGCTGAAAATCAATCCAGCATGTGGCTGACCAGGCCGTCGGCGAGCTTGGGTTCGAACCAGGTCGATTTCGGCGGCATGATCGCGCCGGCGTCGGCGACCGCCATGAGGTCGCGCATCTCGGTCGGATAGAGCGCGAAAGCGACGGCAAAAGCGCCGGAGGAAACGAGCCGCTCCAGTTCGCCCAGGCCCCGGCCGCCGCCGACGAAGTCGATGCGCTTGTCGCGACGCTGGTCGGTGACGCCGAAGACCGGCTCGATGACGTTTTTGGCGATGAGCGTGACCGGCAGCCGCGCCACCGGGTCGCCGCTTTGCGCGGCCTCGGCCGCGATCTCGGGCTTGAGCGCGAGCTTATACCAGCGTCCGCCGAGAACCATGCCGACCTCGTCGGCGCGAGCCGGACGGACCGGCTGATCGCTCGGCTCGACGACGTAGCGGCGTCCGATCTGTTCCAGCACCTGCTCGGGCGTAAGCCCGTTCAAATCGCGCAGCACGCGGTTGTAATCGAGAATGGTCATTTGTTGCTGCGGCAGCAGCACCGCGAGAAAATAACCGTCCTTCTGGCCACGCGCCTGAGCGACGCGCAAGGCCGCGGCCGAGCGGTGATGGCCGTCGGCGATATAGAGCGCGGGCAGAGCGTCGACGGCGCGCGTGAGCGCGGCGATCGTCGCCTCGTCGTCGATCACCCAGAGCTGATGGCGCACGCCGTCGTCCGCGGTGACGTCGACCGCCGGCTCTTCCGCGGAGGCGCGCGCGAGCAGGGCGTCGATTGCCGGCGCCGTCGGATAGGCCAGCATGACCAAGCCGGTCTGCGCATCGACCGCCTCGATCTGGCGCACCCGGTCGTCTTCCTTCACCGGCGTCGTCAGCTCGTGCTTGCGGATGCGGTTTTCGGCGTAAGCCGCGATCGACGCGATCGCCGCGAAGCCGGTCTCGATGTGACCGCGCCAAGTCAGGCGGTAGGCGTAGTAGCAGGGCTTGTCGTCGCGCACGAGCGCGCCGGCGGCGATCATGCGGCGAAAATTCTCGGCCGCCTTGGCGTAGACCGCGTCGTCATGGGTGTCGATCGCCGGATCGAGATCGATCTCGGCCTTGGAGACGTGCAGAAAGCTCCACGGTTTGCCTTTCGCGCGATCGCGCGCTTCCGCGCTCGAAAGCACGTCGTAGGGCGGGGCAAGAACGTCCGCCGCGCGTCCCGGCGCCGGCCTCAACGCGCGAAAGGGCTTTATCAGGGTCAATGGGGCTCTCTTTCGTGAGGATTTGATTGACGTTCGCCGGATGGGCGTCGGCGTGGCCGAACATCTGACTCGGTTTTGACGTCTTGACAAGCCGGCGGTCGCCGCCGGGCCCACGCCTGCCTCGACTACGACGACCTCGCCGCTCTCCTCTTCGCGCAAGGGGTTCCCGGCGCCGAGTTCGCAAACGACTAAGGCGCCGCGCCTCCCTTCTCCCCTTGCGGGAGAAGGTGGCCCTCGCGTCAGCGAGGGCCGGATGAGGGGTCGCGTCGGACGGCGCGCTTGTCGAGATAGCCGCAATCCGGGTGGTGTCCTAATATGAATGTTAGCCGAACGCTCCCGCCAAGGCGGACATGGCGCTTAGCATAACCGATGCGGCGGGCCACAAGGCCGCAGTCTTGTTTAAGGCGGCGCTCTCGGACAAAGCATTCCAGGTGGCGACGATGTGGCCCTGAGCGTCCAAGTCGGGGACATGTATATCTGGCGATAGCTGGACCTCCACACGGCTGGCCTCATACCATTTGAGGGCAGCGCGTAGGCCTGCACCCATCGCGGCAAGTGCGAGAAGGGTGCCGACATATCTCATTTTCGCTGATGCTCCGCCACGATCGCCGCCCGCACCGCGTCCACTGGCGACTTGATTGCTCCCATACGTAGCAGGGCAACGAACCGGCGCTCGTCACTTCCCTCGATCCGTGATGACTTGCGCAGTGTAAACCTGCAAGCTCAGGCGGGCGGTAAAGCAACGCGCCTTGCGGCGCGACCCCTCATCCGTCGGCCTTCGGCCGACACCTTCTCCCGCAAGGGGAGAAGGGGGGGGCGCCTCATTCCGAGAAGCCACGCAACTCCGCGAAGCCCTGTGCGGCGGGCGCTTGGGGCGCGACGCGAAAGGCGTCGTAGATCAGATCGCCGTAGGGGTTGGACGGCTTGCCGCGAGCATCGTTCGACGACAGCTCGCCGAAGGGGTTGGCCGACTTGCGCTGAGCTTCGCTCGACGACAGCAGGGCCAAAGCGCGGGTCGGGTGGGCAGCGGGCGGGCTGGCGGTCGCGACCGTCTTCGTCGAGGCGTCTTTCGGCTGAACGGACACATTCTCAATCGGCGCCGATTTGGCCGCGCTGCGCATGGGCGCCCGCGTCGGCGGCAGCGGGGGAAGCGGCGCCGACAGCGCGGCGGCGCGAGCGAGCATCGCCGGCCGTTCGGCCGGTTCGGACGCCGGCGTCGCGTCCGCGAGCGCTAGAGCCTCCGGCGGGGCGGCGCCGAGGCCGACGCCGCGCGTGATCACGCCGGGAACTTTGCCCTTTGCAAGAAGCGCCGCGACCAGATTTCGGTTGGCGGCGCTCTCGTCGTCCGTCCCTTGCGCCGGGGAGGACGCGAACGCGAATTCGGCGGGGCGCTGCGGCGGCGTTGGCGCTACCGATTCGGCGAGCTGCATCGCGGTGAGATCGGTGGGCTTGCGCGGCGGCAAGGGGGCGATAAATTGCGCGGCGATCGGCCCTTGCAAGGTGATCGGGCCCGCATCGCTCTCGGTGTTCGAATCGGCCGACGCGACGACTTGCGGCGCCGCATCGGAGGCCGGTTGCATGAAGGTCGCGCCGCGCGGCAAGTTGCCTCTCGCATCGGCCAGCGGGTCCGCGGCCGCGCTCGCGACCTCGGCGCCCGCGCCGTTCGTCCGGGGGGCGCCTTTGCCGGATGCGACTTCGCTGCCGCCGTTCTCCTCCTCGTCGTCCGCGCCGCCGCCGCGCGCTCCGAACAGCCATGACAGCAAGCCGGGATTCGAAGACGGGCTCGCCGCGGTGGCGGTCACCACGTCGCCGCCGCGCGACTCGATCTCGGCGCGCGCCTGCTCGTAGCCGGGCATCGGCTGGCCGTCGGCGGGAATGAACACCGTCTTGCCGTCCGGGAACAGCCGCGCCAAGGCGTCGCGGCTCATCCGCGGCCAGTAGCGGACCGACCCGCTGTCGATGTGCACCCACGGCGTCAAGCCCGTGGGATAGAATCCGACGCCGCCGGCCTGCATGCGCATGGCGACGTCGCGGATCGTCGCGGTGCTGACGTCGACGAAATGCGCGTCGATCGCCTTGCCTTCCATGTGCTGAGAATACTTGGCGACCTGACGCGAGCGTCGGCGCAGGGCCGCGTTGGTTTGCGGCGAGCGATAGCCGGAAAGCACGTCGATCGGCTGAGTTCGACCCCGATTCGCGGTAGACCTCCCAGACGATGTCGAACAGTTTGGGGTCCATTTTGGTCGGTTCGTTGAGCCGCCAATCCCGCAAGAACCAGTTCAGTTTCTCCAGCACCGCCGAATCATAGACGCCGTCGACCATGTAGGTGAACGAGCCCGATTCGTTGGTGTGGGAGTTGGAAAAACTGATCGTGCGCGTGTCGCCGTTGGCGACCGCTGATTCGGTCGAACTGGGAGCGAAGCCGAGGCTCAGCAGCACGGGAGCGACAAGCAAGCGCGCCAGCGCCCCCTTGCGCCGAACTGCGGCGCCGATGGCTGAATCAAACGCCAAACGAAATATCCCCTTCCGAGTCCCTGCGCCCGCAACGCAAAGGATCCAATTCCCGCCGCGCGACGGCTCTGAGGGGCCGCCCGCCGTGATGTCACACGTGTGTCTAAGAAAGCACAGAACGCCACAAAAAATTTATGTCGGCTCTATAATCTTTTAACGCTGATAATTCAATCTTGACTTGTTCCCATAAACGTGCCGGCCACCCGCCGGGTGATTCCATAGATATCTTCGCGATCCTGCAAAGCGCCGGATTCGTCAACGAATTCTGTGAAATATTCGAGGTGAATCGGGATCGTGTGGGGCAGGAAGACGGTCCGCTCCGTCGCCCCGAGCAGCGATTGCAGACGCCCGGTCGTCCATCCCGCGGGCGCGCCGCCCATGAACAATTCGGCCAGCCGCATCGGCTGATCGACGCGCACGCAGCCATGGCTGAACGCCCGCCGAGACGCCGCGAACAACCCGCGCGCGGGCGTGTCGTGAAGATAGACGGCGTGTTCGTTGGGAAACATGAAGAGGATTCGCCCGAGCGCGTTGGCCTCGCCGGGGGGCTGGCGAACGACGAGGCGATTGCCCACCCGGCTGACCTCGAAGCCGCGCCGGGTGAGATAATCCGGGTCCTCGGCGAGTTTGGGCGCCATTTCCTTCTTGATGATCGAATCGGGGACGCGCCAGATCGGATTGACCAGTATGTAGCGGATTTCGTTCGAGAAAATAGGCGTTGGCGTATCGGGTTTGCCGACGATGACCCGCGCCTCGTGGACAAGGTCCTCGCCGTCCATCACCTTCAGCGAATAGTCGGGGATATTGATCTCGACGCGCTCTTCGCCCATCGCGCGCGGCTCCCAGCGCCACATTTCCATATTCGCGAGGATCATCGCCTCGCGCCGCGTGGCAGGGTTGCCCGACAAGGCCTCGGCGGTGGCCGGCGTCAGGGCGCCGTTCGCCGGGAGGCCGCTCTCGCGCTGAAACGCCGCGACCGCCGAGGCGAGCCGCGTGTCGTAGACGAGCGGGTTCTTCGCGTTCGGGTCCGCGCCGACGCCGAGCCGCGCGCGCACCAACGCGACGCGCGGATCGGCCATGCCGATCCCCAGGATCGGCCCGGTGGGGATTCGCGGCGCCGCAACCGGCGCCCCTGCGCGGAGCCGCGTCAATTGGTCGCGCAGCTCGAGATAGGATTTTTGCTGTGGATTGAAGGCCTCGAGCGCGGCGCCAGGGTCGGGGGCGACGGCGACGGCGGCCAACGCTTGCCCCGGATCGGCCACGCTCGGCCGCGCCGCGATCGCCGGCGAAATCCGCCCCGGCGCCACGCGGGAGCCGCTCGCCTGCATCGCATAGGCGACCACCGCCTGCGAAAGGACGGCCTCGGTCTCGGCGAGGCGCGCCGGCGAGAGGTCGGCAAGGGGGCCCTTCGGCAGCGCGAACGCCGAGAGATCGAGGCCGTCCACGTCCGCCTGGGCGAGTCGGGCGAGCGCCGAATCCGCGGCGGGCGTCAGGCCCTGTTCCGTGACCCAGACCGGAGCGAAATCGCGCGCGGCGTAAAACGCTTTGATCGCCTCGCGCGCCGCGCGCCAGTCGCCGGCGCCGATCGGGCTGGTCTTGACGTTTTCGGCGACGAGGGCCGCCAGCGTGGCCTCGAGCGCCGTCGACAGTTCGGACCTCGCGGGGGCCGGCAGGGCGTCGAGGACGGCGTCCAGCGGCTCGACGGCCGGGTCGCCGGCTTCGTGAAGCGGCGAAAGCGCGAAGCCCGTCGCCGGCCGCGGGAACCGGGTCAGGCCGTCGAGGAGACCAGCTTCGCCTCGCGCGGCGGGCGCCGCTGGCAGGAGCCTCTGGGCCGAAGGGAAATCCGGAAACGCCGGCGCCGCCGGCGCGATCAGGCCCGGGGGACCGGCGTGCGCCGTGCGTCCGCCCGAATATCCCGCCGCGGCCAGCGCGACGGCGCAAAGGCAAAGCGACTTGGCCAACGCGCTCATGGAGAAGCCCCTGCGCCGCGCGCCCGACGAGGGACGCTCATAGGATCGATACGGTCCGCCATTCGGCTGGAACGAGTCCATCCTAGACGGATTTTCGTCAAATGCGCGAACGCTACGCCCGTCTTGGCGCTGCTCAGGCCGCCGCCTCGCCGACGCCTTCGGCGTCGATGCCTATTTCCTTCATTTTCCGGTACAAAGTCGAACGGCCAATGCCGAGCTTGCGCGCCATCTGGGACATCTGACCGCGATAATGGGCGTAGGCGAAGCGGATCGCTTCGGCCTCGATGTCCTCGATTCGGCGCACGTCGCCGCTCTCGTCGATCAGGCGCATGACATTGGGATCGTGCGGTTCGAAATGCAGGCCTTCCGCGACGCTCGAAGCGGGCGCCGGCGTTTCGGCGACAAGCGGCGGGGCGGGGGGGATGCGGACGTCGAAGCCTTCGACCTGCGCCGCGATCTGTGGGAATTCGGCGACCGTCAGTTCGTCGCCGTCCGCCAGCACCACCGCGCGAAACATCGCGTTCTCGAGCTGGCGCACGTTGCCGGGCCAGTCGTAGGCGCAAAGCAGCGCGAACGCGTCGTTGGCGATGCCGCGGATACGCTTGCCTTCTTCGGCGCAAAAACGCGCGAGGAAGCGGCGCGCCAGCTCCGGCACGTCCATCGCGCGGGCGCGAAGCGGGGGAATCGTGATCGGGAAGACGTTGAGGCGATAGAACAGGTCTTCGCGAAAGCGGCCGCGCTTGACGAGCTCGATGAGGTTCTGGTTGGTCGCGGAGACGAGGCGGATGTCGACCTTGACCGGACGGCGAGCGCCGACGGGGTCGATTTCGCCGTCCTGCAGCGCGCGCAGCAATTTGACCTGGGCGTCGAGGGGCAACTCGCCGATCTCGTCGAGAAACAGCGTGCCGCCGTGCGCCTCGACGAATTTTCCCACGTGCTTTTCCGTGGCGCCGGTGAAGGCGCCCTTCTCATGCCCGAACAAGATCGATTCGACGAGGTTCTCCGGCAGCGCGCCGCAGTTGACGGTGACGAACGGCTTGCCGCGCCGCTCCGAGCCGCCTTGAATCGCGCGCGCCATCAATTCCTTGCCGACGCCCGATTCGCCTTCGATCAGCACCGGGATGTTCGATTTGGCGGCGCGTTCGGCGAGGCGAATCGTCCGCGCCATGCTCTCGACCTTGGTGACGATGTCGCGAAAACTCAATTCGCCCACGCGCCGCCGGGTCGCGCGCCGCAGTTCGTCCTCGAGCGCATCGACGCGCAACGCGTTCTTGATCGAGACCTGCAGACGCTCGGCGCCGACCGGCTTGACCACGAAATCGTGGGCGCCGGCGCGCATCGCCGAGATCACCGCCTCGATCGAGCCGTGCGCGGTCTGAACGATCGCGGGAATGGCGATTTCATGCTGGCGCATCCGCGTGAGCACGCCCATGCCGTCGAGATCCGGCATGACGAGGTCGAGAATGACGAGATCGACCGGCGGTCGATCGGAGGCCTCCAATCGCGCCAGACCCGTTTCGCCCGAATCGGCCGTCTCCACCTCATAACCGAATCGGCGCGTCATCGCTTCGAGAAGCCGGCGTTGAATCGGGTCGTCGTCGACGATGAGGATGAGAGCGGCCATGAAAGTCCTGTCGGGGCGGCCTTCGCGGGCCGCTTGCCGCCCGACAGTCGGATATCACGGTAAATGTCATGTTAATGGCGTCCCAATTTGGCGCGCCCGTCGCACATATGCGCATTGAAGGCGCGCCGACATTAGACAATATAGAGTTGTTTCTCTGGCAAGGGCCGATCGCATGACTCATCGCGGGCGCGTTTTTTCAGCTAGCGTTTTTCAGAGCGGCGAGGCGCGGAACTCGGCCGGGCGGGATTTGGGCGTCCTGCCGCAATGGCGGCTCGACGACCTTTACGAAGGCATGGATTCGCCGCGCTTCGCGGCCGATCTCGAGCGCGCCGCCGCGGACGCCGCGAATTTCGCGGCGCGCTATCGCGGCAAGCTGGCCGAGCTCGCCGCGGGGGCGGACGCGGGCGAGCGCCTGTGCGAGGCGGTCAGCGCTTATGAGGCGTTGCAGGATTTGATGGGCCGGATCATGTCCTACGCGTCGCTGCTCTACGCCGGCGACACCAGCGACGTCGCGCGGGGCAAATTCTATGGCGACGCGCAGGAAAAGGTCACCGCGCTGGCCGGCGAATTGCTGTTCTTCGAACTCGAGATCAATCGCCTCGACGACTCGGCGCTCGACGCGGCGATACGCGGCTCCGCGCTCGCCCATTACCGCCCTTGGCTGGAGGACATCCGCAAGGAGCGCCCGCACCAGCTCGCCGACGAGATCGAGCAGTTGTTCCTGGAAAAGTCGGTCTCCGGCGTCGCCGCCTGGAACCGACTGTTCGACGACACGGTCGCCTCGCTGCGCTTCGCGTTCGAAGGCGAGGAGCTGACGCTCGAACCGCTGCTCGCCAAGTTGCAGGATCCCGACGCGGCGAAGCGCGAAGCGGCCGCCCATTCGCTCGCCGCGACGCTCGGCGCCAATCAGCGCGTGTTCGCGTTGATCATGAACACTCTCGCCAAGGACAAGGAAATCGCAGATCGCTGGCACAAGTTCGACGACATCGCCGATTCGCGCCATCTGGCCAATCGCGTCGAGCGCGAGGTCGTCGAGGCGATGGTCGCCGCGGTGACCGATTCCTACCCTAAGCTTTCGCATCGCTATTACGCGCTCAAGGCGCGCTGGTTCGGCAAGGCCCAGCTCGATCATTGGGATCGCAACGCGCCGCTGCCCAACGCCCCGGCGCGCACCTACAGCTGGATTGCGGCGCGCGACACGGTGCTCGACGCCTATCGCGGCTTTTCGCCTGATATGTCCGACATCGCGCGCCGGTTCTTCGACGAAGGCTGGATCGACGCGCCGGTGCGCCCGGGCAAGGCGCCCGGCGCCTTCGCGCATCCGACGACGCCCTCGGCGCACCCCTTTGTGCTCGTCAATTATCTCGGCAAGCCGCGCGACGTCATGACGCTCGCTCACGAACTCGGGCACGGCGTCCATCAGGTGCTCGCCGGTCCGAACGGCGCGCTGATGGCGCCGACGCCGTTGACGCTCGCCGAAACCGCTTCGGTGTTCGGCGAGATGCTGACCTTTCGCGCGCTGCTCGCCACGACAGTCGATCCGGCGATGCGCAAGTCGATGCTGGCGGCCAAAGTCGAGGACATGCTCAACACGGTCGTGCGGCAGATCGCATTCTACAAGTTCGAGCGCAAAGTTCACACCGAGCGCAAGAACGGCGAACTGACCGCCGAGACGATCAACGCGCTATGGATGAGCGTGCAGGCGGAGAGCCTGGGGCCGGCGATCAAGCTCGGGCCCGGCTACGAGACCTATTGGAGCTACATCGGCCATTTCATTCATTCGCCGTTCTACGTCTACGCCTACGCATTCGGCGATTGCCTGGTGAATTCGCTTTACGGCGTCTACGAACGCTCGCACGAGGGCTTCGCCGAACGCTATCTCGCGATGCTCGCCGCCGGCGGCACCAAGCACCATGCCGAGCTGCTCGCGCCCTTCGGCCTCGACGCCCGCGATCCCGCGTTTTGGGGGATCGGGCTGTCGCTGATCGAGCGCATGATCGGCGAACTCGAGGCGTTGGGCTGAAGGGACGATCCCGCGGCAGGGCGGACCTCGAGCGAATCGCAAGCGGGAGCGCGCGAGTCGCCGCTGGGAGGCGACCGATCTCCGGCCTCGCGCGCTGGGTCGCGCGCTATGCGTCGAATTGCCGCACTCTTTGGCGGATCGAGCGAACGGCGGGCGTAAGCCTGGGGCAAGCGCTCACTCCTAGCCCGCTAGGACGCCGTATTCCCGCTTCCTGTTGCGGGCAGGCTCGCAACGCGCTCCGAACCCCAGGTCCAGGTCCGAACATGTCCCGAGAGCAAACGTCGACGAACGGAATTCTCGCAGAACAAATCGAATTCACGCAAATCGACGCGGAATGCTGCGCGCGGGTCCGACGGCTCAAATCGGCAATCGACCGAGAGTTGCCGGCCGCCCTCGACAAGTTTTACGATCGCGTTCGCGCAACCCCCGAAGTGAAGCAGTTCTTCGCCAATGACGCCCACATCGCCGCGGCGAAGGGCGCGCAAATCGGTCACTGGGGCGCAATCAGTTCGGGCAATTTCGACGATCGCTATTTTGAACACGCGCGCGCGATCGGCTTGGCGCACGCCAGGACCGGCCTTGAGCCGCGCTGGTATATCGGCGGTTACGCCCTCATTCTGGAATCGCTGATCCAATCGCTCGTTCAAGAACTTTGGCCCAAGGCGCTTCTCGGGCGCGGTTCGAGCCGCGCGGCTCGGGAGGCCGGCGCGGCGCTCGGCTCTATCGTCAAGGCCGTGCTGCTCGATATGGACATTGCGATTTCCGTCTACACCAACGCCGTCAAAGACGAGCGCGACAAGAGGCAGGCCGAAGTCGAAGCGGAGGCCAAAGCGCGCGCGATGGTGGTGGATTCGATCGGCGCGGGTCTGACCAAGCTCGCCGGCAAAGACCTCTCCTATCGCATGAGCGAGGACATGCCGGAGGCCTATCGCAAGCTGCAGAACGATTACAACGGCGCGGTCGAGCAGTTGGCCGAAGCGTTCGGAGGCGTCAACGAGTCCGTCGACGCGGTGCATTCGGGCACGCAGCAGATCAGCTCGGCCGCCAACGATCTTTCCCGACGCACAGAGCAGCAGGCTTCGAGCCTTGAAGAGACCGCGGCGGCGCTCGGCGAAATCACCACGACGGTGCGCAAGACCGCCGAGGGCGCCAAGCTGGCGCGCGAAGTGGTGGCGGTCGCGCGCGAGGACGCGCAGAGCGGCGGCGAGATCGTCAGCAAGGCGGTCGAGGCGATGGGCAAGATCGAGAACTCCTCGCAGCAGATCAGCCAGATCATCGGCGTGATCGACGAGATCGCGTTCCAGACCAATCTGCTCGCGCTCAACGCCGGCGTCGAGGCGGCGCGGGCGGGAGACTCGGGGCGAGGTTTCGCCGTGGTCGCCTCCGAGGTGCGCGCGCTGGCGCAGCGGTCGGCCGAGGCCGCCAAGGAGATCAAGGCGCTGATCTTGACCTCGGCGACCCAGGTCGGCGAGGGCGTCGAACTGGTGGCGCAGACCGGCAAGGCGCTCGATCGGATCGGTAAGAAAGTATCCGAGATCAACAATGTCGTGGCGGACATCGCGACGAGCGCCCAGGAACAGGCCTCCGGCCTTCAGCAGGTCAACATCGCCGTCAATCAGATGGATCAGGTTACGCAGCAGAACGCCGCGATGTCCGAGCAAGCGAGCGCCGCGAGCCGGGCGTTGGCCCAGGAGAGCGAGCGGCTTGCCCAACTGGTCGGGCAGTTCCAGATCGGGCGGGGCGGGGACGACGCCGTTCGTCGCGAACTGAAGAAGATCGCGCCCCACGCTTTTGCGGAACGGACGAACGCGCCCGCCGCCGAGGCGTCGCGCGTCGCGCCGCCCGTACGGACCGCTCGCCCGGTCGCCAAAGCTGTCGCCGCGGGCTCCGGGCGGCGAGCGGCGGCGCCCGAAGCGGCGGACGACGGTTGGCAGGAATTCTGAACGGTGTGCGCCGGCGATAGCCCGGCCGCGGCCTCCTCGAATCGAGCGACGATCCATTCCTTGCCGGCGCGCGCAAGGTGGCGGAACCCGGCGGTTCGGGCGCTCGATTGTCTGGCATTTTAATCATCGAGAAACCAATCCTGTTTAGGAGTATAGGCGCGATCGACAGGAATCGCCTTCGCCCGGAGGCGTCTGAGGCATGAAGCCGTTCGCTCGCGTCGCGCCTTGAGCCGACATGCCTACGTTCGAATTCGATGCTTTCGTTTGATCGTTGTGTCCAAGCGCCGATACGGCTTGGCGCGTCGCGGCCAATGGAGCGCCGAGTTTGGGCGCAATCCATTCGCTTCAAGAGGCCGCACGATGCTCGTTCCCCGCTCCCTTTCCGCCCAGTCGGAAGACGCGTCCCTCAGCGTCCCCGGACCGCGACGCGCCTCGCTTGATCTGCCGCCGTCATGGTCTCCCCGGCCTTGTTCAGTGTCGCCATCGCGAGGAGAGGGAATTGCCCCGGGCTTTCCCGAAATCCTTCAAGCGCGAAGCGCGGGCTGGCTTCAGCGCGCGCCCCATTTCGTTTGCGGGACGCGCCGCGCTCGCGGCGCCGGCGGCGCCATAGCTTGAATCCGACGTCGCAGAGTTCGCGCCGCGCGCGGACCCGGGCGACGAGCGGAACGGATCATGAGGGGGCGTAATGGCTAAAGAATCAGTATGGCAGCGGCGGGCGCGAAAATGCCGGTCGGCGAAAGCCGACTACTATCCCAAAGTCGACCTGACCGAAACGGCTGACGGCGCGGAGGGCGCCGTGCCGGCGCTCGGACGTTTCGCTCTTCCCGCTGCGGCTCCGCTGGCCGCGGCGCCGGCGAACGACGTGGGACAGGACGCCCCGCCGCCATCGGAAGACCTCGATCCTCCCGCTGCGGCTCCGCTCGCCGCGGCGCTGGCGAACGAGGAGGCCGAAGAGGCGCCGGAAGACCTCGATCCTCCGCCTGCCGCTCCCCCTGCCGCTCCGCTCGCCGCGACGCCGGCGGCGGGCGATTCGGCGGAAGCCGTGCCGCTGCCCGAATGCCTCGATCTTCCCGCCGCGAAGCCGCTGGCCAGGGCGTTGCTGGAGCGGCGCGGCAAGCCGATCGTATTGGACGCTGCGGCGGTTCATCAGTTGGGCGCCCAATGCGTTCAGGTGTTGTTGTCGGCGCGGCGAACCTGGGACGCCGACGGCGTTCCGCTCTCGATTGTCAATTGCGCGCCCCGGATGATCGAGGATCTCCAACTCCTCGGGATCGATTCGACGGCGCTAATGAGTGGAGTGCAGCCTCAATGAGTATGACGATCCTGACCGTCGACGATTCCCGCACCATGCGCGACATGTTGAAAGTCGCGCTGACGGAAGCGGGCTATCGCGTCGTGCAAGCGGTGGACGGCATGCACGGCCTCGAGGTTTTGGCGCAAGAGGCGCCGCGCGTCATCATCACCGACATCAACATGCCCAAGCTCGACGGCTTCGGCTTCATCGAGCGCGTTCGCGAGAACCAGCGCTTTCTCGGCGTTCCAATCCTCGTTCTGACGACGGAGAGCTCGCCGGAGAAGAAGAACCTGGCGCGCCGCGCGGGCGCGACGGGATGGATCGTCAAGCCGTTCGATTCGGTCAAACTGGTCGACGTCGTGCGGCGCGTCGCCGCCTAAGCGCTGAAGGATTCTTCAATGGACACGATGGCGGCGATCCGGGAGACCTTCTTCCAGGAGTGCGAGGAGCAGCTCGGCGAGCTCGAGGTCGGCCTGCTCGCGATGGATGAAGGCGACACCAATCCCGAGACGGTCAACGCAGTGTTTCGCGCGGTGCATTCGATCAAGGGCGGCGCGGGAGCGTTCAAGCTCGATCGCCTGGTGCGTTTCGCGCACACTTTCGAAACGACTCTCGATCTCATCCGCAGCGAGAAGCTCGCGCCGTCGCCCGCCGTCCTGAAGACGATGCTTCGCTCGGCCGACGTCCTGGCGGATCTGGTGAAGGCGGCTCGGACCGACGAGCCGGTCGACGAAACGCGCATGGACGCGCTGATCGACGAGCTGAAAGGCCTCGCCGACGAAGCGAACGAGGGGTCCAGCAGCGGCCAAGGCGGTGGGGAGGCCGAGGTCCTCGACTTTCAGCCGGTGATGCTGAGCATCGACGACGAGCCCCAGTTCGCCGAACCGGAGATGGCGGGCTACGCGATCAAATTCACGCCGATGCCCGATCTCTATCGCAAGGGCAACGAGACCGTGCGGCTGCTGCGCGAACTCGCGCGCATGGGCGACGTCGCGATCTCGTGCGACGCCGGATCGTTGCCGCTTCTCGACAAGCTCGATCCCGACGGCGCCTATCTCACCTGGCGGGTCGAACTGTCCACCAACGAGGACATCGCCGCGATCCACGAGCTGTTCGAATTCGTCGTCGACGATTGCGAGCTCGAGATCATGCCGTCTGGCTCCCTCGCGGTCAGCGAGGAGCCTCAATCCGCGCAACTTCCGCCGATCGAAGACGTGCGGCCGGCGCCTGCGCCGCTCGCCGCGGTCCCGGCCGAAAGCCGACCGGAGCCGACGGGCGGCGGCCGCGCCCACGAGGACGACGGGCGCCCCGGGGCGCCGGCGCCGGCGGCCCAGGAAGCGGAAAAGGCGCGACCGGAACACGGCAAAGTCGAAGCCGCGGCGCCGACGATCCGCGTCGATCTCGATCGTGTCGATCGGCTGATCAATCTGGTCGGCGAGCTGGTGATCAATCAGGCGATGCTTTCGCAGCGCGTGATGGAGGCCGGGCTCGCGCGCTCCTCGAGCGTGGCGGCGGGCCTCGGCGCGCTCGAACAGCTGACGCGCGAAATCCAGGAAGGCGTCATGGCGATCCGCGCCCAGCCGGTCAAGCCGCTGTTCCAGCGCATGTCGCGCATCGTCCGCGAATTGACCGACGCCACGGGAAAATCGGTGCGGCTGCGAACCGAGGGCGAGGCGACCGAAGTCGACAGAACCGTCGTCGAGCGGCTCGCCGATCCGCTCACCCATATGATCCGCAACGCGGTCGATCACGGCGTCGAGAGGCCGGAGGTCCGCGAGGCGGCGGGCAAGCCCGCTCAAGGCGAGGTCAAGTTGTCGGCGGCGCACCGCTCGGGACGGATCGTCATCGAGGTTTCGGACGACGGCGCCGGCATCGACCGGCCGCGCGTTCGCGCGATCGCCATCAAGAAGGAATTGATTCCTGCCGACGCGCAACTCAGCGACGGCGAAATCGACAATCTCCTGTTCCTTCCCGGCTTCTCCACGGCGACGACCGTCTCGAACATCTCCGGCAGAGGCGTCGGCATGGACGTCGTCAAGCGCTCGATCCAAGCGTTGGGTGGCCGGATTTCGATTTCGTCCCGGCCGGGATTCGGATCGACGTTCTCGATGAGCCTGCCGCTGACGCTCGCGGTGCTCGACGGCATGGTGGTCAAGGTGGCGGATCAGACTTTGGTCGTGCCGCTGACGGCCATCGTCGAAACGCTTAGGCCGAAGAAGAGCGACGTCCACGCGCTCGGGCTCGATGCGCGGGTCATTTCGGATCGCGGCGGGTTCGCGCCGCTGATCGACGTCGGACAGGAACTCGGCTACCGCAAGACCCCGGCTGATCCGGTCGGCGGCGTCGTTCTCGTCGTCGAGACGGAGGTGAGCACGCGCTGCGCCCTCGTCGTCGACGCGATCCACGATCAGCGACAGGTCGTCATCAAGAGCCTCGAAGCGAATTATCGCCAAGTGCCGGGCATCGCCGCGGCGACGATTCTCGGCGACGGGCGGGTCGCCCTGATCCTCGACATCGACACGTTCGTCGCGCGCACCAACCGCAGCGCGCCCGCATCCGAAGTTCTTCTCGCTGCAACGGGTTGAGCCATGAACGAAGTAAACTTTGCCGCCAGCGGCGCCGCCTGCGAGTTCGTAGCGTTCCGCGTCGGCGTCCAGGAATTCTGCATCGACATCATGTCGGTGCGCGAGATTCGCGGCTGGACGCCCGCGACGGCGTTGCCTCATGCCCCCTCTTACGTGCGCGGCGTCATCAACCTGCGCGGATCGGTCCTGCCGATCGTGGATCTGGCCGAACGTCTGGGCTTTCCGCCCACCGACGCCACGGCGCGCCAGGTCATCATCGTCGTGCAGGTCAAGAGCCAGATCATCGGCCTGCTGGTCGATGCGGTCTCCGACATCCTCACGCAGTCGACGGAAAACATTCAGCCCACCCCGGACGTCGCCTCCGACATCGTCAGATTGTTCGTTCGCGGCGTGCTGGCGGTCGAAGGGCGCATGATCGGCCTCATCGAGCTCGACAACCTCATGTCGACTGAACTGGAGAATGCCGCGTGAAGAGTTCAGGAACCGCCATGGCCGAAAGCCGCGCGCGAGAACCGCTGGTCCCCGGCGAGTTCAAGATGTCGAACCGCGATTTCAGCGACATCGCAGCGATGCTCTACGCCGACGCCGGCATCTATCTGCCCGAATCGAAGGCGACCCTCGTCTATTCGCGACTGGTCAAGCGATTGCGCGCGTTGAACATCGAGAGCTTTCAGGACTATTGCGAATTGGTCGGCGCGCCGGACGGCGCGGACGAGCGCCTGGAGATGTTGTCGGCGCTGACGACCAACGTGACCCGTTTTTTCCGCGAGCCGCACCATTTCGAACATCTCAAGACCCGCGTCTTGCCGTCGCTCGTGGAAACTGCGCGGCGCGGCGGAAGAGCGCGGCTGTGGTCGGCCGCGTGCTCCACCGGCCAGGAGCCCTATTCGATCGCGCTGACCCTTCTGTCGCTCGAACCCAACGCAGGCGCGCTCGACATCAAGATCTTGGCCACGGACATCGATCCGCGTGTGGTCGCCGAAGGTCGGCGCGGGACCTATGCCGAGGCCCTGATGGCCGACGTTCCGCCCCCATTGAGGAAGCGATATTTCACGGCGACCGGCGGCGGGGACCGTCGGGAAATGACGGCCAGCGAGGAGCTTCGCGCGCTGATCGCGTTCCGCACTCTCAATCTGAACGCGGATTGGCCGATGGCGGGCAAGTTCAGCGCCATCTTTTGCCGAAACGTCGTCATCTACTTCGACGAGCCGACGCAGCAGAGGGTCTGGAGCAAGTTCGCCTCGAAGTTGGAGCCCGGCGGCTGGCTCTATATCGGTCATTCCGAACGGGTGACGGGCCCCGCGACTTCGCGGTTCGTCAGCGACGGCGTCACCTCGTATCGGCTCAACGCCAGGAGCGGGGCATGAAGCCGGTTCGTGTCCTGGTCGTCGACGATTCGGCGACGATGCGCGGCTTGATTTCGGCGTCGCTGACCCGCGACCCCGGGATCGAGGTGGTCGGACAGGCGTCCGATCCCCTGCAAGCGCGCGAAGCGATCAAGGCGCTAAACCCCGACGTCATGACGCTGGACGTCGAAATGCCGAAAATGGACGGGCTCGAATTTCTCGAGAAAGTCATGCGCCTGCGGCCGTTTCCCGTGGTCATGGTTTCGAGCCTGACGGCCAGGGGAGCGACCGCCACGATACGCGCCATGGAGCTCGGCGCCGTGGATTGCATCGGCAAACCGTCGATGGATCAGCCCAATTCGTTCGACGACCTGCCCACCAGAGTGAAGTCGGCGGCGTCCGCGCGCATGCACAAGCGCGCGGAAGACCGCGTCGCGCGCCCGCACCAGCGGGCGGCGGATAGCGTCGCGCAGGAGCGCCTGTCGTCCTACAAGCCGGACGGAAGGATCGTCGCGATCGGCGCCTCGACGGGCGGCGTCGAAGCTCTGATCGCGGTGCTGACCAACTATCCCGCGAATTGTCCGCCGACCGTGATCACGCTGCACATGCCGACGCCTTTCACCAAGTCGTTCGCCCGGCGTCTCGACGGGCTGACCGGGGCGCGCGTGACCGAAGGCGAAGACGGAGCGCCGCTGGAAGTCGGCCGCGTCTATCTCGCGCCGGGCAGCGCCACTCATCTCGAAGTGTCGAATTCCGGCCATTGGCGCTGTCGGCTGCAGAACGACGATCTGGTCAACGGCCATCGTCCGTCCGTCGACGTGCTGTTCTCTTCGGTGGCCAAGGCCTGTGGAGCGAGAGCGGTCGGCGTCATTCTGACGGGCATGGGGAGGGACGGCGCTGCAGGGCTGCTGGCGATGCGCCGCGCCGGCGCCAAGACGGTCGGCCAGAACGAGGCGTCGAGCATCGTCTACGGAATGCCGAAGGTCGCCTTCGAGTGCGGGGCGGTCGAGAAACAATTGTCGCTTGGCGATATCGGGGCGGAAATTCTGGCCCTTACGTCTGCGCAAATCGGAAAGAGCTGAACAATGTCGCTCGCGGAAAAACTCCGAGTCATGGTGGTCGACGATACGTCGGTCAGCCGGGCTCTCATCGTCGATGCGCTCGATCAGATGGGCGTGCGCGGCGTCGTGATCGCCAAAGACGGCATGCAGGCGCTCAACACACTGAAAGTGCAGCCGGTGCATCTCGTCATTTCCGACATGAATATGCCGGAACTCGACGGGCTGGGCTTGCTCAAGGGTCTGCGCGAACACAAGCCGACGAGCCGGATCGGGTTCATTCTGGTGACCGGCAGCGCCGACAAGACGCTGATCGAGCGAGGGCGGGCGTACAGCCTGAACAACTATGTCACGAAGCCCTTTACGGTGACTTCGTTGCGGGGCGCCATCGAGGCGGTGGTCGGAAGGTTGGCATGATAGAGGCTCTGCGCCCGGACCGACGATTCAATATCGTCCAGGGCGAATATAAGGTCAGCGCTGATCCGAACGTGGTCGTTTCGACGCTGTTGGGTTCCTGCGTTGCGGCGTGCATTCGCGATCCGCTGGCGGGCGTCGGCGGGATGAATCATTTTCTCCTGCCCGGCGAGGACGGACGTTCGCGCGAGCACGAAGCCGAGCGATACGGCGACTATCTGATGGAGCTCCTGGTGAACGGGCTCATGCAACAGGGCGCGCACCGCGACCGGCTCGAGGCGAAGCTGTTCGGCGGCGCGCGGATGATGCGCGGCCTGTCCGACATCGGCCTCAAGAATGCGGAATTCGCCGAGCGGTACCTGAGATACGAAGGGATCAAGCTGGTCAGCAAGGATCTCGGCGGACAACAGGGCCGTCGGCTTCAATATTGGCCGGTCTCGGGCCGCGCCAGGCAAAGCTACGTCTCGGCGGGCTCCGGCATCGACGAAATCGAGATCGTCAAGGCGCCGGCGAGCCGCAGCTTTGGCGAGGTCGAGCTATTCTGAACGCGTGAAGGCGGAACCCCAAGCCGTGTCGAAGAAAAAGCACGAGAAGACCCGATTGTCCCCCATTGCGACGACGCTCTGCCGCGTGACGGGAGAGCTGCGCAAAGTCGCCGCGAGGCTGGAGAAGGTGCAACACGCCGTCGGCCGGCTGGTGTTCGATTCGGCATCGCCGCGCTCCGCGCATTTCCATGACTTGCAGGACATCGACCGCGCCACTCAGGAAATCATCGGCATCGCCGCTTTCCTGGAAAAGTTGGCGAGCGACGTCCCCGCCCATTGGCTGGCCGATTCGAAAGGGGCGAGCTTGTCGATCGCGCTCCATGAGCTCGCCTCCAATCTCGGTCGCCACGAGGAGAGCGAGGCCGAGCCGAAAGAGCCCGTCGTCATCCACGAATACGAGATCTTCGATTAGCCCGGCTGCGAAGCCGCGGGGACGGCGGCCGGCCGGGTCGCCAGGCTGACCGCCGCCGCCGCCAGCACGTTCAGCGTCAGCGCGGCGAAGCCGACGTTGACGTCGTTGGCTTTGGCGGGAAGGAACGGCAGCAGGCTGACGAAAGAGCTGTGGGTGATCGTGATATAGGCGACCGCCGCGACGCCGACGACGATTCCGGCGCCCGCGCCCTGCTTGGTCATCGGGTTCCTCGCCATCAGGCTGCAAATCAACGCGGGAAACAACTGGGTGACGAAGGCGTAGCCCATCAGCAGCAGCGCGACGATCGTCTGGGCGCCGTTCAACGTGAAATAGACGGCGACGAGCGCGATGACGGGAACGAGGCCGCGCGCCGTCAGCGTAACCTTATCGTCCGTGAGGTCGGGCAGAAGCGCGCGCAACACGTCGTTGGCGAGGAGCGTCGCGGCCGAGAGAAGGATCATCGAGCCCGGCACCAGCGCCGTCAGCACGCCCGCCGCGCCGATGACGCCGACGAACCACGGATCGAAGGTCTGGATCGCGAGCTTGAACAGCGACAGGTCGATCTCGCCGCCGGTCAGGCCGGGAACCTTCAGGATCGCCGCGAAGCCGCAAAAAAAGACGAACAGCAAGATCAATTGATAGAGCGGCAGGATCGCCGCATTGCGGCGGAAGATGCGCTCGCGCCTGGACGTGAGCGCCGCGCCGAACGAATGCGGCCACATGTAGAAGCCGAGCGCCGTCAACGCCACCGTCGATTGGAACCACAGCACGCTTTCGCCGGACGGCTTGAAGGTCAGGAATCCTGGTTTGGCGTCGTCGATGGCGTGGAACATTTCGGCGTAGCCGCCGTAATAATGCAGCGGCAGATAGATCCCGAGAAACACCACGATCGCGAGGATGAGAATGTCCTTCACCACCGCGTTCCACGCCGTTCCATGCACGCCGGAGATCATGACGTAGATCGTCACCGTCGCCGCGCCGATCCAGATCGCGAGCGTCGGCGAGATCGAGCCGTAGGAGGCGATGGAAACGATGATGCCCAGGCCCTTGAGCTGCAGCACGAGATAGGGAACGAGCGCCACCACGCCGACGAGCGCGGCGAGAATCCCGAGCCAGGGGCTGTCGTATTTCTTGGCGAAGAAATGCGACTGCGAGACCACGCGCTCCTGCTTGGCGTAGCGCCAGATCGGCGGCAGCAGCCAATAGGACAGGATATAGGCCAGCGTGCCGTAGGCGAGGATGTAATAGGCAGGGGCGCCCTTGCCGTAGGCATAGCCGCTGCCGCCGAGAAACGTGAAGGTGGTGTAGATCTCGCCCGCGGTCAAAAGAAACACGAACGGGCCGCCGAACGCGCGCTCCGCGACGGTCCATTGCTCCAGGCTCATGCGCAGGCCGCGGCGCGCCGCCAGGCCCAGCGCCAGCGCCATCAGCGCCGTGAGGGCGATGATGATGAGCGCGGCGTTCATCGCTGGCCCCCGTCTTGCCCGGCCTCGGGCTTTGCGTTGACGGGATCGAGCGCGAAGACGATCGCCATCAGAGCCGACCCCACGACGACCCAGCCGACGATCCAGGCGAGCACGAGCGGCATGCCGAAAATGAGCGGCTCGACCTGATTGACGAACGCGACGCCCACGAGAATGCCGAGAACCGGCAATAGCGCCAGCCAACGAACTGCGGTCATTTTCAACTTCCTCCGCGCGCCTGCGCGAAGCGACGGCGCTTGCAAAGCTTATGCCGGCCTTCCGCCGCCGCCAAGGCGCATTCGCGCCGGGCGCCGGTCGACGCGGGCAGGGAGGTTCAGCCCGCTTCGAAGTGGTGGACGCCTTTGAAGCGCTGGCGCTCGATGCGTACGTCGCGCGCCTGGAGATCGCGCAGCGCGAGGTACGCCATCGCGGTCATCAGCGCGTCGGAGTAGGCGTCGTGCTGAGCGAGCGCGGGCAATTTCAGGTCGTCCAGCATGCTGGCGAAGCTGAGGTCGACCCGCGCGCCCGGCGGCGCGTCGCCGAACTTGCGCTCGTAATAGAGCGCCGAGGTCTCGATTCTGGGGTTGGGCAGGTCGACGCCGAGGAAGCGCCGCACGTGCTTGTTCAGCATCGCGACGTCGAATTCGAGGTAATAGCCGACCAGCGGCCGGCCGCCGATGAATTCGAGGAGATCGGGAAGCACGTCGCGCATGGCGCGCGCCTCGGCGACGTCGCTCTCGCGCAGGCGGTGAATCTTGATCGCGTCGGGCTTCATTCTCGCCTCGGGGCGCAAGGTCGCTTCGAAGCGCCCGCTGGTCAAAATGCGCGCGCCGCGAATCCTGATCGCGGCGAGGCTGACGATGTCGTCCCGGCGCGGATTGAGCCCCGTCGTCTCGCAGTCGATCGCAACCGCTTCGTCGGGCGGCCCGGGCTCGAACAGGAAGCGGTACGCCGGCTCCTTGAGCATCGCGAGTTGGAAGGGCCGTGTGAGCCAGCGCGGCAGCATCGTCAAAACATCGCGAGGTTGAAGTGGCGGCGAATGATTTCGCGCAGCTGCTTGACGATCTGGAACGCGTCGCGCAGCAGGTCGCGCTCCATGCTCGACAGCGCGGCCGGCCTGACCAGGCTGCCCGCCGCCGCCTCGGCGAGCTGGGCGTCGAGGCGCAGCGTCATGAGATAGCGCAGCGCCTGCGTCAGCTCGCGCGCGAACGGCGCCGTCAGCGCGCCGCACTCGGCCAGGCGCGCGATGCGCGCCGCGGTGCCGGTTTCGAGCAGCCGATGTTCGATCGCCAGCGCGCGCACGCCGTGCACGATGGGAAAGATGCCGCCCTTCTTCAGATCGAGCGCGTCGCCCTGGCCTTTCGAGGTGACGAGATTGTTGAAGAGGCCGATCGGCGTCGGGAACGCCTCCACCGCGCGGGCGAAATGCGCGAGATAGGCGCGCTCGCCGCTCACCGCCTCGATCAGCTCCATCTTCGCTTTGCGCAGCAGCTCGGCGTCGCCCGCCACCGCCTCGGCGTCGTAGAAGATCGCGACGTTCATGTGGGCGTGTTCGTCGGGCATGGCGAGCCAGCGGCGGAAGTCGGCGCGATAGTCCTCGATCGTCTTCGACCATTGCGGATTGACGACCATCACATTGCCGGGGCAGGGGGGAAAGCCGAAGCTCTCCAGCGCCTCGGTGAAGGCGGTGCGGAACGCGCGCAATTCGTCGTCCGGCACGGGCGCCGAAAGGATCAGGCCGTTGTCCTGATCGGTGCGCACCGTCTGCTCGCCGCGCCCCTCGCTGCCCATGACGATGAGGCAGCCGGCGTCATGGATCGCCGGCGACGCGGTCAGCGCGAACAGCTTGGCGAACAAATGGCGATTGAGGTCGGAGACGATCTCGCAGACGACGTCGACCCGGACGCCCTGGCGGCGCAGCATGCGCGCCTGGTCCTCGATGGCGCCCGCGGCGATGGCGAGCTCGGGAACGCTCGCGGCTCGGTCGATGCGCGCGGCGACGAGCTGCGAATTGCCGGCCAGGAAGCTCAGGAGGTCGACGTCTTCGAGTATGCCGACATATTCGCCGTCCTCGAGCACGGCGACGCGGCGCTTGTTGTGCTTGGTCATTTGCAGCAGCGCGATCGCGACGAAGTCGTTCGGGGCGACCGAGACGACCTTGTATTGGGCCTCGCCGGCGACGCTCGTCGCGATCGGCAGCCGCTTGAGAATGGCCGCGTTCGACAAATCCGTGCCGGTGATGATGCCGACGCGTTCGCCCTCGCGCACGAACAAGGCTTTGGCGTCGACCTCGCGCATCTTGAGGGCGGCGCGCTCGATCGAGTCGGAGGCGTCGATGAACGTGGCGCGATGCAACGGCAGATCGCGCACGCGCGCGTGCAGCAGCGGGCTCAGCCGCGCGCCCTCCTCTTCGCGCGTCGCGGCGTCGAGCTTGCGGGAGATGTCGCGATAGAAGAACCCGGCGAAGCGCGCGTTGCGGTTGATCAGCCGCAGCGTGACGTCGCGCGGCAGCAGGTAGCAGAGCGTCTCCTCGCGGGCGACGAAGGCGTTCGAGCCGCCGCCCTGGACGACGGCGCGGCTGTCGAAGCAGTCGCCGGGGCCGCGCAGCGCGACGAGCCCTTCGCCGTCTTGCTCTTCGACGCAGCCCTTGAGAACGACGAACAGCGAATCGGGCGCGCCGCCGCGCGCGATGATCGTCTCGCCGGGGCGGAAATAGCCGATGTCGAGCGCCGCGCGCACCGCGTCGACCTCGCCGGGCGTCAGCCGATCGAACGGCGCATTGGTCGCATCGAAAGACTTCGCCATGGCCCCGCCGCTCCCCGCCGGAGGTTCGTTATCAGAGATTGGCTGTGTTTTAGCGGTTTCCGCAGGCCGAGGGTATTGGGCGATCGTTTTGTAGACGCGCGCGGCGAGCGCGGCCGGCGCGTCAGCGCCGCGTTCCGCCGATATCGAGGCGGCTGAGAGAGCCGCGGCCGACGACCGCGGCCAAAACCCTCGCCGCCTCACGCAATGATCTCTCGTCGGGGTTGAGTTTGGGGGCCCGGGCAGTCGATTGGGGCGTGGCGCGCTATTTCGCGCATACGGCGTCGACAAAGCGCTTCGCGCAGACGGACGGCTCTTGGGACGGCGGGCGCGCGGCGTGACAAGCGGCCGCTGCCAACGTCGCAATTGTCACGCCGAAAACTCTAATACCGCGTCGCGATTGGGGTTAGCCGTCGTCATGCACGTCAGGGGTTGTCATGCGCGTTAATTTTCGTTCGCTTTCCGCTGTTTTGTGCCTTGGCGTCGCGATCATGATGGGAAGTTCGACCGCGCGCGCGGACGAGTCGATCGCGCTCAAGAGCGGCGAAACGGTTGAGCTGGGCACCTTGTTCTGGGTATCGAATTGCCGATCACTGTTGAACGGCCCCCCAGTTGCGGAAGTCATGGAAGGGCCGCCGGACGTCACCGTCTCCGTCAGAGCGCAGGACGTGATTCCTCACAAATTCAACTGCGCAAAAGCGGTGCCCGGGGGCGTGCTTCTGGTCACGGCGCCGAAAGAAGTAAAAGCCCGAACACAAGGAATGCTGACAATTCGGGTAAAATACGCGACCAAGGACGGCGAGCGCCAGAACAGTCGCCAGTTAAACGTCACGCTTTTCCCGTGATGAACGAGGGCAATGACGGCGAGGTCAATTCCGTCGAGAGGGAGAATCCTATGAGCGTTGGATTTATTATACGGGCGGCGGTTGTTTGTTTCGCCTTGCTGGTTGGCTCCGGCGCTCAAGCTCAGTCGTGGCAAATGAATACGTACTCGATTGCCTTGAAGAGTGGCGAAAGCACTGAGATCGGAGACTTATATTGGGTCATGAATTGCAAATCGCAGCTCACGAGCCCCCCTGAAGTCACAATCATGGACGGCCCGCCGGAGGTGACCGCCACCGTCACCGAAGCAATGGTCACTCCTCGCTTTCAACAATGTCCCAAGGCGGTGTCCGGCGGCAAGCTGATTTTGGCTGCGGGAAAGATCGAAGACCAGAGCAATTCGGTCATGACAGTTCGGATACGTTACCGGACACGAGACGGCGTTCGTGAAAAGAGCATGACCTTCAACGTCTCGCTCTTTCCATAAATGACCCTTCGTTCTGGAGACTGCCTCAATATGGATATTACGCTAAGGCCTGCTATTGCTGCGATGGGCTTCATCATTCTCGGGCTCGGCCACCACGCTCACGCGCAACAGGACGACTCCGCGAAATGCTTACAAGGTATGACGATAAATACTCTCAGAAAGCGCTATTGAAAAATTGAGCGTTAAGTGTCTGTCTAGCTATAGTCGCCAAAGACTCCAGCGAAAGAGAGGACGCCAACGCAACCGCAAGCGCCTATCTTGAATTCGGGCGACAGCCGATAGAAGCCTACGCTGCTGCGCGGAAACTGGCAGAACGGTATGCGGACAGGAAATATGGCGGTTCGATCAATTCCTGGTTCAATATGATGAAATGTATTGATCTGTTCTACAGCGCAGAACTAGACGGCTTGACCAGCAAATTCGCGAAAATGAAGTAGGGCGCGCGATTGCGGCGCCAGCGTACTTAGGATTACGGGATCACGGTGACGCGCACGTGGACCGCGCCCCTTGGCTGAGACACAGCTAATTCGGTCACAGGGCGGTTTCAGCTATCGGTTGGCGGTTGTGGGATCGGCTGGGGTCGGCTTCGAACTCAACCGAGGGTTTATAGCCGGGCGCCGAAAGGAGGCGCTGGGCGTTGTAGACGGTTTCGATAAGGGCGTCGATGTCGCCGCGGCCGGGCCGCGCCACCGCCAACATCCTGAAAACCCACCCGTCCCCCCGTCGCGCCGACAATGTCTTTCGATAATTCAGAAATGGCGTTATCCTACCTTTATGCCGCCGCTTCGGCTGGGGCGGGAGAGGAGAGTTGCGATGGTCGGCAGCGGGGCGGAGGGGTCGGCGCGGGGGCGGATGCGCGCGGCGGCGCGGGAGCGGCGGGAGGAACGCGCGCGGCTCGGCGCCGACAGTCTCGATCTCGTCGTCTCCGGCTATGCCTCCGAGGCGATCGCTGACAAGCTGAAGCTCAGCGTCAAGGCCGTGCGGCGCGCGTAGCCGAAAACGGGACAGAAAGAGGCGCCCAAGCCATTGAGATTGCGGTGAGCGGGACACGGATTGGCGTTTCGTGATTCGTCGCTGACCTAAAGCGCAAACACGTTCTGGCGACAGCGCGGCCAATCGCCCCGCCCCTCACCCTGCCTCTCCCCGCGAAGCCGCGGGGAGAGGGGAAGGTCGGCGCCGCGCGGCTCCTCTCCCCGCGAGCGGGGAGAGGCAGGGTGAGGGGCTGGGGGTTTGGCCGCAGGCTTCGCCGACGCGTGAATCCGCTGAGGTTTGATCCGGCCATGGCGAGCTGTATTCGAGTCGCCTGCCGCGCCTCGCCCCGCCGCCGCCCCACATTCTCCTTGCCCGCGCCCAGCAATCTTGCTAGGCAACCCACGCGTTCGGCCTTGCGGTCGGATGCATAAACCCATGAGTTCTCGACGCCGGCGCCTGCGCCGGCCCGCCTTTCAAGAGGCGGCGATGGGCCCCGCGAAGCGAAGCGCTTGTGAGGGCCTGATCCGGCGACGGGAGCTTTTCGTCAACGCCAACCCCCGCCGGCGCCGCCCTTTGTTGGGCTCTTTAGGAGAGAAAATGTCCGTATCCACCACCTCCGCGCCGACGCGCGAGGATTTCACCGCTCTATTGAACGAGACCTACGGCGAGAACGAGGCCTTCGAAGGCTCCGTCGTCAAGGGCCGGGTCGTCGCGATCGAAAAAGACATGGCGCTCATCGACATCGGTCTGAAGACCGAAGGCCGCGTGGCGCTCAAGGAATTCACCAATCACGGCCGCGACGCGGCGCCGGCGGTCGGCGACGAAGTCGAGGTCTATCTCGAGCGCATCGAGAACGCGCTCGGCGAAGCCGTCATCTCGCGCGACAAGGCGCGCCGCGAGGAGAGCTGGGTCAAGCTCGAGCAGGCCTTCGAGAAGAACGAGAAGGTCGACGGCGTCATCTTCAATCAGGTCAAGGGCGGCTTCACGGTCGATCTCGACGGCGCCGTGGCGTTCCTGCCGCGCAGCCAGGTCGACATTCGCCCGGTGCGCGACGTCGCGCCGCTGATGAACGTCACCCAGCCGTTCCAGATCCTCAAGATGGATCGCCGCCGCGGCAACATCGTGGTTTCCCGCCGCACCGTGCTCGAAGAGAGCCGCGCCGAGCAGCGCCACGAGATCGTCGCCAACCTCGCCGAAGGCCAGGTCATCGACGGCACGGTCAAGAACATCACCGATTACGGCGCGTTCGTCGACCTCGGCGGCATCGACGGCCTGCTGCACGTCACCGACATCGCGTGGCGGCGCGTCAACCATCCGACCGAGGTGCTGAGCATCGGCCAGACGGTGAAGGTGCGCATCATCAAGATCAACCACGAGACGCACCGCATCTCGCTGGGCATGAAGCAGTTGCAGGAAGATCCCTGGGCCGCGATCGAGCAGCGTTACACCGTCGGCCAGCGTCTCAAGGGCCGCGTCACCAACATCACCGACTACGGCGCGTTCGTCGAGCTGGAGCCGGGCATCGAAGGCCTCATCCACGTCTCCGAGATGTCGTGGACCAAGAAGAACGTCCATCCCGGCAAGATCATTTCGACCAGCCAGGAGGTCGAGGTCCAGGTGCTCGAGGTCGACGCCTCCAAGCGCCGCATCTCGTTGGGACTCAAGCAGACGCTGCAGAACCCGTGGGAGGCGTTCGCCGCCAAGCATCCGGTCGGTTCGACGGTCGAGGGCGAGGTCAAGAACAAGACCGAGTTCGGCTTGTTCATCGGCCTCGACGGCGATGTCGACGGCATGGTCCATCTCTCCGATCTCGACTGGACGCGCCCCGGCGAGCAGGCGATCGAGGAGTACAAGAAGGGCGACGTGGTCCGCGCCAAGGTTCTCGACGTCGACATCGAGAAGGAGCGCATCGCGCTCGGCGTCAAGCAGCTCGCCAGCGATCCTTTCGCCGCCAAGAAGGCGAGCGAAGAGGGCGGCGAGGGCGAGCTGCGCAAGGGCTCGGTGGTCACCTGCGAGATCATCGAGGTCAAGGAAGGCGGCCTCGAAGTGAAGATCGCCGGCTCCGACCTGACCGCGTTCATCAAGCGCAACGAACTGGCGCGCGACCGCGGCGACCAGCGCCCCGAGCGTTTCTCGGTCGGCGAAAAGGTCGACGCGCGCATCACCCAGTTCGACCGCCGCGCCCGCAAGGTCGCGGTGTCGATCAAGGCGCTCGAAGTGGCCGAGGAAAAGGAAGCGATCGCGCAATACGGCTCGGCCGACTCGGGCGCTTCGCTCGGCGACATCCTCGGCGCCGCGCTCAAGGCCCGCGACAAGGCGGACAAGCCGAAGAAGGGCGAATAAGAGGGTAGGCGGGTTCGCGCTTCTGGCGATGCCTGCGGCCAATCACCCGGGCCCCTCACCCAACCTCTCCCCGTAAACGGGGAGAGGAGCGCGCGGCGCCTTTCTTCCCCTCTCCCCGCTTGCGGGGAGAGGTTGGGTGAGGGGCCGGGTGAGTTTCCGCTCCGTCGCCTTAAACCACGATCCCCGCGTCGGCGTGAGCCGGCGCTGGCCCGCCCGACCGCCGCGTCGCGGCGCCGGGGCAGGTCTTCAGGCGTTCGCGCAGATCGCTGACGAGCCAGCGGCTGGCGCGTCCGAGCGTGCGTCCGCGTTCGTGAACGACATAGATCGGCAATTCGACCGGGACGTGGTCGGCGATGGCGAGCCGTTTCAGGCGGCCTTCGGCGATATGGGCCTCGACCATATGGCGGGGCATGTTGCACCAGCCGAAGCCGGCGAGCAGAAACTCCAGTCGGGTGGCGAGGTCGGCGAAACGCCAGATGTGTGTGCTGAGCACGCCGCTCTGCATGCCCTGCGTCGCCGAGGTGCGATCGGTCAGCACCAGCTGCACGTGCGGTTCGAGCGTTTCGCGCGCGATCGGCGTGGGCGCGTGGGCGAGCGGGTGGTCGGCAGCGACCACGGGTATGAGCGCGATGCGGGTGAGGAACTCGGCGTTGAGATCGCGCGGCGGTCCCCCAGGCAAGGTGGAGATCGCCATCCGCGCGGCGCCCTCGCGCAGCCGCTGCTCGGCGCCGCCGAGCGCCTCGGTGAACACGGTCGCGGGCAGTTTGGGGAACTCGCCGCGCAGCGCGTTGAGGCTCATCATCAACAGCGGCATCGGGAAGATCGCGTCGACCGCTAGCGTCAGCTCGGGCTCGACGTCCTCGGCCATGCTTTCCGCCCGCGCGCGCATCGCCTTGGCGCTCTCGATGATCGCGCGCGCGTCCTTGACGATCGCCGCGCCGGCGTCGGTCAGAACGGGCGTGCGCGCCGAGCGGTCGAACAAAGCGACGCCCAGCGTCGCCTCCATCGTCTGCACGGCCTGGCTGATCGCCGACTGCACCCGGCCGAGCCGCCGCGCGGCCGCCGAGAAGCTGCCGGCCTCCGCGACCGCGACCAGAACCCGCATTTGATCAAGCGTCAGGGGGTCGATCATCCATCACCTCTGCTGATATGTTCCGCCATAATTTTGCCGATTGCAATGATGGAGCGCAACCCTCATCTCTGGGATCCCGCAACTTGCGCCGAAGGGAATTGCCGATGACCATTCATGTGCCCCACCACAAGCTCCTTGCCGCCGACGCCGTCGCCCAGATCTTCACGGACGCGCGCACGCATAACGGTTTTATCGACAAGCCGGTTTCCGACGAACTGCTGCATCGCGCCGTCGAACTCGCCGAAATCGCGCCCACCAGCGTCAACCAGTCGCCGATGCGCATCGTCTTCGCGCGCTCGCAGCAGGCCAAGCAGCGTCTCGCGCCCGCGCTGATGCCGGGCAACCTCGAGAAGACGCTCGCCGCGCCGGTGGTCGCGATCGTCGGCTACGACGTCAAGTTCTACGAGCACCTGCCGTTCCTGTTCCCGCACATGGACGTCAAGGGCTGGTTCTCCGGCAACGCAGAATTCGCCGAGCGTAGCGCGTTCCAGAACGGCACGTTGCAGGTCGCCTATCTCATCCTCGCGTTGCGCGCCGTCGGCCTCGACACCGGCCCGATGACCGGCTTCGACAACGCCAAGGTCGACGCCGAGTTCTTCGCCGGGACCGACGTCAAGTCGAACGTCCTCGTCAACATCGGCTACGGCGACGCCGCCAAGCTGTTCCCGCGCAGCCCGCGTTTCTCGTTCGAGCAGGTCGCCAAAATCGTCTGACGGTCCACATAATGAGACGAACTCGATGATCACGGCGCGGGCGCGAGCCCGCGCTTGTGATAGCGGCGAAGGTCCGCAGACGAGGAGGCGACCGATGAACTTCACCATCATTCCCGTGTCCTGGACCCCTTATATCCAGGCGATCCTGCGCATCGTGACGGAGCTGCTGTTTCTCGAGCACGGAACGGGCAAGCTGCTGGACTTTCCCGTCATCCCGGGCATCGCGCAAATGATGCCGCACGGCATGCTGCTGTTTACCGGCGGGGTCGAGCTGATCGGCGGCGTTCTCATCGTTGTCGGCTTTCTCACCCGCCCCGTGGCCTTCGTCCTGTCGGGCTACATGGCCGTGGCGTATTTCATGGCGCACTTCCCGATGGGCTTCTTCCCCGTCCTCAATCACGGCGAACTGGCGATCGCTTTCTGCTTCGTCTTCCTCTACTTCGCCGCCGCCGGCCCCTCCGTCTGGGCGATGGACAAGGCCTGACGCCAACTGCCGAAGACGCCGAACTTGGTCGTGGCCGGGCTCGTCCTGGCCATGTGCACGGTTGGCATTTCCGGCCTTTGGCCTCACTCGATGTCGCCGCCGGGCGCCGGCGAGACGGGTTCGCGCAAAGCCGCGATCTTGGGGCCCGAGGCTTTCGAGCGTTCCGGCGCGTAGACGTAGAGCGCCGCCATGCTCGACAAGAAGACGAGGGCGAGGACGGCGATCGCGTCGAACAGGCTTCCGGTGAGAACCTGCGTCCAGCCGATGAACGCCGGGCTCAGCGCCGATCCTGACGCGCCGATCGAACTGACGAGGGCGATGCCGCCGGCGCGCGCGCCTTTTCCGAACACGGCGGTCGGCACGGTCCAGAACAGCGCGAGGAACGCGAATATCGCCACGGCGGCGGCCATCAGGCAAAGGCTCGTGCCGTCCGGGCTTCGTGCGGCGAGGGGAAGCAGCAAGAGGGAGGCGCTGGCGACGATCCCGCAGCTCATCAGATGCCAGCGGCGTTCCTGCGTGCGGTCCGAACTCCATCCGATCGCGGCCATTCCGATGGCCCCGGCGACGAAGATCGCCGACGTGTGCCAGCCGATTTCGGCGAGATCGCGAACGCCGGCGTTGCGCAGAAGGGTCGGAACCCACAACAGCAGGACGCTCTGCGTCGCGTAGAAGGCGAAGTAGACGAGCGCGAGAACGTAGGTCCGCGGGCTGCGCAACGCCTGCGCAAATGTTTCGCAAGCCGTGTCGGGAGCGCTGTCCGCTTCGAGATCGCGCTCGATCCTCGCTTTTTCGTCCGCCGACAGGAAATGCGCGCTCGCGGGGCGATCCGGCAGGACGAAATAGGCGACGAGGCCGAGGGCGACGGCCGGCGCGCCTTCGATCAGGAACAGCCATTGCCATCCCTTGAGATCGGCGAGGCCCGCCATGTGCGTCATGATCCAGCTCGAGGCCGGCGCCGCGACGACGCCCGAGAGCGGTACGCCGATGGCGAACAGCGAAGTGATCCGAGCGCGCCAACCGCTCGGGAACCACAGCGTGAGATAGAACAGCACGCCGGGAAAGAAGCCCGCCTCGGCCGCCCCGATCATGAACCGCGTCGCGTAGAATCCCCAGCGATTGGCGGCGAACGCCATCGCCATCGCGAACACGCCCCAAAGGGTCATGATGCGCAACAGCGTGAGCCTGACGCCGGCGCGTTCGAGCATCAGGTTGCTCGGCACTTCGAACAGGATGTAGCCGACGTAGAGGCTTCCGGCGGCCATGCCGAACACGGCTTCGTCGAAATGAAGATCGGCCATGAACTGCAGCTTGGCGTAGCCGACGTTGAGGCGGTCGATCATCGCCACGATGTAGCAAAGCAGCAGAAGGGGAACGAGCGACCACGCGACGCGGCGATAGAGCGCCGCTGTCGCGCGTGAGTCGGACGGGGTCTCGCGCATGCCAAGCTCTCTGTGTACGGACAACCGCCGGGTTCCGCTGTCGCCCATTGCGAGATTGCCGCGTGTGACCGACGTTTGTACCGCCAAGTCGTTAACGCGCGCCTCCCGTCCGTGAGCTTGTTCGAACGCGGCGCCACGCTTCGCCCGCGACGACGGCAGAGGTCTGTTGCAATCCACGGGCGTCGCGCCGCTGCGGTCGTCGCGCCGATCTCGGCTTTCTTTGATTGCAGGCGGATGCGGTTCAGGCCGCGGCGGCGCGCGCTTTATCGAGCGGGGCGGCCTGCGCGCCGATTTCGAAGCGGCCCATCAGCCGGGTCAGGTCTTCGGCTTGCGCGGCCAGGCCGCGACTCGCGGCCGTGGTCTGCTCGACCATCGCGGCGTTCTGCTGCGTGACCTGGTCGAGCGCGCCGACCGCCGTGTTGACCTCGGCAAGGCCCGAGGCCTGACGTTCGGTCGCGGCGGCGATGTCGGCGACGGCGGCGCTGACATCGGTGAGCTGCGCGACGATGCGCTCGAGCGCCGCGCCGCTTTCGCCGACGAGTTGGCCGCCCTGTTCGACCTGTCGCGTCGACGTCGTAATCAGGCCGCGAATTTCTTTGGCCGCGTCCGCCGAACGCTTGGCGAGCGCGCGCACCTCGACCGCGACGACCGCGAAGCCTCGCCCCGATTCTCCCGCCCGGGCCGCCTCGACGCTCGCGTTGAGAGCGAGCAGGTTGGTCTGCAGGGCGATTTCATCGATCGCCCCGAGGATATTGCCGATATCGCGGGAACAATGCTCGATGTCGGTCATCGCCGTCACCGCCCGACGCACCACCTCGCCGGAGGATTCGGCGACCGCTTGCATCGCCGCCACCACCTGGCGCGTGCGGTTCGCCCCTTCGGCCGTGCGCTTGACGGTCGCGGTGATCTCGTCGAGGGACGACGCCGCTTCTTGCAGCGTCGCCGCCTGGCGTTCGGTCCAGCGGGACAAATCTTCGGCGGCCTGCGAGATTTCCGCCGAAGCGCCGTGGATCGCGTCGGCCTGAGCGCCGATCGTCGTGATAGTATCGCGCAGCGTCGTCACCGCCGCCATGAAATTGGTCTTGAGATTGGAACTTTCCTCGGGGAATTCGATCTCGATGGCGTGGGTGAGATCCGCGGCCGCCAGGCTCGCGAGCGCCGGCGACAGCGCGCCGACGACGCGCTGCTGGTCGGCCGCGAACGACCGGGCGATCGCGTCGGCGCGCCGGCCGGCGTCGGCGGCGAGATAGCGCTGCTCCATCCCCTCCTGCTCGGCCTTCTCCTTGGCGGCCATCGCTTCGCGCAAGGTCGCGAGCGCCGTCTGGATTTGCATGACTTCATTGCCGAGGCGCGTCGGGCCGGCTTCGCCGTGGGCGGGCGCGGCCGCTTTCGGCACGCCGACGTAGAGAATCCCGATGACCTCCGTCCCGGCGAGAATCGGCTCGTAGAGCGTTATGTAGCTCGCGCCGAAAATCTCCGCCTCGCCGCGATAGATTTTGCCCTGCTTGAGCGCGCGCTCATACGCCGGCCCGACGGCGAGCCTCGTGCCGATCGCGCGCGCTCCGTCGGCCTGGCGAACGTTGGTCGCCACGCGAAGGTCGCCCAGGAAGACCGTCGCCGTGCCGCCGAAGCGCTCCTTGACCTGATCGACGTATTCGTTGGCGCCGTTGATCAAATGGTCGCCGAAATAGAGTTTGTCGCCCTCGCGCCGCGGCTTTCCCAACGCGTTGAGGATTTGCCGCAGGGCGTCGAGATTGGAATCGAGGCTGATCTGCGCCTTCGTTTCCGCTTCGCGGCGCTGGGAGAGCCGCGCCAATTCCGTCATCGTGCGCGCCGCGGCGGCGATCGGCTTGGCCAACATCGTCCGCATCGCCAGCAGGCCTGCGACGACGATCGCCAGCGCAAGGCCCGCCGCCGCCGCGATCGTCAGGACCAGGACGTGGGTTTCGGCCTTGGCCGCTTCCTCGGCGCCGGGGGCCGCGCCAACTCCCTCGATCGCGAAGGCCGCGTAGAGCGCGACCGCGGCGACGATCGCCAGAGCGATCACGATCCCGCCCGCGAAGCCGCCGATCAATCCCGCGACGGTCGGGCGTCGAAATCGTGATGCGAACACGGTTGACGCTCCCTGATCGATCTGCGCTGCGCTCCGCCTGCCGTCCCGCCGGGGCGGCGAGCGGCTCTCGGGGAGCGGTATCGGCTGAGATTGAAGTCTCAGCCTTGCGCGAGGCTCGCCTGCGCAACGCGATCGGGCGCGCTAAGTTGCGCGCCCGTCAGGCGTTTTGGCAGGGGAGAGGCGGCAGCGCCGCCGCTCAAGCGAACGGCGACTGGAACTGCGCCGCCTTGCCGAGCTCCGTCTCGATCTCCAGCAGGCGGTTGTACTTGGCGATGCGCTCGCTGCGGCACGCCGAACCGGTCTTCAGCTCGCCGCCGCCCATCGCTACGGCGAAGTCGGCGAGGAAGGCGTCCTCCGTCTCGCCGGAACGATGCGAGAGGAAGTAGCTCCAGCCGGCCTTGCGGCAGGCCGCGATCGCCTGGACCGTCTCGGTGACCGAGCCGATCTGGTTGAGCTTGATCAGCGCCGCGTTGGCGGTCTTCTCCTTGACGCCGCGCTCGATGAACTTCGGGTTGGTGACGAAGATGTCGTCGCCGACGATCTGGATCCGCTCTCCCAGCGCCGCGGTCATGCGGGCGAAGCCGGCCCAGTCGTTCTCGTCGAGGCCGTCCTCGATCAGGACGATCGGGTAGGCGTCGATCCATTTGGTCCACAGCGCGATCATCTCGTCGCTGGTCTTGCGACCGCCCTTCGACTTGGCGAGATCGTAGGAGCCCTTGTCGAAGAACGAGCTCGCCGCCGGATCGAGCGCAATGGCGATGTCCTTGCCGGGCTTGTAGCCCGCCGTTTCGATCGCCTGGACGATCAGTTCGCAGGCCTCCTCGTTGCTCTTGAGGTTCGGCGCGAAGCCGCCCTCGTCGCCGACCGAGGTCGCGTAGCCCTTGCTCTTGAGCAGCTTGGCGAGCGTGTGGAAGGTCTCGGCGACGTAGCGCAGCGCCTCGGCGAAGGTCGGCGCGCCGATCGGCACCGCCATGAATTCCTGGAAGTCGACAGAATTTTCCGCGTGCTTGCCGCCGTTGAGGATGTTCATCATCGGCATCGGCAGGCGGGTCGCGCCGACGCCGCCGAGATAGGCGTAGAGCGGCAGCTTCGCCGACTGCGCCGCTGCGCGGGCGACCGCCATCGAGACGCCGAGAATGGCGTTGGCGCCGAGCTTGGCCTTGTTCGGCGTGCCGTCGAGCGCGATCATCAGCGCGTCGATTTCGGCCTGATGCGTGGGATCGCGGCCGATCAAGGCGGGGGCGATCTTTTCCACGACGTTGGCGACCGCCTTGCGCACGCCCTTGCCGCCGTAGCGCGCCTTGTCGCCGTCGCGAAGCTCGACCGCCTCGTGCTCGCCGGTCGAAGCGCCCGAGGGCACGGAGGACGTTGCGACGGTTCCGTCGTCGAGCGTCAGGCGAACCCGGACGGTCGGGTTTCCTCGCGAATCGAGGATTTCGAGCGCCTGGATGGCGGCGATCTTGGTCATGCGTGGTGTCCTTCGGGCTGGCGTGGCGATGAAGTTACGCGATCATGGGCGACGACCCCATGCGCGCGCCGCGGATGGGCGCCATTGAGTTTTGCCATGAAGACTTTGGAACCTCTATCCCTCGATAAGCCGAGGGGGAAGGGATGCTTTGACCTGCGTCAACAGCTCGGGCGCCGACCGATCGGACTTCGTCGATCCGGAGGAGAATCGGACGCCGCAAAACGAAAGTCTGAAAGCCTGCGCTTATGCCCGGCGGCGGCGCGGACGGTGAGCGAAGGCCTCTCTCGTCGCGATTCAGGCGATCGAGTGCGAGCCTCGCGGCGCCGACAATTGTGAGGGAACGCGACCATGCTGAGACTGTCTCGCGCCCGTGTGCTCAGCGACATCGATCTCATGATCAACAGTCCCGGTCCCGCGCTCGGCCAGCGCAAGTGGACGGCGAAGGGGGCGGAGTGCTCGATCGACCGCCACAGCTACGCCGGCGAGACCTACGGGTTCCACGCCGACGTTCTTCACATTCGCATGCCGGCGACGGGCCGTTTGGTGTGGGAACTGGTCATCGTCACCGAATTCTGGCGGCGCGGCGACGGCGAAACCATGCACGCGACAAAATGGCTGAAGCTGCTTTCGGGGAAGCCGACGGACGTTCTCAAATGGATCAGCGCGCACCGCTGACCGCCGACAAACCGAGAATCTCGCGTCGCCGCACGGATGCGATTTTAGTCAGGAGTCTCCGCTCGCGCCGAAAATCTCGTTGTACAAATCCTCGCCGTAACCGGTTTGCAGAGGTTCCCCTTCCAGCAATTTAAAGGTCCGTGCGCCATCGGCTTGGCGCTCAGCCCGCAGGGAAATCGTCGTCTTGCCGTTCTTGTCGTAGACGCTGTGCGCGAAGTCGTAGAGATGCGTGACGAAGCCGATCTTGACGCGCCGTTCCAGCAAGGCCGAAGTGATCTGCCGGGCGATTTCCGAGCCTTCCCTTTCGTTGGTCGAGGCGAACGATTCGTTGAACAGCAGGACGGCGTCGGGCGCGATCTGGTCCACGATCTCGCTGCACCGGTTGAGTTCTTCGTCGAGTTTGCCGCTTCGCATGGAGGCGTCCTCCTCGCGCCGAAAATGCGTGAAGAGATCACTGCACATGTTGGCGCTGAACGATTCGGCCGGGACGAACATGCCGCATTGCATCATCAATTGCGCCAATCCCAGGCTGCGCAAGAAGGTGGTCTTGCCGCCTTGATTGGCGCCCGTGACGATCACAAAGTCCTTATTGTCGGCGTTCAAATCGTTGCCGACGACCGGGCGATCGGTCGTGAACGTCAGGCACACATCGTACAATCCGCTGAAGCTCAGCTTGCGTTCGCTCAGAGCCGCGGGCGTCGGAAACGCGATCGGCTGCCCCTTCTTGGCCAATTGCTCGCGCAGATTCAGGCAGCCGACATAGAACGCCAGCTCGGTGCGAAGCATCGCGAAGAAGCTGAGGATGTGGTCGTTGGATTGGGCGAGGGCGTTGGCGACGAGATCGAGTCCCCGATCTCTCAATTCGCCGAGCGCGTTCGCGCCGCTTTCGTCGCGCGGCGCCAGATGGAACGTGTAGGCCGGCTGCCTCGGCGTCATCAGCCGGGCGATCCAACGTTGCTGTCGCGCGTTCGGCTTGCGAAGCGTGTAATTCGCGCCCTTATGGCCCTTTCCCAATTCCGCGCTGATCAGCGCTCCGCCGCCGAATTTCAGCCGCTGGAGATGCTCCTGAACGCTTAGAAAATAATCGTCATTGAGTTCCCTGTCCAACATGGCGAACAATGTCTTGAAGCCATCGGACGAAAATCTGTGGGCGTTGTAGGTTCCTATCCCCCTCAATTGCTTGAGCAGCGCCACAAATTTCTGCAACACGTCGACGGCTTGCGCCAATATCGAGCTGGGAGATTTGCTGTACGCCCAGATATGCGACTTTTTCTCTCTCTCGTGCGCTTCGATCGTCAAGTCGTAGAGTTGTCTGACCAGCAACGGATTGGCGAGAACGTCGCGAAGAATGTCCTGGCGATATCCGACTTCGTCCTCCTCGCGCAGGACTTGCAGAACGGCCTTGCTCGCCACCTCGAACACGTATCTGTCGCCCAGCGCCATGGCGCTGAACAGGACGTTCAATTCCAGATCCTGAATCAGCGCTTCGCCGTGTCGCGGCAAGGCGGCGTCGAGAGCGAAATCGCGATCCCGATGCATGAGATAGGCCTTCATGACCGAATCCGTTCTCGGATCTGGCGACGCGTGAGGCCGTATTTTTCCGCGATCGACATCGCATAGGCGAGCCCGTCGGCGGGTTTTCGGACGATCTTGTACGTTCGCACGGCCGGTTGTTCCGGGACGATCGTGCTTACGGCGCTGACGACATGGTCGTTCAAAGCGCTCAGTTCGTCGACGAACGTCACGCAGACGCACAGGGCGCCGATTTCCGTTATCCGCTCGATGATTTTCTTTCCCAGAAATATCGCGTCTCGCAATGTCGTCGAACTGAATATCTCATTCATGATGATGACGCTTCGCGGCGTCGCCTGGCTCAATGTCGCGTGAATTCTGACCAGATCGTCCTGTAGCTTGCCGCGAAGATCGGCGATGGCCTCCTCTCGTTCGAAATGGGTAAGCATACGGTCGAACAAGAAGAGGCGCGCGCTCGCGCCCGGAACGAGACAGCCGAGGCTCGCCAGATAATGGAGCTGCCCGAACATGCGGGCGAAGGTGGTCTTGCCGCCCTGATTCGGACCGGAGACGACAAACACGCGTTCGTCGTCTTCGAGATAGAAATCATTGCATACGACGGGCGCCCGTTCGGTCACGAGTTTATGGGCCAGAGCCAAATCGAACCCGTCGCGAGCGCGAAGCTCCTTGCTCGCTTTGGAAAGCGTCGGATAGCAAAAGCTCAACCCGGCGCGTCGCAGCGGCGCGATATAAGCGAGGTACGCCATATAGAATTGGATTTCCCGATCGAAGGCGCCGATCGCCTCATCGAGATAGGTCGCGTTCCGCCCGCAGTAGTCGGCCAACTGCGCGAATGTCTCGGGATACAGCCTGGCGACGCGATCGAGCACGGCCGCCTCGATATGGTTCATTTGCGGCCAATCGGAAAATTTGGCGCTGTAATCCTTGACCGCGCCCTGTTGAAATTTGCGGAAGGTTTGCTCGATATCGGCGGCGTAATCGATTTCCGAATCATATTTGCGAACCGTGACGCCGCCGCCGCTGATCAGGAGGGTGTATTTCACGCCCGACAAGTCGGCCTTCAGCTTCTTGGTCTCCGCCGTGAGCGAGGTGAAACGGTCTGAATTTGTGTAGTCGGCCAGATAGTCGCGGAAGGACCGAAGACCGCGGGAGCGCAAGTCCGCACCGCCCAAGTCGCGCCTCAGGGCGTCGACGGCGCCGCAATAGGCGTCGACCGCGTCGAGAAACAACGCCTCTTTCTGTTTCCGATAGTGGCGCTTTTCGGCCTCCTTGAGCGTTTCGCGCATCGAGCGCAGGGTTTGCGCAAACGAGTTTATCCGGGCCGCCAACCCAGCGTCCTCGAGGTCGCGCATAATTTCATGGCGATAGAGGACCGCGCCGATATCGCGCAATGACGAATAGAAAAACGGCGCGAGATCGTATTCCTCTTTGCCGGCGGTGATCGCCGCGACGATCTGATCGAGATTCAAGTCGACGAAAAAGATCGGCGGCGCATGCGCTTCTCCATGCGGGCGGTGTTCCGCGCTTTCAAACAATATGCTGTGGAACGTCATGCGAAGGCCGCCATTCGTTCGGCATGGACGGTTCGGACGAAGAGAATGAGCCGGCCGAACCCGATGATGACTGTCGAGAACGGCGGCGCAAGAGCGCGCGCGCTGATGATTTGCGCGATTGGAAGCAGGTTCGCCGTTGCGCGGCCCGTAAGCGTTTGCGCCACGACGACGCGTCGGCCGAGGCGGAGGCCCGCGGGACGCGCGACGCCGCTCTTTGCGGTCTGCATGCAAACTCCCTTTCTTCGTCACTCGACGCGAAAAGGAGTCATCAGCCCTGACGGCGGTTAGAGGCGAACTCCATCGCCTATGCACAAAATGACATCGGAACTCGGGGGCGCTTTGTCAATGTCCCGAGTCCGCAGGCCAAGCGTCAAGGTCCGGCGCCGGGGCGCTTCTCGGATCGCCGCCTCGCCTCGCATCACGCCGGCGCGTGCTTGACCTCTTGGCCGTAGAGCAGCACCTGCACCTTTTCCAGGGTGACGAGGCCGCCCGGCATCATCGCGTCGAGCGTCGGCAGGAACGCCTTGATCTTCTCCTCGGTGTCGACGATCTCGATGACCAGCGGCAGGTCCTCGGAAAGGCGTAGGATTTTCGAGGTGTGGAGCCGGCTCGAATGGCCGTAGCCCATCGGACCGCGCAGCACCGTCGCTCCGGCGAGATGGACCTCCCTGGCCTTGAGGACGATCGCCTCGTAAAGCGGGCGGCGCTGAAATTTGGCGTCTTCGCCGATGAAGACGCGCAGCAGCATGGCGTCGCGCGGAAGAGTCATGGATCACGCTCCCTTGAGCTGGTTCAGGCTTGCGGCCGCGATATGGCCCGCCCATACGGCGAGGAGGCAGAAGAGGAACGACAAGCCGATATTGGCGCTCGCGAGCGCCATTTCGCCGTCGCGGACGAGGTTGAGGGTGTTGAGGCTGAAGGAAGAAAAGGTGGTGTAGCCGCCGCAGAGTCCGATCATCACGAATTGGCGTCCTTCCGAGCCGACGAAGACGCGCCCGTCCGGCCCGGTGAGGGTCGAGAAAAAGCCGATGACGAACGAGCCGCTCACGTTGACGATCAGCGTGCCCCAGGGAAAGGTTTCGCCGAAATGGTGCGCGGCGAGGCCCGAAAACCAATAGCGCGCGCCACCCCCCAGCGCGCTGCCCAGCATCACCCAGAAATAGATCATCGCGCGCTCTCCGCTTCGCTCGCTCACTCGTCGTTACGCCGCTCGCCTTCGGCGCTGTTCGAGGGCGCCCGAGAACGAATCGGGCTTATTTCACAACCAACACCTTGCACGGCGCAAGCTCGACCAGCCGATCGGTCGTGCTGCCGATGACTCGATTGTAGAGCGCCGAGTGGCCCATGTAGCCGACGACGAGCAGGTCATAGCCGCCGCGCTGGACGAATTCGGCGATGCACGAAACCGGATGTCCGGCGAGGACGTGCGACTCGAAGGCGACGCCCTTCGCCTGCGCGAGCGCCTTCGCCGAGGCGACGACCTTGTCGAACACGCCCGCTTCCTCGGCCACCGCCTCGGCGACTTCGTCGATGCTGGCGGGAAAGCGCGGCAGATCCTCGACGCAGATCATGGCGAGGCTCAGGTCGAGCCGGTTGGCGAGATCGAGCGCGGCGGCCAACGCCGTCTGTCCGCCCTTGGAACCGTCGTTGGCGACGAGAATCTTGCGAAACATTCATCCCCCCTCTGCTGGCGCGGGCTCGCCGATCGGCTCGTCTTCGGCCGCTCGGAACGACGGTTGGAACCAACGCTGCGCGATCAGCGTCGGCACGATGGCGCTGCCGATCACGGCGGTGACCAGAACCGTATACTGGCTGCGGTCGATGATGTGGTTAGTCAGCCCGAACAGCGCGGAAATCGTGCCGAAGGTCAGGCCGGTGGACATCAGCAGGGTGGTGTACATGCCTTCGCGCGGATCGAAGCGAAAGGCGCGCGTCAGCGGCAGGATGCCGACGAACTTGGTCGCCATCTTGATGGCGAGGAAGACGGCGACGAGCCCAGCCGCGCCGACGAGGTCGCGGAAGTCGACCAGCGAGCCGGCCTTGAGGAAATAGAACGGCGTCAGAATCGTGAACGCGATGATGCGCATGCGATGCGGCAACTCGGGGTCGAGGAGAAAGGCCGGCGCCAGCGCCATGCCGACGAGATAGGCCGGCAACACCGCCTCGCTGCCGGCGACGGCGGCCAGGCCGCCGAGCCCGAGCAGGATCAACGCGACGAACTTCGTCTCCGGCTCGCTGACGCGATGGCCGACCTGCGCGAAGAACCACGGCGCGAATCGCGGCAATAGAAATAGGACTACGGCGGTCGCCGCGCCGAAGAACGCGAGCCGCAAGTCGTAATGCGCGAACACGACGCCGAGCGCCAGCACCGTGCCGAGGTCGTTGACGAAGCATGCGGCGAGGATGATCTTGCCCATCTCGCTGCGGTTGAAGCCGGTCTCCACCATCACCGCGTAGACGACCGCCACCGAGGTCGTCGACAGCGAAATTCCGGCGAGCTGCGCCTGGTCCCACGGCCAGTGGATCGCGTAATGGGCGTAGACGAGGACGCCGAGATAGGGGGCGAAGAAGCCGACGACGCCGATCGTCATGGCGGAGCGGAAGTGCCTGCGCACGACGCCTGGGTCGATTTCCGTGCCGGCGAGAAAGGTGAGCAGAATCGCGCCGAACCCGGCGAGGAAATTCACCCATTCCGTCAGCGGGAGGCCGATCGCGTTTCCCGCGAGCGCGCCAACCATGATCTCGATCAGCGCCACCGAAACGGCGACGCGAATGGAGATTATCGAAGCGATCAGCGCCAGACCGATCCACAGAGCCGATTGCAGCCAAACCTGTCCCATCGCGACCTCCATTTTGCGGACGCGGCGAACAGCGACAGAGAGAGCTGAGAACAGCCGACTCCCGCCACGCGTTCGACGCGGCAGGGGTCATCAGCCTGGACAGGCGGTTTTGGGGAACCCCATCCCCTTGACGATGGCCGGGAGGTTAGGCGATCGGCCGGCAAAGTCAATTCGACTTGAGAGCGCAACGCGGTGCGGGTTGACGCCGATATAGTATGTGTGCATACTACATTCATGAAGACGCTCGACGAAAGCCTCGGCTTCCAGGTCAACCGCCTTGCCGGCGCGATGCGCTCCGCGCTGGAGGCGCGTCTGACCGATCACGGCCTGACGGCGCCGCAATGGGCGACGTTGATGCGGCTGTTGGAACGCGACGGCTGGCCGCAAAAGGATCTCGGCGATTCCCAGGGCATGGACAAGGCGACCGTCGGCGGGATCATCGCGCGCCTCGAGGCCAAGGGCCTGATCGCTCGACGGCCGGATCCCGAAGACGGGCGCGTCCATCGCGTCACATTGACCGCGCCCGGCCGGCGCCTGGCGGCGGCGCTGCGCCCGCTCGCCGCCGAGGTCAACGCCCGCGCCACCGCCGGGCTCGACGCGAGCGAAGCCGCCGCGCTGCGCACTCTCTTGGTCCGGGCGCGCGTTTCCCTCACGGGATGACGCGCTCTTTTTTGAGGAGATGGTAAGCATGCAAACGATATCGCCACGCCTGCGCCGCCCGCTGACGCTCGTGCTGCGCGGCCTACATTTCCTCGGGCTCGCACTGTTCTTCGGCGTCATCGTCGCCGACATCGTCATCGACCGCTACGCCGAGACGCAAGACCCGGCGTTTCTGAGCCATGCCCGCGCGCTCGTCAGCCTGACGAGCTTCGCCCTGCCGTTGCGCGGCCTGGCGCTGATGGTCGCGACCGGCGTCGCAATGACAGCGCTGCGTTACGGCGCGCGTCCGCCGCGATGGGTTCTCGTCAAGGTCGGCCTCACGGCGGTGATTTTCGTCAACGCGCTCGTGTTCGTGCTTCCGGCGGTCGGCGAGGCGACGCACTGGGCCGCCGTCTCCGCCGTGCAGGGCCGCGTGCTGCCGGAGTTTTCCGCCGCCGTCGCTTGGGAAGGCCTGTTCGGCGCATCGAACCTGCTGCTGTTCCTCTTGGCGGGCGCGCTGGCGATTGCGCGGCCGACCTTCGGCGGCGGCAAGCGCGCAGACTGAGGCGATCGCCGCTGCGTGGCGGCGCCCGCCGCGCTGTGCTAGTCACCCCTGGCGCCGCCGGGGCGCGCGGCGAAGGCGCGCGTTCGGCTGCGCACGGGAACTCTCGCATGACCTTCTGGTTGGACGTCGCCGCCTTTGCGCTGAAAAGCCTGGTGATCGTCGCGGCGCTCGGCGGTCTCATCGGCTTCGTCGCGTTCGTCGCTCGGCGGATGCGCGGCGAGGAGTTGAACGACCCGCGACTCGTGGTTCGCTCCCTCGACGAGCGCTATGACGCGATGCGCGATGCGATCAACGATCGCCTTCTCGACAAGAAGGCGCGCAAGGCGCTCGCCAAAGCGCGCCGCAAGGAGGCGAAGGCCGCCGCGAAGGCCGCTCCCGAGCGCGCCGCCGCCAAGCGCGTCTACGTCCTCTCTTTCAAGGGCGATTTGAGAGCCACCGCGGTCAAAAAGCTCGCGATGGAGATCGACGCCGTGGCGATGGTCGCCCGCCCCGAAACGGACGAGGTGGTCCTGCGCGTCGAGAGCGCGGGCGGCACGGTCACCGGCTATGGCTTCGCCGCCGCGCAACTGATGCGGCTGCGCGAGCGCAAGGTCAAAGTGACGGCCTGCGTCGACCAGGTCGCGGCGAGCGGCGGCTATCTCATGGCCTGCGCGGCGGACCGGATCGTCGCCGCGCCGTTCGCCATCCTCGGCAGCATCGGCGTCGTCGCGCAAGTTCCCAACCTGCACCGCCTGCTCAAGAAGAACGACATCGACTTTGAGGAAATGACCGCGGGCGAGTTCAAGCGCAGCGTTTCGGTGCTCGGCGAGATTACGCCGGAGGGGCGCGAGCATTTTCGCGGCAAGCTCGATTCGACCCACGAAGCGTTTAAGCGCTTCGTCCAGCAATGCCGTCCGGCCGCCGACATCTCCCAAGTGGGCAACGGCGACGTCTGGCTTGGCGGCGAAGCGCTCGCGCTCGGCCTCGTCGACGCGCTGTCGACCAGCGACGAACTGCTGTTCAGCGCCCGCGGCGAGGCGCGTCTGTTCGAGATCGCCGTCGAGCAGCGCAAGCCGCTGCTGCAACAGATTCTCGGCGGCTTCGGCGTCGCGGCGCGCTCCGCGTTCGAAAGCGCCATGGCGCGCCTCGCCGGCGCGCCGAAGTAGGCTGCCGCGCCGATCGGCCGCTGGCCAAACGGGCCGCCGCCGGGACATGGAAGACCCCAGGGCGGCCCACGATTCAGTTCACTTTTGCGCCATGAAGGCGCCCAGTCCGGCTTTGAGCTCGTCGGCGTTCATGACGGGAGCCAAGTGCAGATCGGCCCCCAATTCCATGAACATGCCCTCGCTCAGCGGCGGCATTTGGCTGGAGTCTTCCATGTCAAAAACAAAGAAAGCGGTCCGCTCGCCGTTGTCGATGGTGAAATAGGCCGCCTCCGGTTTCGCTCTTTCCGTGAAGGCGCCGACCACCTTGGCCAGGGTTCCGTTCTTGATCGCCTCGTTGCCTTTGGCGGTATTCACTCTGACGCGCAACATCATACGCATGTTTTCCTCCCGTCATCGCGCGGGATCGTATGTCCCGCGTCGCTTCAAACGGCGGTGTTCCCCGCCGAATACAGTGAAAAGACGCCTGAGAAGAAAGCGAAAACTGTCTTCTTTTCGCGCACGCACGGGTCATTGGCAAGAGCCGACAGCAACGCCGAATTCCCTCAGCGCGGACGATCGCGTCTGGCGGAGCGGGCCGAAGTCGTGCGCCAGCAAATCGCGGGTTGGCGGCGCCCGGGCGCATTCCCATGCGCTCTTCCCATGCGCGGGCTGGTCGGCTTTCGCCGATGGCGCCAAGGGCCGGCGGCCTCCGCGCTTGTTTCGCCTGCCCGCCCCTGCTGTCCGCCACTTGCATTCATGGCAGTATTGCTGTCCTATTATCTCGTCGCAGATTGGGGGTGCAGTTTGTCTCCGTCCAAATCCGAATCGTGGGAGCCTCGTTACGCGCGTCGCGCCGAACGCATGAAAGCCTCGGAAATTCGCGAGCTGCTGAAGCTGCTTGATCAGCCCGGCATCATTTCGTTCGCCGGCGGCATTCCCGATCCCAAGCTCTTTCCTGCCGCCGAGGCCGCCGAAGCTTACGCCGACGCATTGGCCTCGCCAGCCTCGGCGTCGGTCGCGCTGCAATATTCCGTTTCCGAGGGCTACGCGCCGCTCACTCGCTGGATTGCGGCGCACATGGCCAGGCTCGGCGTGCCCGCGACGCAGGAGAACATCGTCGTCACCTCCGGCTCGCAGCAGGGGCTCGATTTCGCCGGCAAACTGCTCTTGAGCCCGAACGATACGGCCCTCGTCACGGCCCCGACCTATCTCGGCGCCCTGCAAGCCTTCTCGGCCTATGAGCCGCGCTACGACACGCTGCGGCCCGAGCACGGCAATCGCACGCCGCAATCCTATCGCGACGCGGCGTCGGCGGCGGGCGGAGAGGTGAAATTCGCCTATGTCGTGCCGGATTTCGCCAATCCCACCGGCGAAACCATGACGCTTGACGCTCGTCGCAACCTGCTTGCGCTCGCCGACGAACTCGACGTCCCCGTTCTCGAAGACACGGCCTATCACGCGTTGCGCTTCGAAGGCGCGCCTCTGCCGTCGATTCAAGCGCTCGACGTTGCGCGGGTCGGCTCGCTCGACGTTTCGCGCGTCGTCTATCTCGGCACATTCTCCAAGACGATTGCGCCGGGCCTGCGCGTCGGCTGGGTCTGCGCCTCGCGCGCGTTGATTCGCCGGTTCGTGCTCGTCAAGCAGGCGAGCGACCTCAACGTCTCCGTCGTCAATCAGATGGTGATGCATCGATTGGCGGAGACGAAGCAGGACGCGCTCATCGAGGCGGCGATCAAGAGCTACCGCGCCAAGCGCGACGCCATGCTTGCCGCGCTCGAGGCTCATATGCCGAAGTCCGTGCGGTGGACCAAGCCGGAAGGCGGACTGTTCGTTTGGGCGACATTGCCAGAGGGCATGTCGGGCGCGGAACTGCTCAAACGCGCGATTGACGAAGTCAAGGTCGCCTTCGTGCCGGGCGGCGCGTTCTTTCACGACGCAAGCGGCGCGAATACGATCCGACTGTCCTTCTCGCTTCCGGCGCCGACAGAAATTGCGGAAGGCGTTCGACGCCTTTCGTCGCTTTTCTAGGCGCCGAGCTACGCGCGAAGCGCGACCCGCGACGACGCCAATCTCGCGCTCGGGGCCTGGAGCGACCATCCGCGGCGGCGCGTCGCCGTGTTCGATCCGAGCGGCCGTCCGCCGCCGAAGCAGCTTTCCTGGCGGTAAGCTTGTTTCGCCGCACGGCGCCTGCTAGGTCAGGCGCAAATTCCCCCCTCCCGCAAGGACGTTTCCCCCATGGCCGCGCGCCAATTCATTTATCACATGCAGGGCCTCAACAAGACCTGGCCCGGCGGCAAGAAGGTGCTCGAAAACATCCATCTGTCGTTCTACCCCGACGCCAAGATCGGCGTGCTCGGCGTCAACGGCTCCGGCAAGTCGACGCTGCTGCGCATCATGGCCGGCCTCGACACCGAATTCACCGGCGAGGGCTTCATCGCCGAGGGCGCGCGCGTCGGCTATCTGCCGCAGGAGCCGCACCTCGACCCAGACCTCGGCGTGCGCGGCAACGTCATGCTCGGCGTCAAGGAAAAGCAGGCGATCCTCGACCGCTACAACGAACTGGCGATGAACTATTCCGACGAGACCGCGGACGAGATGACGCGCCTGCAGGACGAGATCGAGGCCAAGGGCCTGTGGGATCTCGACAGCCAGGTCGAGCAGGCGATGGACGCGCTCGGCTGCCCGCCGGACGAAGCCGACGTCGACACGCTGTCGGGCGGCGAGCGCCGCCGCATCGCCCTGTGCCGGCTGCTGCTGGAAAAGCCCGACATGCTGCTGCTCGACGAGCCGACCAACCATCTCGACGCCGAGACGGTGAACTGGCTCGAAGGCCACCTGCGCAACTACCCCGGCGCCATCCTGATCGTCACCCACGACCGCTACTTCCTCGACAACGTCACCGGCTGGATTCTGGAACTCGATCGCGGCCGCGGCATCCCCTACGAGGGCAATTATTCGGCCTGGCTGAAGCAGAAGCAGAAGCGGCTCGAACAGGAGAACCGCGAGGATGTGGCGCGCCAGCGAGCGCTCGCCGAGGAAAGCGAGTGGATCGCCGCCTCGCCCAAGGCCCGCCAAGCCAAGTCCAAGGCGCGCGTCGCCGCCTACGAGGAGCTGGTCAAGAAGCAGAACGACAAGGCGCCGACCACCGCGCAGATCGTCATCCCCGTCGCCGAGCGCCTCGGCAATAACGTCATCGACTTCGAGAATCTGTCGAAGGGCTTCGGCGACACGCTGCTGATCGACAAACTGTCGTTCCGCCTGCCGCCGGGCGGCATCGTCGGCGTGATCGGCCCGAACGGCGCCGGCAAGACGACGTTGTTCCGCATGATCACCGGCCAGGAGAAGCCCGATTCCGGCGCGATCAAGATCGGCGAATCGGTGCAGCTCGGCTACGTCGATCAGTCGCGCGACGCGCTCAACGACAAGAAGACCGTTTGGGAGGAAGTCTCCGGCGGCTACGACATCCTCACGCTGGGCAAGCGCGAGATCAATTCGCGCGCCTATTGCGGCGCCTTCAACTTCAAGGGCGCCGACCAGCAGAAGAAGGTCGGCATGCTCTCGGGCGGCGAGCGCAACCGCGTGCATCTGGCCAAGATGCTCAAGAGCGGCGCCAACTTGCTTCTGCTCGACGAACCGACCAACGATCTCGACGTCGACACGCTGCGCGCGCTCGAAGAGGCGCTGCTGGACTTCGCCGGCTGCGCGGTCATCATCAGCCACGACCGCTTCTTCCTCGACCGCATCGCCACCCACATGCTCGCCTTCGAGGGCGACAGCCACGTCGAATGGTTCGAGGGCAACTTCGCCGACTACGAAGAGGACAAGAAGCGGCGGCTGGGGATCGACAGCGTGATCCCGCACCGGCTGAAGTATAAGAAGTTTTCGCGGTAGGCTCTTTGGACGCCGCCGCCCCCGTCACGCCCGGCCTCGAGCCACGACTGTCCGGTTCATGATGAGCTCCAGTTTAGGGAGAAGCTGCCGAGAGTCGCGCGGCGGCGGTTTTTGCGGTTGCTTGAGGCAGGTGAAGTCTCTTCGATGCATCAGGTTCGCGCGCACGAGTTGCGTGGTTTCGAGCAGGGTTTGATTGTCTTGCGCCATCTTTCGCAAAAGGCTCAGCAACAGAAAGGCGATCAGCGCGACGGCGATCTGAATGCGCACGGCGTTCTCGGAGCGGCCTATGAAATGGGTGATTTTCAAGGTTTGCTTCATCACGCGGAAGAACAATTCGATTTGCCAGCGCCGCTTGTAGAGGTCGGAGATTTCTTTGGCGGGCGCGTCCAGATCGTTGGACAGAATCCGCAACGTCCCCCCGGTCTCCATCGTCACGACGACCTCGCGCACCGCGCCTTGCATCGGATTCTTGCGGTTTTTAGCCTGACGGCCCGGCAGAAAGCCGGTTCGATCGCTGACGACGCCCGTTCCCGGCGCGACGGGCATGGATCGGGCCGAAAGGAGCGGCGTGTTCTTCTTGAACCGCGTCACGATGCGGCAGTCCGCCTCGTCGAGCGCGGCCCACCAGCCATAATCGTAATAGCCGAGGTCGAAGACATAGGTCGCGCCCGCTTCGATCGGCATCGCTTTGGCCGCGACGATGTCGTTGACCGTGGCCTCGGTGACCATGTGATAGATCGGGCAGCCCAGATCGGGGTCGTAGACGAAATGCGCCTTGGCGCCGCAGACCTCGGCCGAAAAGCGCGCCCACTGCGTCCCTGCGCCCGCCAGATGCAGGCTGGTCGAGTTGATCAGCCGCACCGCATCGCCCATCTTGCGGCGCAGGCCGCGCGTCGCCATGCCCAGCATATGCATGAAAAGCCCGGAGAAAACCCTGGAATCCCGGTCGCGGTTGGCGTCTGCGAAGGTCGAGCGCGCCGGAGCGGCGCCGCCCGCATGATAAAGCCGCGCCTGATGGCTCGCCATCGACGCTTGGATGTCGCGCAGCGAATGCGAGCCCGACAATTGACCGAACAGCAGCACCGACAGCTGCCGCTTGGTCGTGAAACTGCGAACCAGATCGTCGGTCCCGTGCTTCTCCACAAGCCGCTCAAAGACAGACCAGGGAAGCAGTTTCAAAACGTCGCGGAAGACCGTATTCGTATGGGGCACGGCGCTGATCCTTTTCATGTCCAAGCGAGTCGCCAAACTCTGGAAATGATTAGAATTCAACGCCGTGCGCCGGCGCCAGCAAAATCGAACCGGACAGCCTTGGCCTCGAGCCGGGCGTCCAAGCGGCGGTCTTCGCCGGTAATCTCGCTCGGCCTCTTCGGCGCGGCACGGCCGCTCACGAATTGAGCGCCTCATAGAGGTCCGCCCATTCCGGGTTCGAGTCCTGAACGAGCGCGAGCTTCCAAAGACGCGGCCAATGCTTCAGGTTCTTCTCTCGCTGCAGCGCGTTGCGAATATCGTCGTAGAATTCGTAATGAACCAGGCGTTTCAAGCCATAGCGTTTCGTAAATCCGTCGACGACGCCCTCGCGATGCTCCCAGGCGCGCCGCGACAAATTGCTCGTAACGCCGACGTACAGCGTGCCCTGGCGTTTGTTCGACATGATGTAGACGTAACCGCCCTTCACGGAACGCCGCCCTCGCAAAAGCGCGCCACGCTTTCGTTTCCGCCAGGCGCCACGCCGGGCCCAGGCGGGAACATCGCGGATAACCTCATCAGACCCATCTTGGATGCACGGGTCAAGCCCGTGCATGATGGGGCGGCAAGGCCATTACGCCCCGCCAGACCGTCTTGCCCGGCCTTGAGCCGGGCATCCATGTGGCGACCTTCGCGGATGATCTCGTTCCGCCGCTTTCTCGATTCACGGGCCAATCCCCGGATCAAGTCCGGGGACGCGCATGACGGTTGGGAACGGGAGAGTGTCCGCCAACCCAAACCCCGTCACGCCCGGCCTCGAGCCGGGCGCCCAAGAGGCGACGTCTGCAAGTAATTTCGTTCCGCCGCTTTCTCGATGCACGGGCCAATCCCCGGATCAATTCCGGGGACGCGCATGACGGTTGGGAACGGGAGAGTGTCCGCCAACCCAAACCCCGTCACGCCCGGCCTCGAGCCGGGCGCCCAAGAGGCGACGTCTGCAAGTAATCTCGTTCCGCCGCTTTCTCCATGCACGGGCCAAGCCCCGGATCAAGTCCGGGGACGGGCATGACGCCGCGGGACTCTGAACCGGACGCCGCTGCGAAAACGCGCGGCTGCGCGCATAAGCCGCTTTGAATGCGCTGGGAACGTGAGTAAATTCATCCGCGACTCCCGGCGAGAAGGCGGGCGATGGCGGACGTTCCCCCAAGAGAGTTGACGGCCGCGATCGCCGCCGGGCAGGCGCTGATCGTCTGCGGCGCCGGCGTTTCGCGCGCGGCGACAGGCGGCGCGGCGCCGGGGTGGCAGAAGCTCATCGAAGAGGGCTTGGCGGAAGCGGCGAAGCTGAACGGCGGCTGCGACAAGCCTTGGGTCAAGGCTTGCGAGGCGTTATTGGCCTCCGACGAGGTCGCCGACTGGCTGAACGCCGCAAACACTATTCAGGCGAAGCTGGGCGGCCCGTCCGGCGGCGACTATCGCGCCTTCTTCAAGCAGCGTCTCGGCGGCCTGAAAGCCACGCATCCCGCGATCCTGCAAGCGCTCAAGACGCTTGCCGATGCCGGCAATCGCGTCGCGACGACCAACTACGATCACCTGATTTCGCACGGTTTGCATTGGGACCGCGCCGACTGGACCGATCATCTGCGCGTGATCGAGGCGCTGCGCGGCGAGCCGGCCGCCGTTTGGCATATCCATGGCGACTATGACCATCCGCCTTCGATCGTTTTTTCGCAGGCCGACTACGATCGCATTGTCAAAGAAGACCTGCCGCAGTTCGTGCAGCAAAAGGCCATGCTCGATTGCACGCTCGTCTTCGTCGGCTGCTCCGGCGCCGGCCTCGCCGACGACAATGTCGGCGAATTGCTGAAATGGCTGCACGCGGGCTTCGCCGGCCTGGGCGACAAACACTTCGTGTTGGTCTCGGACGACAATAAGGACAAATGGCCGGCCGGGGTGACGGCGGTGAAATTCGGCGCGCATGGCGATCTGCCCGCCTACCTCGAAACGCTCGCGCCGCCGTCGCGCGCCGTCGCGACGTTTCCGCCCGATCCCAACATGATCGGCCGCGTGGATCGGCGCGACGAGCTGGTCGCGGCGATCCTCGGTCAGGAAAGGCCGATCCTGATCCCCGGCGCGCTCGGCATGGGCAAGACGACGCTGGCGCTGGCGGCGGCTTACGACCGGGGCGTCGTCGCGCGTTTCGGCGCTGCGCGGCGCTTCTTCGTCGATCTCGAGCCCGTTGCCGACGCCGACGGCGTCCTGCGCGCGCTCGCCGCCGCGCTCGGGCTCGACGCCTCCGGCGCGGCGGCGGCGGTGGAGCGGGCCGTCGCGGACTTCTGCGCCGCGGGACCGGCGCTGGCGATCCTCGACAATTTCGAGACGCCGTGGCGCAAGGACGAAAGCGCGACCGAGGCGTTGCTAGATCGGTTGGCGGCTGTCTCGGGGTTGCGCCTGATCATCACGATTCGCGGCGAGTTGCCGGTTGTCCACGCCGACAGCGTCGTCTTGCCGGACATCGAACAACTCGGCGACAAGGATGCGCGCCAACTTTTCATGCGCCACGCGGGGCGCGACTTTTCCGCCGATCCGGATTTGCCCGAACTCATGAGAGGGCTTGACGGCCATCCGCTGTCCATCGAACTGCTCGCGGCGAGCGCAAAAGGCCACGCCAGTCTCGCGAGCGTCGCCGCCGACTGGAGAGCGCGCAGCGCCTCGAAGTTGCGGCGCGGCAAAGGCGATCACAGGCTGACCAGCCTGCGCGTTTCGCTCGACATTTCGCTGGCCGCGCTCGGCGCCGACAGCCCGGCGCATCGTCTGGTGCGGTTGATCGCGCTGCTGCCGGCGGGCATGGCGGCGCGCGATTGCGCCGCTGCGCTCGCCGACGGCGCGGCGACCGATGCGGAAAAGGGCGCGGCGCCCAGGCTCGAGGCGGCGCGGCTCGTCGCGCGCCGCGACGACCGTTGGCGCCTGCTCGCCCCGGTGCGCGAGACGCTGCTGCAGGATTTTCCGCCGCAGGCGCGGGACAAGGCGCGGCTGGTAAAATTGTTTCTGGCGCGCGCCGCGCTGGGCGAGCGCGTCGGTACGGCCGGCTGGGAGGAAGTGCGCGAAAGCGTAACAGCGGAGGCGGGAAATTTCGACGCGATGATCAAAGTCGCATCGATAGAATCCACACTACCCGAAGGTCTAGCTCATGCCGCCACAGGACTTGCAAATCTTCATCGATTTACCGGGCTCGCTTCGGTCGCCTCAATGCGCGAAGTCGCCGGCAACCTCGGCAAATCGGGCGACGCTCGCGGTGAGGCCGATTGCATTCGCGCTCTCGGTGAAATTGCGCTGGACAGGTGCAATTACGGCGTCGCGCGCGCCTTTTGCGAAGCGGCGCTGCCGCTCTACCGCAAGATTGGCGACGTGTTGGGAGAAGCGAACTGCATTAAGGGTTTCGGCGATATCGCGCTGCGCTGCTCCGATCACGACGCCGCGCGCACTCAATATGAGATGGCGCTGCCGCTCTATCGCAAGGTAGACGACGTGCTGAGCGTGGCGAATTGCATATTTCGCCTTGGCGAAATCGCGTTCACCCGTTCAGACTATGCCGCTGCGCGCGCCCAGTATGAGGCGGCGCAGCCGCTCTGCCGCGAGGTCGGCGACGTGTTGGGCGAGGCCAATTGCATCGCGGGCCTCGGCGAGATCGCGCTTCGCCGCTCCGATCACGTCGGCGCGCGCGCCCAATTCGAGGCGGCGCTGCCGCTCTTCCGTAAGCTCGGCGCCTTAGGGGGCGAGGCCAATTGCATCCAGGGCCTCGGCAGCATCGCGCTTCGCTGCTCCGATCATGACGGCGCGCGCGAGCGCTACGAGGCGGCGCTGCCGCTCTATCGCAAGCTCGGCGACGTGCTGGGCGAGGCCGGTTGCATCTTCGGCCTCGCTGATGTCGCGCTTCGCCGCTCCGATCACGACCTCGCGCGCGAGCGCTACGAGGCGGCGTTGCCGCTCTACCGCAAGGTCGGCGACGTGCTGGGAGAGGCCAATTGCATCAAGAGCCTCGGCAATATCGCGCTAGCAGGCTCCGATCACGACGGCGCGCGCGAGCGCTACGAGGCGGCGCTGCCGCTCTACCGCAAGGTCGGCGACGTGCTCGGCGAGGCCAACTGCATCTCCAGCCTCGGCGATGTCGACGAGGCGAACCAGGACATCGCTTCCGCCCGCCGTCGATGGAGCGAGGCGCTCGCCCTCTACGGCCGCATTCCCGCCCCCTATTCGATCGGCTTCGCCCAATTCCGCCTCGCGCAGCGCGCCGCGACGCCGGCGGAGGCCGCAGAGCATCGCGAGGCGGCGCGGCGGGCCTGGGTGTCGATCGGCCGCGCCGACCTGATCGCGAAGTTTCTCGACAAGGCGCCGTAGCCGCGCAGCGGCGGCGGGGTTGTGAAAATGCGGAAGGCCGTGCATTTTCTTTTTGGAAATCGGAATTCGTGGTAAGCTTATTTTTATGATTGTCCCTCGCTCGGCGGGCCATCCGCGCATCTCGGCGACAGCGCGGAAACTCACCCAGGCCCCTCACCCTGCCTCTCCCCGCGAAGGGCGGGGAGAGGGGAAGAAAAGGGTGCCGCGCGTGCTCCTCTCCCCGCACGCGGGGAGAGGTTGGGTGAGGGGCGGGGGGATTGGCCGCGGTCCTCGCCAAATGCGCAACCGCGGACCCGCCGAATGGGACAGTTTTTGGCGCCCAAGCTCTTGATCCGGCTCGACCGCGGACAGGACTGGCCCCGGCTCGGGGCCGCGCCCCTCAATCCCCGCGCAGCCCTTCCCCCGGTCCGCCCGCGTCCTCGCGCACGTGCACCACCGCGAACTTGTCGGCGTAGAGCCGCCGCCAGCCGGGCTCGCGGTCCATCAGCGCGACGACGGGCTCGCTCGGCGCGAAGATCGTCCAGGCGACGGCGTAGCGCTTCAGCGTCGCCTCCAGCGCGTCGGCGTCGCCTCCCGCGATGTGGCCGTAGAGGTCGAGGAACGCGTCGCCGTACATGTCGGCGCGGCCGTCGATGAACGGCTTGACCTTGGCCCAGATGAGATAGCCGCCGAACGCGTAGTCGTTGAGGACCGGCGCGTCGCGCAGCGCCGGCGGGACGGCTTGCAGCGCCGTCATCGGCGCCGAGGGCGCGTCGGCGCGCGCGATCGGCAGGGCGAGGCGGGCGCCCGTGAACAACAGCGCGACCGCCGCTGCGGCGAGGAGCGCCGGCCGCGTCAGGCGCGGCGCGGACGCCGCCGGCGCGCCGATCGCGCGGGCGATCGGCTGAGCGAGCAGCATCGGCGCGACGATCGCCAGCAGCAGTTCGTGGCGCGCGTGCTGCAGCGAGAGGTGGATCAGGCCGACGATCAGCGCGGCGCGCACCAGGGGCACGGATAAGGGCCGCGTCAGCGCCAAGGCGATCAGCCCCAGCAGCGCGATCTCCATCGCGCCCGGATGGGCGAAATTCTCCGGCCGCCATTCCCCGATATCGCTGAGATGCGCGACGGCAAGGAGCTTGAACGGGAACAGCAGCCCCGAGACGCTGAACGGCGTCAGCGTCGCCGCGCCGACGCTGACGAACCCGAACAGCCCCCAGATCCCGCCGACCGCGGGGCGGCGCTCGCGCGGCGCCGCGAGCCACGCCTCGAGCGCGAACGGCGCGATCAGCGCCAGGCCGAAGGCGAAGCCGCCGTGCAGATTGGCCCACAGCGCCATCAGCGCCAGCAGCCACAGCGACGGCGCCCGCTCGCGCTCGCTCGCCCGCATCAGGCCTTCGCACCACAACGCCAGCGCCGGCAGGGCGAGGATGTGCGGGCGCGCCAGCAGGCCCGGCGCGATGAGGGTCGCGCTCAGCGCCGCGACGACGAGAAGGGGCACGCCTGAGAGATCGCGCGCGGCGCGGTTCGCCATGACGAACGTCGCCAGCCCCGCCGCCGCGCCCGTCAGCAGCGTCACGCCGCTCCAGCCGGCGGCGCGGTAGGCGAGCGCGAAGAGAACCTCGGAGAGCCATTCGTGCGCCGTCCACGGCGCGCCGGCGAAGGTGAAGGAGAAGGGATCGACGCGCGGGATGTCGCCGTGCTGGAGAATCCATTGTCCGGTCGCGACATGCGTCCAGGTGTCGCCGTCGTTGAGCACCGCCGGCGAGAAGGCGGCGAGCGCGAACACCGCGAGCGCCAGCAGCAACGGCCCCGGCTCGACGGGGCGCGAAACGGCGCGCGCCGCGTTGGCGGGCGCCAAAGCTAGGGGTAGCGCGATCGACATGCGCCCGAGCTTGCCAAAAGCGCGATAACGTCTGGTTAAGCAGGATGGCGGAGACGGAGGGATTCGAACCCTCGATAGGGCTTTACAACCCTATAACGGTTTAGCAAACCGCCGCCTTCAGCCTCTCGGCCACATCTCCGCGTGCGTCATCGCCTGCCGCTTTGGGACATATGCCCGACGGCCCCGGCTATTGCAAGAGCCCTGGCTCAGCGCGCGCGCTGGCCGAACAGCACCTTGCGCGCCTCCTCGTCGGTGGCGAGATTGGACTTGCGCCGTCCGGGAACGTCGAGCGCGATGCCGCGCTGCACCGCCGGGCGCGCGAGCACCGCGTCGAGCCAGCGTTTCAGATGCGGGAACGCGGCGATGTCCTGGCCCATGCGCTCCCATCCCTTGGTCCAGCCGACGCAAGCGATGTCGGCGATCGAATAGGCGCCGGCGAGGTATTCGTTGTGCTCGAGGCGCCGGTTCATCACGCCGAACAGCCGGTTGACCTCGTCGGTGTAGCGCTGGATCGCGTAGGGGATTTTCTCCTGCGCATAGTTGCGGAAGTGGTTGGCCTGCCCCGCCATCGGCCCGAGCCCGCCGACCTGCCAGAACAGCCATTCGGCGACGGCGACGCGCTCACGCTCGCTCGCGCCGCCGAAGAGCCCGGTCTTGCGCGCGAGATATTGCAGGATGGCGCCGGACTCGAACACCGAGATCGGCGCGCCGTCCGGCCCGTTGGGGTCGACGACGGCGGGGATGCGATTGTTCGGCGAGATGGCGAGGAAGGCCGGCTCGAACTGCGCCCCCGCGCCGATGTCGACCATGGCGAGCGCGTAGGGCAGGGCGCACTCTTCGAGCATGATCGAGATCTTCCAGCCGTTCGGCGTCGGCCAGTAGTAGAGCTGGATGGGGTCCTGGGGCATGGCGGCTCGCCTCGTCGCGTTGGAGCGGGCGCGCTTCGCATCGGATGGGGCGCCCGCTGTTCGGAAGGCGCCATGGTAGCGCCGGATCGACAGGGCGCAAAATTCTGCCCGGCGCTCGTCCGCCCGCGCCGCCGCGTAAGCCAAATTGTCGTCTTGGGGAGTCGTCGAGCGCACACCGCCATCCGCCTCGGCGTGGCGTCAAAGACCATTGCGTCGGATCGCTTCAAGCCTGTCATCGGCCCGACCCAACGTCGACAATCAAAAAATATCGGCCCGGCGGGCAGGCTGATCAGACAGGGCGAAAACGCCGCACGCCGCGTCTGATCAGCCGTTGCTCGTCACTGGCAGCCGAGTCAGGAGGCTGCGGGCGTCTCGGTCGGAGCGGCCGGAGCAGGAACGACCTTCTTGCGCTTGGCCGGCGCGCGTTTGGCGGCGGCCTTCTTCGCAGTCTTCTTGGCGGCCTTTTTCGGCGCAGCCTTCTTGGCGGCCTTTTTCGGCGCGGCTTTCTTGGCGCCCTTCTTCACCGCGGCTTTGCGCGTGGCCTTCTTCGCGACGACCTTGCGCGCGCCCTTCTTGGCGGCGGTCTTCTTGGTCGCTTTCTTGGCAGTGGTCTTCCTTGCAGTCTTCTTCGCGGCGGCTTTCGACGCCGGCTTCTTAACAGCAGCTTTCGCCATTGTAATGCGTCCCTCTCGATCGTTTCCCGCGCGCGCGATTTTTCGCGCGAAGGAAAAGCATTGACGAAACTAACTTCGTTTTCTCACAGAGCAAGCGAAGCCGCTGCGACTTGAGGGCGTTAGCGGCGCTGTCTATCGAATTATCGCGCGCGCTCGCGCGTCTTTGCGCGAGGCGCGAACCCTCGGCGAAACGGCTGCAACAGCGCGGCGCTCTTCATCGCGCGCCGCGACGAAGCGCAAGCTCCGCGCCGCAATTCGTCCATTCGCATTCATGGTGACGCCTTGTTTTACTGACGATTCGAAGAGTCGCGATTGCGAGGCGCAGCGCGCGAGGACAGAGCGCGCGCGTCGTCGGGAGCATTGTCCACAACGCCGAGGCGCGCGCGAATCGGCGCCGCCACGTTTCAAAATGAAGCATGGCGATTGCGTGACGCGATCGAATTTTTCTTGGAGACGAGCGACATTTTTTTGTCGCGTGCGCGTCGAGTTTGCGCTCACGCGCGATGCGATTCGCGCGAATCAGACCAATCGCGCGAATCGTCGCTGACGAATCAAAGGCCGAGTCGCGCCTTCAACGCGTCGCTGACGGCTTGCGGATTGGCCTTGCCGCCGGTCGCTTTCATCACCTGTCCGACGAACCAACCGAGCATGCCGGGCTTGGCCTTGGCCTGCTCGGCCTTGTCCGGATTGGCGACGACGACAGCATCGACCGCGCGCTCGATCTCGCCTGTGTCGGTGACTTGGCGAAGGCCGCGCGCCTCGACGAGCGCTCGCGGATCGGCGCCCTTGTCCGAGCCGAGCAGCATCGCGAGAACGTCCTTCGCGATCTTGCCGGAAATGACGCCCTCGCCGATAAGGTCGACGAGGCTCGCGAGCGCGCCGCTGCTCAATCCGGCCTCAGCGACCGCCAATCCTTGGGCGTTCGCATAGGCGCTAAGATCGCCCATGATCCAGTTGGCGACCGCCTTGGCGTCGCGCTTCGCGCCGCCGTGCTTGACCGCGTCTTCGAAGAAATCGGCGGTCTCCTTGTCGGCGACGAGGATCGTCGCGTCGTAGGGCGAGAGCCCGTAGTCGGCGATGAAACGGGCCTTCTTGGCGTCGGGGAGTTCCGGCAGATAGGCGGCGAGCGCGTCGACGAACGCGGCGTCGAGTTCGAGCGGCAGCAGATCGGGATCGGGGAAATAGCGGTAGTCGTGCGCTTCCTCTTTGGAGCGCATCGAGCGCGTCTCGCCGCGCACGGGATCGAACAGCCGCGTCTCCTGCTCGATCGCGCCGCCGTCCTCGCGAACGGCGATCTGGCGGCGCGCCTCGACCTCGATCGCCTGGCCGATGAAGCGGATCGAGTTGACGTTCTTGATTTCGCAACGCGTGCCCAGCGGCTCGCCCGGACGGCGCACCGAGACGTTGACGTCGGCGCGCAGGTTGCCCTTCTCCATGTCGCCGTCGCACGAGCCGACGTAGCGCAGGATGGTGCGCAGCTTGCTCACGTAGGCCTTGGCTTCGTCGGCCGAGCGCATGTCGGGCTTGGAGACGATCTCCATCAGCGCGACGCCGGAGCGGTTCAGATCGACGAAGCTCATCGTCGGGGACTGGTCGTGCAGCGACTTGCCGGCGTCCTGCTCGAGATGCAGGCGCTCGATGCCGACCTTGATCGAGTGATCGGGTGTCAGATCGACCTGGATCTCGCCTTCGCCGACGACCGGATTCTTGTACTGCGAAATCTGGTAGCCCTGCGGCAGATCCGGGTAGAAATAATTCTTGCGGTCGAAAGTCGAGCGGAGGTTGATCTTCGCCTTGAGCGCAAGTCCGGTGCGCACCGCCTGCGCGACGCATTCCCGGTTGATGACCGGAAGCATGCCGGGCATGGCGGCGTCGACCAGCGAGACATGGGTGTTGGGCTCGCCGCCGAATGCGGTGGAAGCTCCCGAAAACAACTTGGCGCGCGAATTGACCTGCGCGTGCACCTCAAGGCCGACGATGACTTCCCAGTCGCCCGTCGCGCCATGGAGGAGCTTCGAATTCGTCGCTGTCGCCGACATGTTTCGTTTCCCAAACTTTTCAGATCGCCTTAGGCGTCGATATCGCCCCTCAAGCCCACCAAGCCTGAGGCGAGCGCGCGCTCCCCGCCGACTGCTCGATCGCGTGGCCGAGCGTGAACAGCGTTTCTTCGTCGAACGGCCGGCCGATGACTTGCAGCCCGAGCGGCAACCCTTCCGCCGACAAGCCCGCGGGGGCGACCAGCCCCGGCAGGCCCGCCATGTTGACCGTCACGGTGAACACGTCGTTGAGATACATTTCGACCGGGTCCGCCGAGCCCTTCTCGCCGATGCCGAAGGCGGGCGAAGGCGTCGCCGGCGTAAGGATCGCGTCGACGCCGTTGGCGAAGACCGTTTCGAAGTCGCGCTTGATCAGCGTGCGGATTTTTTGCGCGCGCACATAATAGGCGTCGTAATAGCCGGCCGACAACACATAGGTGCCGATCATCAGACGGCGGCGCACTTCTGCGCCGAAGCCCTTGGCCCGCGTCTTCTCATAGAGGTCTGTGATATCCGCCGCCGGCTCGCGCAGCCCATAGCGAACACCGTCGTAGCGCGCCAGATTGCTCGAGGCTTCGGCGGGCGCGACGATGTAGTAGGCGGGCAGCGCGTGGCGCGTATTGGGCAGCGAAACGTCGACGACTTTTGCGCCCGCCGCGCGCAGCCAATCGGCGCCGCGCCGCCACAACGCCTCGATCTCGGCGTTCATGCCCTCGAGCCGATATTCGCGGGGAATGCCGATCGTCAGCCCCTTCACCGAGGCGCCGACCGCCGCTTCGTAATCGGGCACCGCCGCGTCGGCGCAGGTCGAATCCTTGGGGTCGGCGCCCGCCATCGAGCGCAGCATGATCGCGCAGTCGCGCACGGTGCGCGCGAGCGGTCCGGCTTGATCGAGCGACGAGGCGAAGGCGACCATGCCAAAGCGCGAGCAGCGCCCATAGGTCGGCTTGATGCCGGCCGTGCCGGTGAACGCGGCCGGCTGGCGGATCGAACCGCCGGTGTCGCTCGCCGTGGCCGCCAGGCATAGACGCGCCGCGACCGCGGCGGCCGAACCGCCCGACGAACCGCCGGGCGTCAGCAGGCCGCGTTTGTCGCCGGCGAGCGCCGCGCGCGCCTTCTCGACGCTCCAGTTCGGCGGCAGCCAGGGCGAGGCGACGGGGCCGTAGTAGGAGGTCTCGTTCGACGAGCCCATCGCGAATTCGTCCATGTTCAGCTTGCCGAGCATCACCGCGCCATCGCGCCACAAATGCGCGGTGACGGTTGATTCGTAGGGCGGCTTGAAGTGGTCGAGGATGTGGCTGCACGCCTGCGTGTGCACGCCCTTGGTCGCGTAGAGATCCTTGACGCCGATCGGTAGGCCTTCGAGCGGCCCGGCCGCGCCGGCGGCGAGACGCGCGTCGCTCGCCCGCGCCATCTCCAGCGCCTGCTCCGGCGTCGTCGCGACGAACGCGTTGAGGCCCTTGGCGCGCTCGATCGCGCGCAAATGCGCTTCGGTCAATTCGACGCTGGAAACTCGGCGCGATCGCAGCGCGTCGCGGGCCTCGGCGAGCGTCAGGGCGGTGAGTTCGGTCAAGGCGGTTCCCATCTCAATCGAGTAGAAAAACGGCGGGGCGCGTCATTCGATGACCTTGGGCACGAGAAAGAACCCGTCTTCGGCGAGCGGCGCGTTGGCGAGGATCGCCGGCTCGATCTCGCCATCGGTGACTTCGTCGTCGCGCATCGGCAGTTTCATCGGGATGACCGACGTCATCGGCTCGACGCCGGAGACGTCGACGGCGTTCAACGCCTCGACGAAGGCGAGGATGGCGTTGATCTCGTTTTGCAGATGCGGAACCTCCGCATCGGTCACCGCGATGCGCGCGAGATGCGCGATGCGGCGGACGGCGGCCTGATCCACGGACATGACGACTCCTTCGGCTCGCGCCCTTTTCGAAGCGCGCCCTATAGCATCGCGCGCTTCGTCGTGGCAACGCGCGGCGCGGCGTGCTAGCGCTCGCGGCCATGTCGTCCGCCCCGCTCACGCTCGAAGAACTCGACGCGATCCTGCCCGCCAAGGCGCGGCTGATCGGCGTCGATCTCGGAACCAAGACGATCGGACTCGCGCTCTCCGACGTCGAGCGGCGCATCGCGACGCCGCTCGTCACGCTCGCTCGCGCGCAATTCTCGCGCGACGCGCATGCGCTGAGCGAGCAGATCCGCAAATTCGACGCTTTCGCGCTGATCCTCGGCCTGCCGCTCAACATGGACGGCGGCGAAGGTCCGCGCGCCCAGGCGACGCGCGCCTTCGCGCGCAATTTCGCTCGCCTCGATCCGACGCCGATCGCGTTCTGGGACGAGCGCCTGTCGACCGCCGCCGTCAATCGCGCGCTGATCGCCAACGACGTCTCGCGCGCGCGCCGCGCCGCGGTCGTCGACAAGATGGCGGCGGCCTATATCCTGCAGGGCGCGCTCGACCGCCTCGCGCTGATGGCGCGCGCTCGCCAGACCGGCGATTCTCCTCACTGAAACACGGTGCGACAATTTGCCGAATGGTATACACTTTATGGACGATTCGGCGCGACATACACCTTTCGCGTGTATCGACCAAGACGAGGCAGATTCGCCGTTCTCATCTGAATGGGGCGTCGGGAGGGCGTGCGATGGTCACGTATTCGAGGGGCGCAAATCGCCGAAAAGAGGACTGCCGTCGGCCTGTAACCGACGCGCCTTCGCGAGCGCTTGATCCGACGGCGAGCCGGGCTGCCGAGGCGACGGCGGTTGCGCGGTATATCGCCGACATGACGGGACAACTGGAATCGATGGCGATCGCCGCCCGTCTCGATCTGCTCGGCTATTTCCTGGCGATGGCCCGGGCCGAGAGCGAGGCGTCGGGGCGCGCCGCCAGCCCTTCGATGGCGCAGCCGAACGAGTGACGAAGCGAGGTTGGCGCCGCGCCGCTCGCGCTAGAAGCGTTCATCGACCCTTCGGCGCTCGTCGAGGCCGCTGGCGCATTGCTCGTTCACCCGACCGGGCCTACGGCCCGCTGTCTTGACGTCGATCCAGGGCCGGCGCCGAAATCGCGATGACAGTGGAGGTCTGGGCCAGCCTCAAGACCGCGTGCTCTATCCGTCCGCGCTCGGCCCGATCAGGGCGACGCGATTGCCGCCCTGATATTCCACGCGTCCGGCGAGTTCCAGTTCGATGAGCGCGGTGCGAATTTCGCGCACCGAGAGTTCCGCGGCGCGGGCGAGATCGTCGATGGAAACCGGGGCGGGCCCGAGCAGGGCTTCGATGCGCCGGCGGCCCGCAGACAAATCGGCGTCGATACGGATGGCTCGCCCCGACCCCTCCTCGCCATCGTCGCTCCCGCGCGCGCAAGGCGGCGGCGCCTCGGCGTCATCGCCGAACGACGGCGCGCTCCACACCGGTTCGCTCGTTCCGCCCGCCGCTTCCTCGAAGCGCGAGAAGGGATCGCGGGCGCGAATGGGATCGAGCACGACGAGCACGTCTTCGGCCCGCGCGCAAAGAGCGGCGCCGTCGCGCAGGAGATCGTTCGTCCCCTCCGCGCGCGGATCGAGCGGCGAGCCCGGCGCGGCGAAGACTTCGCGGTTCTGCTCGGCGGCAAATTTGGCGGTGATCAGCGAGCCCGACCCGCGCGCCGCCTCGATGACCGCCGTTCCCAAGGACAGACCGGAAACGAGGCGGTTGCGGCGCGGAAAATCGCGGCCTCGCGGCTCCCATTCGATCGGCATTTCCGAGACGATCGCCCCGTATTCGGCGATGCGCGGAATGAGGGCGACAGCCTCCGGCGGATAGGGCCGTGCGTGGCCGCCCGCCAGCACGCCGATCGTGCCGGTCTCCAGCGCGGCGACATGGGCGCGCTGGTCGATGCCGCGGGCTAGGCCGGAGACAATGACGTAGCCGGCTTGGCCGAGGCCGCGCGCCAGCCGATCCGCGAAAGTCAGGCCCGCCGCCGAAGCGTTGCGCGAGCCCACGATCGCGATGGCGGGTTGCTGCAGCGCTTCCTCGCGGCCTCGCAACGCGAGGACGGGCGGCGCCGAATCGATTTGGCGCAACGCTGGGGGATATTCGGGCTCGCCGAGGGCGACGAAGCGCACGCCGATCTTCAACGCCGAGGCGATTTCGCGCTCGATCTCCTCCACGCTCGCGACGCGGATGGGGCGCGAGGCGCCGCCGCGGCGCGCCAGATCGGGCAGGGCGTCGAGCGCCGCGCCGGCCGCGCCGAAGTTTCTCATAAGGGCGAAAAAGGTGCGCGGGCCGACGTTCTCCGAGCGAATGAGCCGGAGCCAGTCGAACCGTTCGTCGTCGGTGAGGCGGACGTGCGCCGGCCTCTTCATCAAGGCTCAGCCTTTCCCGCCGATCTTCGTTTCCGTTCCCGCGATCAAGCGCTCGATATTGGCGCTGTGCTTGACCCACAGCAGCAGCGCGAGTCCGCCGAAGACGTAGGCGACCGTGGTCTGCCCCATCGCCCAAGCCTCGAGCGGCGCCGCGACGCTTGCGGCGAGCGCCGCCGCCGAGGAGTAGCGGGTCGAAGCCGCCACCGCGAGCCAGACGATCGCGAACACGACCGCAGCAGGCCAGAAGGCGCCGATCAACCCGCCGAGAAACGTCGCCACGCCCTTGCCGCCGCGAAGGCGCAGCCAGACGGGGTAGAGATGGCCGAAAAACGCGCCCGCCGCGCCGGCGAGCGCCGCCGGCGGACCGAACAGAATTGCCGACAGCACGACGGCGAGCGTCGCCTTGAGCGCGTCGAGAACGAGCGTCGCGGCGGCCAGGTCCTTGCGGCCGGTGCGCAGCACATTGGTCGCGCCGATATTGCCTGACCCGATCGCGCGTAAATCCGGCGTGCCGGCAAGGCGCGTCAAAATCAAGCCGAACGGGATCGAGCCGAGCAAGTAGCCCAAGACGAGCGCGAAACCCGCATAAATGCTATCCAAAGAAATCGCCATGGGCCGCGTTCGCCTCGCAATGCAAGAACTCCGGCGCAAAGCCTATTCGTGCGCGACCCTTCCCGCAACCAGCGTCATCTTCACTCGGCCTTCGAGCCGCGCTTCGTCGAAGGGCGTGTTGCGGCAGCGCGAGTGCAGCGTCGCCGGATCGAGCACGAACGGCGCTTCCGGGTCGAAACGCACCAGGTCGGCCGGCGCGCCGACCGCGAGGCGTCCGCCGGGAAGGCCGAGGATTTCCGCGGGCCGGGTCGTCATCGCGCGCAGCAGGCGAGGCAGTGCGACGCGGCCGGCGGCGACCAGACGCAGGCTCGCCGCGAGCATCGTCTCGACGCCGATCGCGCCCGCCGCCGCCTCGGCGAACGGCAGCCGCTTGGTCTCGACGTCCTGCGGATCGTGATCGGAGACGATCACGTCGATGAGGCCGGCGTTCAGCGCGTCGACGAGCGCGAGGCGCTCATCCTCGTCGCGAAGCGGCGGGTTCAATTTAAGAAAGGTGCGGTAGTCGCCGACGTCGATCTCGTTGAGCGTCAGATGGTTGATCGAGACGCCGCAACTGACCGGCAGTCCCGCCCGGCGCGCGCGCGCCATCGCTTCGAGCGAGAGGCGGTTGGATACGATCGCCGCGTGATAGCGCGCGCCGGTCAGCGCGACGAGACGAAGATCGCGCTCGAGCACGATCGTTTCGGCTTCGCGCGGAATTCCCGGCAGGCCGAGCCGGCTCGCGCGCTCGCCCTCCGCCATCACCCCGTCGCCGCGAAGATCGCGATCCTCGCACGCGTGCATGACGAGAACGCCGAAATCGCGGGCGTAGGTCAGCGCGCGCCGCATCGTCTGGGCGTTGGCGACGCTGTGCGGCCCGTCGGAAAAGGCCACGGCGCCGGCTTCGGCGAGCAGGCCGATCTCGGCGATCTCGCGCCCCTCGAGGCCCTTGGTCAGCGCCGCGGAGGGCAGCACCCGGACCTTGGCGGTGGCGCGCGCGCGGCGCAGGATGAAGTCGACCACGGCCGGGTCGTCGACCGGCGGGTTGGTGTCGGGGCGCGCCACCAGCGTCGTCACGCCGCCCGCCGCCGCGGCGGCGCTGGCGCTGGCGATCGTCTCGCGATGCTCGGCGCCCGGCTCGCCGATGAAGGCGCGCATATCGATGAGGCCCGGCGCGACGACGTCGCCTTCGCAATCGATGAGCCGCGCTTCGGCGGGGACGGATTCGCGCCTCACCGCCGCGCCCAGCGCCGCGATCTTGCCGTCGACGACGAGCGCGCCGCCGCGCGATTCGCGCATCTCGGCGGGATCGATCAGACGGGCGTTGAGAAAGGCGATGGGGCGAGAATGGGGCACGGGCGTCTGGATTAGCCGCGCAGCGGCGCGTAGGCAAGGCCGCAAATCCAACTCGCCTCTTGCCTGCGCCGGCAAAACCGTCTAGAGGGCGCCTCTGCCGCACGGGAGGACTTTCCTGTGGCTAAGGCTTGCGCGCCCGTAGCTCAGCTGGATAGAGCACCAGACTACGAATTTGGGGGTCGGGAGTTCGAATCTCTCCGGGCGCGCCATTTTCGTTTCGTGAGAACTGCGCAGGACGGCACCAAGAGTGTGGCGCCTTTGAACGATCTCGCATGGAGGATTTGGTAACCGGAACTCGTGTCGCCGGAACCCGGGTCGCGCCGACCGGCGACGGCGCTGTCCGCGGACCCTCGGTAGGGCGGCCGGCTTGCGATTTCCTGCCATTCTGATTTTCAGAGGCGCCGCTCGTCCAAAGGTCGTGAAATTCTTGACATGAGAACAGACCAAGAACCTCATGACCGTCGGACGGATGGACCCCTCCTGATGAACTTGCCGTTGACCCGAATGTATCAACTCGCCCCGCGCGGCGCAGGCGGTCTCGCGTGTGACGAGGCTGGCGTCGCGCTGGGCCCGGCGGACCTCGTGCGCGTCGGCGCCGACGCGGTGGGACGACGACGTTGCGAGACGCCGCCGCCGCACGCGCTTGCGCGGATCCTGAGCGCGGCCTATGGGCCTCCGCCCGAGGCCGTCGTTGTTCGCCTTCACCGCGGTTTGCGCCGGGCGGCTGCGGCGATCGAGGCCGGCGATCTCTGTCTCGCGGGCATCGAGACCGTCCTGCTCGGCCTGCCGGACCCGACGCCTCCGGCGCTCGCCAGGCTTGCCGAAGTCGCCGAGCTGGAGAAAGGCGGGACAGCCTGGGAAAACCAGCCGCGCGTCCCGGCCGGCCGCCGGAACCTCGCAACGTCTTATGTTTGGACGCCAAAGGAGGCGAGATAGGCTTCGATTCTGTCGGGATCGAAGAGACGCCCGTCGAAGAATCCGTCCGGCCCGAGAATCATGGCTCCATTCCGTGAAGCCACCGGGGTCGGAGCGGTCAACGCGCCTTCGACCTTGGCGCTCGCGCGCGGCAGATCGACGCCCATGTCGGCGAGCGCGGAGCGATAGAGATCGGGGCGATTGACCTGCAGCGCCTTTTCCGCCAATGCGGCCGAATAGGCGACCTGGCCCCAACGCGCCATCTGCGAGTAGAACCACAGCGCATGGCTCTGCCAAGGAAAATTCGCTGCGCGATCATGAAAGACCAACAAGTCCGGAATTGCTTCGGGCGCGCCGCCCGCTCTCCTGACCAGGCCGCCGGTCAAGGCGCGCGCAGTAATCTCAGCCGAAGTCCCGAGGTGGTTGGGTGCGGCGAGCATGGAAGAGAGTTCGGAAAGGTTCTCCGCCCGTCCCGCTCATTCCGCGGCCTTGTAGAGGGCGCGCAGAAGAGCGGCGAGCTTGTCGGGCGAACGCTCGGCGAAATCGGCGCGCGATCCCCGCACCTTTTCCGGCCCCTGACGCCAGAGCGACGATTTCGTCGCGACGATCACGCCGACGCCGCGAGCGCCCGGCAATCCGACGGGCCCGGCGTTTCCGTTCCAGTTGAACACGGGCCGGGTGCGCGATCATTGGCACACGATGACGCGCACCGGAAAGTCGCCGCGGCTCTCGCAGCATAGTTTCGAACCCTGCGCCGAGTTTCATCCTGACGACGCGCGCCGGGCCGGGCTCGTCGACGGCGGCTTGACGCGGCTACGCAGCGCCTGGGGTTCGATGGTCGCAAGGGCGCGCGTTTCCGTCGACCCGCGGCGCGGATGCGTCTTCGTCCCGATGCACTGGAACAGCGAATTCGCCGGCAACGGCAGGGTCAACGCGCTCGTCAATCCCGTCGTCGATCCCATTTCAGCCCAACCCGAGTTCAAGCACACGCCGGTCGCCGCCGAACCTTTCGTCGCCAAGTGGCACGCCTTCGCCCTCACGTGTCGCCGGATTGCCGGCGCAAAGGACGGCTATTGGGTCGACGGCGCCGCCGTCGGCCATTGGCGGCGAGAACTGGCGGGCGACCGCATTCCCGACGACTGGGACGCATGGGCGCGCCAGCGGCTCGAGGCGGAGGACTGCGAGGTCGAATGGATCGCCTTCCGCGACGCCGCCGCTGGGCGCTATCGTTTCGCCAGCGTCAGGAACCAGCGTCTCGACGGCTGTCTGTTCGTCGCGCCCGACCACCGCCTGGCGCCGCGGACGTGGCTCTCCAGCCTGTTCGCCGAGGATGCGCTGACGCCCCAGAAGCGCGCTCGTCGCTCCTGGCCGGTCGTCCGCGCGACGCCAGAGCCGATATGGGGCCCGTCGTTTGCTCGTGCTTTGGCGTTGGACGGAACGCCATTCGCGCGGCGATCGCCGCCGGCGCGACGAGCGTCGACGAGATTGGCTGTCGTGTGAGGGCGGGGACGAACTGCGGTTCATGTAAGCCGGAGATGGGGCGGCTGCTCGCACGTTCTCGCGCGTCACCATCGGCCTCCGCTGTTAGCCCCCTTAGGCCGCCCGTGCGCCGTCCAAGCTCGACCTTCAGCTTGCCGTAGCGCCAGCGGGGCGCAAGAGCGTCAGCGCATAGGCGGCGAGGAAAGCGGCAAAAGCGAGGACCCAGGCGCCGGCGGCGAAATCCATCAGCGGCACGGCGAACGCGGGCAGCAGCGCCATTCCGACTCGCGCAAGCATTGCGAAGATCACGCTGAGATAGGCGAGCCGTGTCGCTTTCGACGCGACGAGCGCGCGCCCAGCGTGGCCGAGCGTGGCGCGCGTCATCATCGCCAAGGTCATGACGCCGACGGCGCCGACCGACCAGACATGAACGCCCGCGGCTGAGGGCACGGCGGTTGGCCAGAGCGCATGCGCGCCAATCGCAACGAAGCCGAGCGCGGCGAGCATGAAGCCGACATGCAGAACGAGCACGAGCGCGTCTTTGCGCGCGCTCAAGCCGCGCCAGCGCGACAGGCGCCACAGGTTGCCGAGGCCCGCAGCGACGGCCAAGGCGCCGCTCCACCGCCAGTCCGGCGCGACGATCCACAAGGCGAGCGAAGCCCCCGACAGCGCCATGATCGCGCCGTCCGGCCTGCTGAGAGGAACGGGCCGCTTGGCGGAGCCCGCCCGCGCGAGCCAATTGCTCGTGAAGCTCGGCGTCACGCGCCCGCCGATGAGCAGGATGAGCATGACCATCAGCGTGAGAGCGGCGCGCTGAGAATAAGCGGCGAGGGCGTACCGCGCGTCCTCGAAGTGAAACGCGAGATTGACGAGCGCGAGCGCCAGAACCAGCGCCGCCACTTTCAGATTGCGCCAATTGCGCCCGGCGATCACCTCGCGCGCAATGAGCGCCGCGAAGACGATCAAATAGGCGCCGTCGACGGCGGCCGCCGCGGAGCGGCCGATGAGCGAGGACGCGAAGATCGCCAGCCGGCCGGCAGCCCACAGCGCCGTCAAGGCCGCGAGCGGCCAGCCGGCGACCGGCAATCGGCCGGTCCAGTTCGGAATTGCCGTCAACAGGAAGCCCGACACGACAGCCGCGCCATAGCCGAAGATCATTTCATGCGCGTGCCAATCAACGGCCGAGAACGCCGTCGGAATTTCGATCGCGCCGGACAGGAATGGCGGCCACAGCGCGATGCCGATCACGGCCCAAACGCCCGCGGCGAGAAAGAACGGCCGAAAGCCGCGGCTCCAGATCGCCGCCCCTTTCCAAGACCGCCGCGCCGCGGCCGAGCGCAGCGGGTTCGTGGTTTCCTTTGATGTCATTTCAGTGGAACAATCCGCCTTGCACGCCGCCGACCGCGCCGAGAATCGTCACAATAGCCAGCGCTAAGAGAACTGCATGCGCGAGCGTCAATCGCCACAGCGCCGCGTGGGGGCTGCGCGCCGCCACCGCCGCCAGCCTCGGGTGAACAAGCGGCTCGCCTACGAATACGATCAGCATAAACAGCGCCCAAAGCCCGGCCATCGCGTGCATCCACCAGAAGCTGGGATCGGCGAAACGGCTCCACAGATTGAGACGCCATGTCATCCAAAGACCCGTCGCGCCGGCTAGTGGGATCGAGACGCGAACTTGGGCCGCGAAACGGCGCTCGATCGCCTCGAAAAGCGCCCACCCGCGGGCGCCGTCATCGCTCGCGACGGCGAGCGGCAGCGCGACGAGCGTGATGAAGGCGACGCCGCCGATCCAATGCGTGACGAAGAGCACGTGGAGCGCACGCGCGAGAGCAAGGTCGTCGATCACGAGAGTCCCAAAGTGTAGTTACTCCGCCGGTCCAGCCGAGGGGCGCGGCGCCGTAGTCGCGAGCCGCGCTTCGTTCTGCAAAGCTCGATAGCACTGCTCCCACTCGCCTTCTCGTGGAGTTGTGAACGCGAGCTTTCGCACCAAGCTCCTGAGAATTTCCGCTTGCTGCTCCGCGCGGCGAGCGAGCGCCAGAGCTTCCTCATGCTCGTGCGCATAAACGAACTGCACCTTGCGATCCTGGCAGACCCCAATACATGGCTGCGGCGCCTCGATCCGACCGCAACCGATGCACTGCCATGCCTTCACATATTCGGTCATCCTTGCCTCGCCTCGCGTCCACCCGCGTTCGATCGTTGATTCATCGATGGCCGTTCGCTGGAACATTTCAGCCGTTATAGGCGAACGATGCGCTGTCGCGGATATGGTTGTCGCAAAGTGGCATTTACAATACCGCTTTAACATGCCTTAACAGGCATCGCAAATGCTGCTTTAGGAGACGGCCATGCGTCTCACGAGATTCACCGAGTTTGGTTTGCGCGCGCTGATGCGGTTGCCGGCCCATCCGGCGCGAATGTTTACCACCGACGAGATCGCGACGGTGGTCGCGATTTTGCGCAATCATCTCACCAAGGTCGTTCGACCGCTCGACGCGCGTCAGGCGCTCTTCGAATGCTTCCGAGCGGATGGCGGCGCTTGTGCGCTGACCTTGAAATGCCGTCTCAAGGGCAAGCTCGTCAAGGCGCGTGACGCGTTCGTCCGCGAACGCGACGCGACAACCCTTGCCGAAAGCATTTACTTCGGCGCACGGAAAAGACGCGTGACGAAGACGGCCTGGGCGGCATGATCCACGGATCGTTCGATCCGCGAGTCGCGTCGTAGCGGCCCGGCCCAATTCCAAAAGGAACCTCATATGACCTACGTGGTCACCGACAATTGCATCAAGTGCAAGTACATGGATTGCGTCGAAGTGTGTCCGGTCGACTGCTTCTACGAAGGCGAGAATATGCTCGTCATTCATCCCGACGAATGCATCGATTGCGGCGTGTGCGAGCCCGAATGCCCAGCAGAAGCGATACTTGCAGATACTGAGCCGGGCTTGGAGAAATGGCTCGAGTTGAACGCGGATTATGTACGAAAATGGCCGAACATCACGATCAAACGGGAGCCTCCGGCCGACGCCAAAGAGTTCGATGGCAAGTCGAACAAGTTCGACAACTATTTCTCACCCGAGCCGGGTCAAGGAGACTAAGGTCGATGCGACTGGCTCAGCGGGATTTTCGCCGTTCGGCTGCGTCGGCGAGCACGACGGCCTCTTTCTTCGCGCAGTGCTGGACGAACTCACAGACCGTTTACCTTTACGGCGCCGCCTTCAACAGACGACGGCGCCGACGCAGTGAGAACTTTCCCCGCCGAATGACCAATTTATTTCAGCGTAGCAAGATAGGCGATCACGTTCGCGCGGTCTTCCGGCTTCGGTAGGCCTGCAAACGTCATCTTGGTGCCTGGCACCATCGCCTGCGGGTTTGTGAGATAGGCGTCCAGTGTCGCTTCATCCCATGTTTTGTTCGCAGCCTTCATAGCGTCGGAATAAGGATACCCCGGGACGCTGGCCGAGCGCCGGCCGACGACCCCAAAGAGCGTCGGACCGACGATGATCTTCCCGGGGGCCGGGCTATGGCAAATCGCGCATTTGTTGAACACGCTTTTGCCGGCTACGGCGTCGCCGTCGGCGTACGCTGCGGAGGAGACGGCGATGATCGCCAGCGCGGCGGCGAAGATAGACAGCTTCATTGGCATGTTTCCTTTCTTTACGGGTTGGCCGCGCGCAATCGGCGGCGACCCAAGTTCGGCGCCGTTCGGACGCCGTTCTAAGAACCGTGATGAGAGTCGCTACGCACGTTGCACCATTCGCACGCCGTCCGGGCGCACGAAATGTGCGACGAGGCCGAGCGCGCGCACCACGGGCGCGGTCGCTTCTGCCGGCATCACCGCAAAGGCGTTCGATAGTGCGTTCAATTCGGTCGCCGTGGCCGCGTCGACAGAAACCGAAAGCCAACGCCAACTTGTGCGGCCGCTCCACGGCTCAAAAATATGGTTGAAGCGACCGGCTGCATCGAACAAGGTGCCATAGCCGCCCGCGGTCGCCACCGCTCGGTCCATGAGCGGAATGCGTTCGGACACTGTGCCGGGAGCGCGCGGATCTTCCAGTCCGACCGACCAGGGGCCTCCGGCCGGGTGGCCGCCTATCGCGCGCGTCTTGCCCATGTCCACCAACGCGTGCTCGACGCCGCCGGCGCGCAGCAGCTCGACGACACGATCGGTGATGTAGCCCTGTCCGATGCCATTCAGGGTGACGCCCATTCCCGGCCGCGCGAAACGCAATCGCGACCGATCGACTTCCAACGCCTCCTGGCCGACCCGCGCGACAGCGGCGGCGATCGCGTCATCCGAGGGGCCGTCCGGCGATGCGTCGGGCCGAGAGAAATGGCCGGCGTAAAGATTCCATAGCGGCTGCACCGTCACATCGAAAGCGCCGCCGCTGATCGCGCCGTAGCGACGACTCTCGGAGAGCACCCGCACAAGATCGAAGGGAGGATCTTCGAGCGCGCCGTCGCGGTTGAGACGCGAAAGCGCGCTATCGGGCCGATAGAGGCTCATGATCCGTTCCAGGCGTTCCACCTCGGCGAGGCTCGCCGCGATCAGTCGGTCTGCGGTCGCGGCGTCCGGGTGGTGAATCTGCAGGGTCGCGTCGCATCCGAGCGCGGTTCCCGACCAGACGCGCAGCCGCGAGTCGGAGCGAGCGGATGCGATCGGCAGCAATGGCAACCCGCCGGCGGCGGCGGTGATGGCGATGAAACGGCGGCGCGTGAGTTGCATCAAGGGTCTCCCGACGCTGTGGCGAGGATGTAGTCCTTTGGCATCTCGGCGAAACGCACGACACGACCGCCGTTGGCGTTCGCGAAAGCCTGCGCCGCGGCAGCGACTCCGAAAGGCACCGCTTCGGCGGCGCCCATGCCGCCGCGGCGGCGGCTGCCGATCACGTAATAGGCCTTGTGCGCGTCGACCCACGTTCCTGGCTCAGGCTGATCCCAGTTCTTCGCCCGGCCCATGTCGTTGACGTAAAAAGCCGTGATCGCTTTTGGCGTTTCCTGCAGCATGGTGAAGGCGAAAGCGTCACGGACCGAGGAGAACCAGTAGGGGTCGCGCAGGCCTCGGATTAAAATCTGTCCTTTGGGTCCGGCATGTTCGGTCAGCAACATGCCGCAGAATTGGGCGGTGGAGGCATCCGTCACCTCGCGCGGCCGCGGCGCCTCGGCGGCGCCATCGTCCCGCTTGCAGGCGGCCAGAAAGACCAGGCCGAGCAGCACTTCCCTGCGCCTCATACCTGCCTCCGCGCGAACAGGGCGGTAGCCGCGGCCAACGGCACGACGACCCACGCCGCCAGCGCGCCGATGAGGACGGCCGGACCGAGGCCGGTGCGGGCGCCGAGGCCCGCGACGCCGGCAAAACCTCCGACATCTGGCGAGGCGGTCAGGTTGAGCAGGCGATAGGCGTCGGCCGGGTTCAGAAGCAGCAGCACGTTCAAGACGTCCGCCGTCACCGTCTGGCCCTGGTCGGCCACAAGAACGCCGAGCAGCGCCATGTCGTAGAGCAGCACGAAGAAAAGCCAGACCCCGATGGCGATACCGCCGGCCGCGCCCCGATCACGGACAAGCGTACTGACGAAATAGCCGATGGCGATGAAGACAGCGCCGAGCAGCATCGATGAGCCGACCATCACGATGAAAGCGATCCACGCGCCGGCGTCCTCATTGCCGGCCAATTGCAAGGCCAGACCGGCGACGCCATAGCCGACCGCGGTCGCAAAGCCGAGAATGCCGAGGTGACCGGCGAATTTCCCCAACACCACCTGCCAGCGCGCGACGGGATAGGCGAGCAGCAGCGCCATGGTGCCGCGATCCACTTCGCCGACGATGGCGTCGTACGACAGCAACAGCGCGATCAACGGCACGAGAAAGATCGTCAAGCTGGACAAGCTCACGATCGTAACGGCCAGCGCGCTGACCTTCACCGTGCCGGTGGGAGCGGCGCCGAGGAAGGCGAGCGTGAGCGCCAGGGCGGCCAGCAGCGCCGTTGTCGCGAGCACCCAGCGATTGCGCATGCCGTCGCGCAGCTCTTTGCCGGCGATGATCATCACCTGTCTCATGGCGCGCCCTTCTGGAAAGCGGCGTAGAGTTCGTCGAGAGAGGGGCGGAGGATTTCGATGTCTTCGGCGGAATTGGGTAAGCCGCGCAGCACCGACGCGACCTCACTTTCCTCACAGGACGATTCGAGCACGTTTTCCGAGATCGGCGACCATCCCGCCCAGGCGTCGGGCCCGTTCGCCACGGTGCGCGGCGCGCACGGCAGGCGCAGGCGAATGCGCGGGCGGATTGCGGCAAGAGCACGAAGGTCGGAGATGCTGCCATCGGCCACTTTGCGGCCCTGGTTCATCACCACGACACGGTCGACCTCGCCCTCCAACTCGGCGAGCGCGTGCGATGACAGGAGCACCATCGCGCCGCGGCGGCGCAAATCGCGGATGATCTCGTAAAAGCTCTGGCGGAGCGCCGGGTCGAGTCCGGTGGTCGGCTCGTCCAGCAGCAGCGCGCGCGGGCTGCCCAACAAGGCCTGCGCCAGACCGAGGCGCTGGCGCATGCCTTTGGAATACGTGCCGACGCGGCGATGCGCGGCCTCGGCGATCCCGACGTGCTCCAGCAGCGCTGCATTGCAGGCGACCGGCTGTCGTTTCAGCCGCGCGTAGAACGCCAGGGTCTCGGCGCCGGTCATCGAGGGATGCAGCGCGACGTTCTCAGGTAGATAGCCAAGCTCACGACGAGCGCGCGCGGCGGCGCCGGCGGCGGGATCCTCGCCAAGAACGAGCACCTCGCCCGAGCTTGGACGCACGAGCCCGAGCATCATCTTGATCAGGGTAGTCTTGCCGGCCCCGTTGTGGCCGACCAGGCCGACGCACTCGCCGGCGCGCAATGTCAGATCGACTCCGCACACCGCGTTCTGCCGGCCATAGCGGCGCGTGACGCCGCGCATGATGACGGTTTCACTCGTCATGGCGACAACCGCGTCAGGGCCGGCGGATGCGGCGGCTTCATCAGCGGCGCCGAGTCGATGACGCCGCCAGGATGGATTGCCGGAAACTCCGCCTGCGCCCACCTCACCACCTGCACGGCGGGGCTATTGAGCAGCATCTTGGCCGCGGGCGCCCGCCAGATGACTTGGTCCATCAGATCGTTGGGCCGATAGGCGGTGTCGGCGATCCCTTTTCCCTTGAGATCGAAGGCGGGGTTGTCGCTGTAGTAGTTGCCGCGCCCATTCACCGACCAGTCCAGCAGGCGCGTGCCGACGTACTTCACCTGGGTGCGATTGTTGACGAAGGCGTTGCCGCTGATCTCGTTGCGCTCGGAACCGGCAGTGAAGTGAACGCCGATTCGGCAGCCTTCGAACCAGTTGCCGAAAAAGCGGTTCATGTTGGCATTGTAAATGAACACGCATTTGTCGCCGCCACGCACGACGTTGTTCTCGATGCGCGAATGGTTGGCATAGTTGAACAGCAGCCCGTGATCGCGATCCCGATCGGAGACGTTGTCGTGCACGAACAGCCGGTCCGAATACATCAGCACGTAGCCAACGCCGTTGCCGGTCGAATAATTGTCGGCGACCTCGGTGTCGTTCGTGTACATCAGGTGCACGGCGAAACGGAGGTCGTGAAACGTGTTGCCGCGCACGACGTCATGGTTGCTGGTCACCGAGAACACGCCGTCACGTCCCGAGCGGATATCGTTGTCGACGATCTGCGATCCCGGCGTGTTCCACAGCGAGATCGCGGGGCCGCGCTCGCTGATGCGGAGCGTGCGCAGACCCTGGATCCGGTTGCCCCGGACGACCGCGTCATGCGGGCCGTCCAAATAGATGGCGATCAGGTTGTCTTGGAGCACGTTGTTCTCCAGGCGGGCGCGATCCGCGGTGCGATCGACGAAAACGCCGGAGTCCTTGTCGATCAGAGTCAGGCCCGATCCTCGGATCCTCAGGCCGCGGATCGTGACGTCAGGGGCTTTCACCCAGATTGCATTGCCCGTCCCGCTCCCTTGCAGCACCGCCCCGGGCTCGCCTTCGATCGTCACGCGCGGCACATCGACCACGAGGTCGCCTTTGAACGTGCCCGGGCCGAGATGGAGCGTGTCGCCGGGCGCGGCGCGGGAGAGCGCCGCCACGGCGCTCTCCCCTTGCCTCACCTGGATCACCTCCGCGCGCGCCGCCGCAGCCGACAATCCGGCCGCGAAAGCGAGCGGAGCGACGATCGCGCCGATATGCAGGACGCGCGGCCGGATCATCGTCAGGCCTTCTTCGGATGGACGATCATTCGCCCCGACATCTCCATGTGCAGGGCGTGGCAGAACCACTGGCAATACCACCAGTGCACGCCCGGCCGGTCGGCGGTGAAGGTGACCGAGGAGGTCTCTTGCGGCGAGATCTCCATCATCACCCCGTAGCGCACGATGGTGAAGCCGTGCGACAGGTCCTCGATGTCATCCATGTTGGTGACGACGACGGTGACTTCGTCGCCCTCGTTCACCTCGAACTTGTCGAGGCTGTATTGCGGGGCGTTCGAGTGCATGTAGACTCGCACCTTGGCGCCGTCGCGAATGACGTTGGCGGCCTCCTCCAGCTTCACCCCGTCTTTCTCGGCCTGCTTGCGCGCATCCTCCCACATCGGGTCGTCGCGCTTCCAGATCGTGATCGGATTCACCTTGGAGCGATGCACGATAATGATATCGTGCGGTTCGGCGAAGGCCGGGCCGTCATGCACGAGGATCATCTTGCCGGTGGAGATGTCGATCAGTTGATCGTTCTCGGGATGCAGCGGTCCCACGGGCAGGAACCGGTCCTTGGAGAACTTGTTGAGGGACATCAGCCACTTGCCGTCCGCCTCCTTCGTCTCGCCCATCGACGTGTGGTTGTGGCCGGGCTGGTAATGGACATCGATCTTCTGCATGATCGGGTCCACTTTTTCGCCGGTAAACGCGCGCTTGGCCTTATCGATGTTCCACATCACCATCTGGCTATCGATGAACGCGGTGGTGAAGGCGTTGCCGCGGCCATCAAAGGCGGTGTGCAGGGGGCCGAGGCCGATCTGCGGCTCGGCGACAACGGCGTCGCGCGGCTTGATCTTGTCGTCGAACAGGTCGTCGAGCTTGCGCACGTCGATGACGCTGACCGTGGGCGACAGCTTGCCGTTGATCACCACGTGGATGCCGTCCGGCGCGGTATTGACGCCGTGCGGGGAGTTCGGGATCGGGATGTAGCGGGTGTATTTCGTGCCGTGCCGGCCGTCGACCACGGGCACGCCACCCATCTCCTTGTAGTCGCCGCTCTTTACCGCCTCCTCGATCCGCTTAATGTTGAAGACCACCACCCAGGCCTGCTCATGATCGGTCATTTCGGCCAGCGTGGTGCCCTTATACGGATTATAGCAGCTCGAGATTGCGTACTTGCCCTGGTAGTCGCAGTCGGTGTTGTCCAGGTTGCCGTCGACGAGCACCTGCCACGCCACCTTCATGGTGTCGCCGTCGATCGCGGTGTAGACGGACCAGTAGTTGTTCTTCGGGTCGTCCAGCACACGGCCGTCGTTGGGAATCGGGATCACGTGCTCGCTGTTGGCGAAGATGTAGCCGGTGCGCGGATACTTCTGCGGACGCAGACCATGGATGTCCGAAGCGTTGGGAATCTCGATGATCTTGTCGGTCTTCATCACGTCGCAGCGGATGCGCGCGACCCGACAGTTCGCTTTGTCGTTGACGAAGATGAAGCGACCATCATAAGTGCCGTCGGTGAACGACATGTGCGGATGATGCAAATCGCCATTTTGCCACATGCCGCCGCGGCTTTCCAGGAATTTGCGGGTCTCAGGAAGCAATCCCTCGGTGAGAATCTTCTTGCTCTCGTTGGTCAGCCCCCAGCCGGTGGCGCTGTCGCGGTTGAACACCGGGATGCGCATCAACTCGCGTCCTGAGGGCAGGACTTGAATGCGCACTTCGCCGGTCTGGCCGCTGCTGTTGAAGGCGTAGTATTCGTCGAGGTCGCCAGGCTTGACCTCGGTGCTTGGGAGTTCGCTCGCGGCGGCGTTCGCATGCCGCGCGAATTCCAGGTATGCGCCCGCGCCTGACAACGTCGCCGCACCGGCGACGGCGGTCCCTCCCAACAAGCCGCGACGGCTCACTCCGCCTTTTGAGTCCGTTTCATGATCAGTCATCGTTTCCACTCCAACAGCGGCTCCGCGGAGCGGAACCGGATTGCACAAAGTCGGTACGAAATGAGGTTCATGGTGGCGCACGCTCATCGGATTTCGGCGCCGAAACTTTGATCCTTGGCTGCGCCGAGGCCGCGAAGGACGATGTCGCCGCAAACTTTTCGCGTTTCAGGCGGCGCTAAATCATCACCGGACAAAGCTGGTCGTGGTGGTAGAGCATCTGGCAATGCAGGCACTGGATGCATTCGTTGGGGTTGATGTGCCCCTCGGGATGAATCGCCTGCACCGGACAATCGTTGCCGCAGCGCTGACAAGGGTTGCCGCACTCGCGGTAGCGGCGCAGCCAGTCGAACAGGCGCAGCCGCGCGGGAATCGCCATCGCCGCGCCGAGCGGACACAGATAGCGGCAGAACGCCCGTTCCACGAACAGGCTCGACGCGATCATCGCGCCCGCATACAGAACGAACGGCCAGCCGCGCGCGAAGCGCAGGATGATCGCGGTCTTGAACGGCTCCACCTCGGCGGCCTGTTCCGCGGCGCCGAGAGCGCTGAGCGAGATGCCGAACAGCACCAGGAACACGATGTACTTCAGCGCGGTCAGACGCTGGTGCACGCCGAAGGAAATCTTGAGCTGTGGAACCTTCAACAACTTGGCGATGCGGTTGGTCAGTTCCTGCAAGGCTCCGAAAGGGCACAGCCAGCCGCAGTAGGCGCCGCGGTTCCAAAACAACAACGAAGCCGCGGTCGCGAACCACAAAATGAAGATGAGCGGCGCCAACAGGAAGTAGTCCCAGCGGAAATCCGTCCGCAGGGCGTTGAGGAAGGCCAGCACATTGACGACCGACAATTGCGCCTGCGCGTACCAGCCGATCCAGACCAGGGTGAACACCATGAAACCCAGTCGAACCCGGTCGTAGACGATCGGCCGGCGCACGAGCCAGTCCTGGAAAAAGAAGATCACGGTGAGCAACCCAATCGCGAAGAGCAGCACGCCGATCTGGCCTTCCTTGGCTCGCCACATCATGTGCCAGATCGGCGGCTCGGACGGCTCGGGTCCTGCGCCAGCTGTCGGCGCCGCGGCGACGACGGGCGCCGGCGCCGGCTTGAGATAGGCCTGAGGCAGCTCGTAACTGAGATCAAAAGTGAGGAATGCCTTGTCGCGCGCGCCGGATGCGCGCTGCGCCAACAATTGCAGCCGCCACGGCTGGGTCGCGTCGAAACTATTGCCCTCGGGCACGCGGAAAAGGTCGACGTCCTGGAACGTCGGCGCGCCGGACGCGTGGATATCACCCAACCGCGTGTGCATAATGTCGCGGAAATGGATGCTGTTGTCGCCCTGCAATATCTCGAAGCGATCGAAGAGGCCGCCACGGACATAGCCGGAACCCTTGTACGAATAGGCTCCATTGGCCGCTATCAGGATCGCTTGCTGCCCGGGCTTGAGGCTCTGCTGCAGCGCCGCGAAGCCGGCGTCGCCGAGTAGGCGCTTGCCGATCGCTGGGACGGAGACGGGGGCAACATACAAGTCGATGAACGGCGTCGAGGGATCATCGGCTTCGGGATGATCGACCGCCTGCTGGGCGCCGGAGCGCTTAAAGGCCTCCGTCACGTCTCCGACGGAAAGGCTGAGATGCCTCACCGAACCGTCGCCCAGGAGTCCGATCCAGTCCGCCGGCGCCTCGTGCGTCGGATCGATCTCGCGCACGGCCGCCGCTTCGGCCTTCGCCAGTCCGCCCACTCCTTCGGCTCGGGCCACCCGGATCGCCGAACGCACCATACTCTCTGCGATCACCGTCACCGTCACGGTGGCGCCGCTGACGATGTCCACAGCCGGACGCGCCGATGGGGCCTCGTGACTGATGTTCAGCACGTCGCGTCCGACGTAACCATGAATGAAAGTGGTGATGCGCTCCAGCGGAACGCCGATCAGCACGATCGGTTCGTGATGGGCCATCAGCCGCGCGCCGGCGATCTTGCCGTCCGTCGTCAGGCCCACCAGGATCTGGATCGGTTCGCCGGAATAGCCGGTGGAGTTCACCCAATCGGCGTTGACGAAGGCGTAGCCCGCCAGTCGCTCGCCCGCGAACACTTTTATTACCGGGGGGCTGCCTTCGACCGGGCCGTAATGATCGGCTCCGGGAATGAGTTCGCCAGCCGGCGCCTGACCGATGAATTCGGTTAGGCGGCTGCCTGCGGCTAAGCAAGGAGTGTTCGTCGCCGCCAAGCACAGCAACAAAACCACAATGCACAATTTTAGTACGCCGCCTCGCAACTCGCGCTCCATCCTATTAATGACAACTAACTTCATTTCACATTGACAATCACGTACGTCCCCGATAACGACGATACGTTACGATAATAATGCTGCATTAATGCGTGGATGTAACAAATATAGCGATTATAGACCGTTTATAACAACATTATTGACATCGCGATCTAGTACATGTCAGCCTTCTAAATTCTGCGCTGCGCATGTGAGCCGATCACGATCCTGTTGACCGTGATTTAACCTTATGCATAGCTGATCTATAAGTGCATGGCACTCTGATCGTAGCGGGAAGAAAGGTGGGCGTGATGGCGCATCTCAACGTACGGATGGATTCGGCAGACGAATTGTTGGCTGTGGCGATGGCGCTTGAGCGAGAAGCGGCGGCGCGCTATCGCGCCTTGTCGGCGCGCATGGCGCGACAAGGCGACGCCTCCATGGCGGCGCAGTTCTATGTTCTCGCCGGCATGGAAGACCGCCACGCGGACGATATCGCCGACCGCGGCGAAGCCTTGTTGGGTCACGCCCCTGTCGGCTGCAACGTGACCTGGGACCTGCCGCCGACCTATGACGAAGAGGAGGCGCGCGGCGCGACGCTCGGCGCTTACCAGGCGCTCGCCTTCGCCGTGCGCAACGAAGAGCGCGCCTTCGTTTTCTATACCTATGTAGCCGCCGAAGCGGAAGACTCCGAGGTGCGTGCGCTGGCCGAGGATCTGGCGCGCGACGAGTTGGTGCATGCCGCGCTCCTGCGCCGCCATCGGCGCCGCGCCTTTCATGCCGAACGGCCAGTCGCCGCCGAAATTCCGCCGAGCGTCGACCTGCTGCGCGCCGCGGCGCAAAGCTGGGATGGCGAAGCTGCGGCGGCGCATGCGGCGCTCGCGAAGGCCTTGGATGAGGCTGGCGAGACCGAGGACGCCGCGATATTTCGGCGCCTCGCCGCCCAGGAGGAGATCGCTGCGGCCGGCGCGGCCGGCGCTGCTATCCCCAAGCTGCGCAGCGCCGCGGATGGGCTGCGCCTGTTGGAAGAAGGATTTGATCGATTCGCGTTGATCGGCGAGAAGTCGAACGACGAGCAGGTTGTCGCCGAGGCGCAGCGATTGGCAGGCGAGATGATCACTCGCCTCGCCCTCGCGGGAGGCGCACGAAGCAACACGTTGCTCGGCGCTGGTCCGCGCTGATCGCATTCGGCGACCTTCAGCACTTGCTCTCCTCCTGTCATGCAGTGCGCGGCTAGGTTTGTCGCTTTCGACACACATCCGCTGCAGCGCATCGCCAGGCGAATTCGGCGCGCCGGCGTCGCTTGGCCGCCGAAATTTGCGGCTCGACGAACACACCACGAAACGCGTGTTGCGGCAGTCGCTTCCGGCCGCGCTCATTCCATAGGCTCCTGGCCGCGTTGCACGGGCGACGCCGCGGCTGAACGCGACGCGCCAATTAAGTGGCAGTTACGATGCCAGTTAAATGTCACAACAAATGTGGCATTGTCAATACCACTTAACGGGCGAAATGACGTACCTGCCAGCCGCGGCCGATAGCCACTTGCTCCAGTCGAATCCGCCAGATCTTGGCGCTGGAAAAGGGATGTTTTCGCAGACTTCTCGACGGGCGCGGAGGCCATCGGTCGCGGCAATGCCATGAAGATTTCGAGCCCGAACGACGAGGTCGCCGGCCCGATGCCCAATGGGACGAGAAATCCGATCATTCCTGCCCCCAGCTTCACGAGGTTCGCCGAGACGGCCGCTCTTAATGTGGGATCAACACGTGACCGAAACCGTACCTTAGGCTTGACTCAAGTCAATGATATTTGTAATTACAGTCACGCATATGTGTGATATAGATCACATTAATCGACCGCATCGTCGGTCGCCCTCAAGTTCGTGGAACGCACGCAAATGCAAATTGGCTTGGCGCGTCGGGCGCCGGACTCCAGTGATCTCGAATCCGCGACCCATGAGGCGCTTCGCAGCGTCGCATGGTTGCGGGAGGTGCCACGCAGAACGTTGGACGCACTGTCCGCCGAGGCCATGCTGCATCGCGTGCCGCCGGGGAGTTTGGTGTTCGAGCAGGCGGAGACGCCGGCGTTCGCCCAGTTTCTCCTCGCCGGCAGCGTCGAACTTCTTGGCGTGAGAGGCAGGGTGGAGGCGCTGATCGAGCTTTTGCAGCCGGTCGATATGGTGATCCCCGCCGCGGTCGTCAGCGGTCAGCCCTATCTCATGCGGGCTCGCGTCTACGAAGAGGCTCATCTTCTCCTCATCAGCGCAGAGACCTTTCGGCATGCGATGACGACTGACAACGCGCTCTGTCGTGCGGTTCTGGGCTGTCTCTCCGCACAATTCCGACGCCAAGTGCGCATGGCGAAGAATTTGAAGCTTCGCAGCGCGGAGGAGAGAGTAGGTTGCTATCTCGTGGCGCTCCTCCAGCGGGACGATCGCGCGGTCCCGTTGAGACTGCCGATCGACAAAAAGGAAATCGCTTCGCAGCTTGGAATGAGCCGGGAGGTGTTTTCGCGCGCCCTGTCGGGAATGGAAAAGTTCGGGATGCGCGTTGTCGGAAAGGTCCTAGAGGTTGACGACGCGGCGGCCGCCCAAGCTCGATTCGCGTTCGACCCTCTCATCGACGGCGTCGAGCCAATCGCGCCGCTTCAAGCGAAGAGAGCGCGGTCGTAAAGGGGCGCCTAGCGCTTCGCGTCTGGTCGTCCTGGACGCGGCGTCGATCAACACGCCCGTGCGCGCCGCGCCTTAAGAGCGCGGCCGTTGCTCCCAGGCGCTCCGTCGGCGGCCTAGGGCGAGTTCGGCAGTGGACGAAGCGACGCCGATCTTGCGGCGAAGCGCGGGT
>CAVXCA010000048.1:0-15536 GCA_963759955.1 uncultured Alphaproteobacteria bacterium
TAATGGGCAAGCGAGCTGTCACTCTCAGCGCCAAGCCGCGCGGCGCGATCCGCTGGAACCTCGACGGCACGAACGTCAAGGAAGGCCGCGAGTACGTCGGCCCGATCGATATCCCCGGCGACAAGGAGACAACTCTGTACGCCTACGCCGCAGACGCCGAAATCGAGGTCGAAGAAGGAATTCACAATACGCGCTCCGTCGGGCGGCAAGGCGACCATCGACCCTGCGAAGCCCGCCGCGGTGGTGAGGAAGATCAAGCTGGCGACGACCATCGACACGTTCGGCGCCATCCGAGCTGGCAAGAAGGCCAAGGCGATCTTCGGGAACGGCGTTTCGGTGACTGTAGGCCGGGGCGACAAGAACGCGACAACTCGCTTTGGCCCAGGAACGACGCTGAGCCCGGAGGCCATCGAGGCGTTCATCACCGCCGCGCGCGCGGCGATCGGCGAGGAGGCGGCTGACGTCGAGATCGGATTCGGGGAGTTCAAGTTCGCGAGCGGGAGCGACCTGGTGGAGTTCCTGAAAGAAGTTACCGAGATTAAGGTCGACCCGTCGGAGGTCCAGCAGTGACCGAACGGAAGACGATAGGCTTTGGCGTGCCGAACGAGTTGGACCCCCACCATTTCACGGTGGAGATTCCCGCTGCGCGCACGGAGCCCGTCGTCATCACGGAGGACTTCGGTCTGAGGGGCGGTTCGAGCGGCATGCCGGAATCGATCGTTCGCTGCAAGCTGCCGCGCGCCGCATGGGGCGCGATCGCCGAGGAGGCGAAGCGCGTCCTCAACGAGCGCCTGAAGGAGAAGAAACTCGCCACCAGCCGCTGGAACAGCGGACGCAACCAAGTCGAACGTCTGCTGGGACGGGAACTCTGTGTCCTCGCTTGGGGCGTCGAGGCCGCGACCAAAGAACTCATCCCGAACGCCTTACGGAACTGGGTGGCCCTGCGCCCAGACGAGCGCTGGTGGCTGTTTTCGATGGCCGCGGCGACGACTGGCGCCGCCGAGGACGTGGACATCGGGTGGCGTAAGGCGATCAGGATCGCCTTGACCGAAAACCCGACTGGTGAGGAAGCGACCGCAATTCGGGCGAAGCGCCCAAAGACGCAAGAGGAGCGACCGCTGCTGCCGCTGCCGCTGTTCGAAGATCGCTAGGAGCACAAGGATGGACGCCGTGGCGCCGAAGCCGCAAGTGACGCCGTTCTCGCTAAAGGACGCGCCCTCGCTCATCGAGCGTGTCTGGCCGGCGCAGAAGATTTCCGTCGAGGCACAGAAGGAACGCAAGGCCGTCAAAGGACAAACGCTGACGGGGTTGGGATCGTACTGGAAGGGGCGCAAGCCGCTCATTCTCGTTCGTGCGTGCCTACTCGGCGTTCTTCTGCCGTCGACCGGGGAAGACCAGAAGGACTTGGCCATCTTCAAGTCCCTTTGCGGGATGGCTGACGATCAGGTTCTCAGCCGCTTTAAAACAGCGCTAACGATCGAAGAAGTGAAGAGGTTCGCGACGCCGGAACAGCGAAGAGCGCTGCTGGAGGAAGCTGACGACGCAGCGGCGGTTTTCAGGAAGATGCCTAAGGAGGGGTCATCGCAGAATTTGTTTCAAAACGCACTCTAAGCGGCGTCGAGGATGGATGAGCGCGGGTCCCGCAGAGGCCGGAAGCTATATTCGAGCGGCTCGGTCGGCCAGATGTAGTCTCCGTTGAAGGTGATGTGCTCCCAGCCGAGCGGGGCAACATGGGCGAGCAGATCGTCGCCGACGGCCTCGCCACGGGCGTGCAGTTCGGCGACGGCGCGGCCGAGATAGACAGTGTTCCACAGGATCACGGCGGCGACTGCGAGATTGAGGCCGGAAGCCCGGTATTTCTGATTTTCGAAGGTGCGGTCGCGGATTTCGCCGAGGCGATGAAAGAACACCGCCCGGGCGAGCGCGTTGCGCGCCTCGCCCTTGTTGAGCCCGGCGTTCGCCCGCCGTCGCAACGCCGGATCGCTGATCCAGTCGAGGGTGAAGAGCGTGCGCTCCAACCGCCCGATTTCGCGCAACGTCTTCGCCAGCGCGTTCTGCTTGGGATAGGCCGCGAGTCGCCGCATCAACGCGGACGGTGCGACGGTTCCGGCTTTGATCGACGCAGCGAGGCGCAGCGTTTCGTCCCAGTTCTCGCCGATCAGCCGGAAATCGACGGCTCCGCCGATCATAGGGGTCAGGGCGGCGTAGGCGGCGCGGCTGTCAAGAACATAGAGGCGGCGATCAGCGAGATCGCGAATGCGCGGCGCGAAGCGGAATCCGGCAAGATGGCACAGGCCGAACACGTGATCGATGGCGCCGGCGGTGTCGGTGTAATGCTCGCGGATGTCGAGAGAGCATTCGTGATGCAGCAAGCCATCGAGAATGTGCGCCGCTTCGCTGGCGTTGGCGGCAATGACCTGGGTGTGGAACGGTGCATAGCGATCCGAGACATGAGTGTAGAACTTCACGCCCGGCTCGGAGCCGTATTTAGCGTTGTAGTCGGCGCGCGCCTCGCCATGCCCGCCGGCCCTGAAGAACTGGCCGTCGGACGACGACGTGTCGCCATCGCCCCAGATTTTCGTGAACGGCTGCTCATGAATGGCGTCGGCCAAACAGGCCAGGGCCGCCAGATAAGTCTCGTCGCGGACATGCCATTCGGCGACCCACAACAGCTTCGAATGGCTGAACGCCTTGGAGCTGCGCGCCATTCGGGCGAGCCCGAGATTGGTGGCGTCGGCGAGCAGAGCTGTCATCAACGCCACATTCTCGTCGGGCGGCTCGCCGGTCCGCAAATGGCCGAACCGGTCGGCGAATCCCGTCCAGCCATGCACTTCGGCGAGCAGCTCGGTGACGCGCAGACGCGGCAACATGCCATAAAGCCGCCGAGCAAGCTGATCGGATGCATTGGATTCGTCCTTACGGATCGGGCTGATCGAGAGCCCCGCCTCGGTGAGCGTCGCCTCGGGAAGCTCTCCGGCCGCCGCCAGCGCGTCGATTTCACGGAGCCGCGTGTCGAGGAGCGCCGTCTTCTCGGCACGCCATTCGTCGAAGGAATCGACGACGGCGAGGCCCAATTCTCCGTCCTGGCGCCGCGTCGCGAATGTCTGCGGCGGCAGGAGAAAATCGTCGAAAGCGCGAAACGCGCGGCTGCCTTCAACCCAGACGTCGCCAGCCCGCAAGCGGTCGCGCAGGGTCATCATGACCGCGACCTCAAAGGCTCGGCGATCGACAGCGCCGCCAGCTCCGACGAGCTTGCGCCAGGCCGGTTTCAGAAACCCTGTCGGCAGGCGCGACGGAAGATTTCTCGCGCCGGTCGCATAGAGCCCGCGCAACATGGCGAGCGCGGCGAGCAACGGGTCGCCGGACTTCCACGAGCGGAAAGTGAAGGCGTCAAGCATAACCGGCGCCATGCGTCGCACCGTCGGGTAGCGCTCGACGATTTCGTTCAGGTTGTCCTCGCGCGCCTTAGCGACGACCGGCTCGGCCTCGGCGACCAGGGTTTTCAGGCGTTCCCAACCGAGCGACCGCTCCACGGCGGCGACCTGATCCTCTCCGGCTGCTTTGGCTGCCAACATTGCTTTCGCCATGCCGAGCAAAGCCCGCGCCGACGCGTCGAGCGTCTTCGCCCGCTCGACGACATTTTCCTTGCGGGCGCGGTCGGCGCGGCGGCAGACGGCGCCAAGCATTTTATCGAAGGTCGTGAGGGCGGCGTCGGTCAGAATTGCCTCCATCTCGCGCGCGAAGACGACCAGCGTCGCCAATCGGCGCTGCGTGTCGAAACGCGACAGATGCTGAGCGCTGAGAACTGCCGTCTCCCGCGCGATGGCCGCGTAGCGCGCGCGGTAAATCCGCTGCTCCCGGTCCGGCCCCACACCGAGCCTGCGGATGGCTTGCAGCCGTTCGACAACCCTGGTCAGATTCTTCTGCGTCGGCGCTTCGGGCCAGTCACGCAGCCATGCGAGCGGCGTTCGCTCCTGATCGTCGCCGACTGCGATCAACGCCTCCAGTCCGTCGACCGTTTCGCGATCCAGGCCCTCAACGAGGTTTCTGTGCGCTCGTTTCCGGGCGCGAGCGCGGGCGGCCAAGCCGATCTTTTCCAAAGTGACGGCAGCCGGAAGCAAAATGTGTCGTTCGCGCAGATGGGCGATGATCGCGGAAACAATGGCGTCGCCGCGATCCGTGCCCGTCGCGTCGTCGAGCGCGACGCCGGCGGCGGCTCGATAATCCTCTCGCCGAAATGGACGAACCCCGAGATAGGCCTGGAGTTCGCCAAGATGCGCCCTGCGGGTCTGCAATCTCTCTGCATAATCTTCGAAGTCGTCGGGGCGTGCGCCGATTTGCTGCGCCAGGAAGTCAAGCAGGTCGGCCGGCGGCCTTTCGCCGACGCCGATCGTTCTTCCCGGAAAACGGAGATAGGCGAGATGCACGGCGAAGCCGAGCCGGTTTGCGGCGCGTCGCCGTTGGCGAATCAAGGCCAGGTCTTCCGGGGACAGTGTGTAATGCCGGACGATCGCTGCGGGATCCGTCGGCGGATCGAACAATGCCGCGCGGGATTGAGGCGAGAGGAGTTGTCGAGTCGTCATGGGCCACCAGAGCGGCGTTAAATGCGTCCATCAATGGCCAGATTATTTTGTGGACACAACATAATTTGTGGACGTATTTTATGGACGGGCGTGAGCGGTTCATTTGTCGCGACCTCCTATCGTCCATAAACCGGTCGTTTCAGGGACGGTCGGCAATAGAAAGGGATTGCGCCGTGTCCCACATTATCGGCTACGCCCGCGTCTCCACCGACGATCAGGACCTCGCCGGCCAGCGACGCCGCCTTGAAGCCGCCGGCGCGTTCCGGATCTTTGAAGACGTGATTTCGGGAAAAACCTTCGAACGTCCGGGCCTCGCCGGGCTGCTCACTTTCATTCGCCCCGGCGACACCCTCGCCGTCGTTCGGCTCGACCGCCTCGGACGTTCCCTCCGCGAACTTCTCGATGTTGTCGAAACCCTCAAGAAGCAGGGCGTCGCGCTCTTGTCCCTCGAAGAGAAGATCGACACCTCGTCGGCGGCTGGCGAGTTGGTGTTCCATGTCTTCGGCGCAATCGCCCAATTTGAACGCCGTCTCATCGCTGAGCGAACGCGCGATGGGATGATCGCCGCGCGCGCGAAAGGCAGCAAGCCAGGGCGGCCGCCGCTCGATCAGGAAAAGCTGAACGCCGCCATATTGCTGATGAAGGCGGGCGTTCCTCCAACAAAAGCCGCACGCCACGTCGGTCTCGGGCGCTCAACTCTTTATCGAGAAATACGAGTGAACGCCTCGAACTGAGGCCTTACAGTGCGTTTTGGAACAGATTCTGCGATGACCCCTAGTAGGTTGTAAATTTAGACCGTCGTAAATCGTAACCTAAATCTATACATTAAGAGGAAAGAAATGAACATCCCGCCGATCTATCTGGAAACAATTTTCGTAGTAGTTGGTGTTGGATTCGCTGGGGTATCGTATTTGTGCCCAAAAGATAACGGAACACGCTTTCGTGTTCGACAAACGGTAGTATCATGTGGGCTTGCGTTGATTTTTCTCGCGGGACTTGTTCCAGAAGTTAGAACGCAATTCGGTGTCTATGATTTATTTCTCGTTGCATTTTTTATTGCGATCTCTGGAACGCGAGTGTTTATTTATGGGCGAGAATTACGAAAGTAACGCCGGTATGAAATCGTAGCAAGTATAAAAGCGCTGATACTCGTAATTTCGGAGGGGATTCGGAGGGGGAAAGCATGGGCGATATAGCCGACGTACCTGGTCTGTCTTCTAGTGCTCTGACACAATCGCACGATTCACAGATGCCGGCCGATGTGCGAGTTTGTCGGTATGGCGCAAACTGTTTGCATCCTTCCTCGTGCCGAAGATCGCGAGCGTCTGCTGGCGATCGTCGGCGATCGCAACCGTCCACTCAAGCATGTGCAGCGGGCAAGAATCATTCTCTTCTCGGCCGAGCGCCTGCCGGTGCTTGAAGTGGCGCGACGAGCCGGGGCCAGCCGCCCCGCTGTTTGGCGCTGGCAGGCGCGCTACGCCGAGCAAGGCGTCGACGGCCTCCTGCGCGACAAGACGCGCAAGCCCGGCCGAGCGCCGCTTTCGGCCAAAGTCGTCGCCAGGATTTTGGAGCTGACCTGTTCCGAGCCGCCAGGCGAGGCCACTCATTGGACCGGCCGCGCCATGGCCAAAGCCGTCGGCGTCAGCTTGCGCGCCATCCAGCGGCTGTGGGAGGCGCATCGGTTGCAGCCGCATCGCATCCGCACGTTCAAGCGCTCCGGCGACCCTGATTTCGCGGCGAAGGTCGAGGACGTCGTCGGCCTCTACATGGACCCGCCCAAGCACGCGGTGGTCGTTTCGATCGACGAGAAGAGCCAAATTCAAGCCCTCGACCGCACGCAACCCGGCCTGCCGCTCAAGCCCGGCAAATGTGGGACGATGACACACGACTACAAACGCAACGGCACGACGACGCTGTTCGCCGCCCTCAACGTGCTCGACGGAACCGTGATCGGCCGCTGCATGAAGCGCCATCGTCACCAGGAATTCATCCGCTTCCTCGCCGCCGTCGAGCGCGCCGTCCCGGCCGGCAAGGTCATCCACGCCATCGCCGACAACTACGCCGCCCACAAACAACCCGACGTCCTCAAATGGCTCGTCGATCATCCCCGTTGGACGCTCCACTTCACGCCCACTTCCGCCTCGTGGCTCAACGCCGTCGAGGGCTTCTTTTCCGCCATCACCCGACGAAGAATCCGCCGCGGCGCCTTCGCCTCCGTCGCCGACCTGCAAGACGCCATCGCTCGCTACATCGCCGCCCACAACAAAGCGTCCCAGCCCTTCGTCTGGACCACCTCCGCCAAGGCCATCTTCGATAAGCTCGCGAACGTCCCTGTACCTTCCGTCTGAGTCAGTGCACTAGTGGATGAAATCTGACATTTGAATCCTATTGAGGATTCCCGGCGGACTGGCGATGTGCGAGTCTGGCGCATGCGCACGGGAATATCGCTTGCCGTTTCGGCGGAAGATCGGCTCCGGCTTTTGGCTCTGATCAAGGATCGCAACGCGCCGCAGAAGCACGTTTGGCGGGGCCAGATCGTGCTTTTGACGGCCGACGGCGTGGGCACGAACGAGATCATGCGCCGGACGGGCAAGTCGAAAACTTGTGTCTGGCGCTGGCAGGAACGGTTCGCCGACGAAGGGTTCGAGGGGCTGGCGCGCGACAAGACGCGGCCTTCGCGCGTCAAGCTGCTGGCGGACGAGATCGTTGCGCGGGTCGTGGCCCTGACGCTCGATCCGCCGCCGGGGGAGACAACGCATTGGACCGGCGCTTTGATGGCGAAGGCCTCGGGCGTCTCCGTCAGCTCGGTTCAACGCATCTGGCGCAAACATGGTCTTCAGCCGCACCGCATGCGGCAGTTCAAACTTTCCAACGATCCGAAATTCATCGAGAAGCTGCGCGATGTGGTCGGGCTCTATGTCGATCCGCCCGCGCACGCCATCGTCCTGTCTCTCGACGAGAAGAGCCAAATTCAGGCGCTCGACCGCACCCAGCCCGGGCTGCCGCTCAAGAAGGGCCGCGCCGGCACGATGACCCACGACTACATCAGGAACGGCACGACGACGCTGTTCGCCGCCATGAATATTCTCGACGGCACGGTCATCGGCCAAAACATGCAGCGCCACCGCCATCAGGAGTTCATCCGCTTTCTCAACGCCATCGACGCTCGGGTTCCCGCCGGCAAGATGGTGCATGTGATCCTCGACAATTACGCCGCCCACAAGCATCCCAAAGTGCTCCAGTGGCTCGCTCGGCACGAGCGGTTCGTCTTCCACTTCACGCCGACGTCCTGCTCGTGGCTCAACGCCGTCGAAGGCTTCTTCGCCACGCTCACCAAGCGCAGACTCAAGCGCGGCGTATTCCGATCGGTCGTCGATTTGCAGGCCGCCATCAATCGATTCCTCGAAGAGCACAATCGGCAATCCGCGCCCTTCACCTGGACCGCCGACCCCAATAAAATCATCGCCGCCGTCAGGCGCGGGCACCAAGTGTTGGATTCGATCCACTAGAAACCGAAAGTCATCTCCGCATAACTGCCTGACCGTGGCGCGAGTCGTGCCATTTCTGATGGTACTCCCCGCGCCACAGTCCAAAGGTCAGGTCCGATCGTTTCTCAGGTCCTCGGCGATCACCGCCTCGATCCTGGCGTCCTCGGCCCTATCCCTCTCAGATCGCGGCGCCGCCGCGACCTCGGCCAGCGGATTGTCGTAGCCAGCCGACGCCGTCGGCGACGAGCTGACGATCTCCCTGACCTCGTCGGCGTCGAGATAGCGCCGCTTGACCAGCGCGTCGGCGACGGCCCGCAGGCCGACGTCGTGCTCGACCAGCAGCCGGCGCGCCCGCTTATCACAATCGGCAAGGATATCTGTGACGCGCCGGCGCACGAACGGGTCATCGAGCGCCTTCTCATAAGGCAGCCAGGTGATGCGCTCGTCGAGACCACATTGGGCGACAGCGCCCGTCAGCGCCCTGGTCGCGCCCTCCAGGTCTCCGATCGCGCCGGCCTGAGGAGCGCCGAGGACGAGCGCCTCAGCCGCCCGCCCGGCCAGGATCGCGGTGACGTGATCTTTGACGGTGTCGAGCGTCGCCGCCATGTCCTTCGGGCGAGTCATCGTGTGCGCCTCGTCGAGGTCGACGTAGACCAGGTCAATCCCGAGGACGACCGCGACCAGCGCGTGCGCCGCCTCATGGATCGCCGTCATCCAATCGAACTCAGCCGGAAATCTGCGACGCTGGGTGTGCGCGGCGGTGACAAAGCTGGCCACGGGAGCGGCGCGATTTGCGACCGCGGCGGAGTAAAATCCAGCCAGTGGTAAGGCGTTTCTTTGTCCTCTGGACGAAGGGATGCCGAAGGGATGTTTGTCGTGGAGGTTTACGCGGCGGTTCGGCAGTTTGTTTTCAATGATGGCAAGAGCCGACGGGAAGCGGCTCGTGTTTTTGGATTGAGCCGAGAGACGATTTCGAAGATGTGCCGGTTCTCGATGCCGCCCGGATATGTGCGGCAACGGCCACCTGAGAAGCCGAAGCTGGGTCCGCTGATCCCTGTGATCGAGGCGATCCTGGAAGCGGACCGAACGGCGCCGGTGAAGCAGCGACACACGGCCAAGCGGATATTCGAGCGTCTTCGGGATGAGCATGGCTTCGCCGGCGGCTACACGGTCGTCAAGGATCACGTTCGGATCGAACGGGCTCGCGGGCGCGAGACGTTCGTGCCTTTGGCGCATCCGCCTGGCCATGCGCAGGTGGATTTCGGCGAAGCGGTGGGCGTGATCGGCGGCGTGCGGCAGAAGGTCCATTTCTTCTGCATGGACCTGCCGCAGTCGGACGCCTGCTTTGTGAAGGCCTATCCGGCCGAGACGACAGAGGCTTTCCTCGACGGACACGTGTCGGCGTTCGCGTTCTTCGGCGGCGTGCCCGTGTCGATTCTCTATGACAATCTCAAGATCGCGGTGGCGAAGATCTGCGGTGACGGCAAGCGAGAGCGCACGCGCGCGTTCACGGAGTTGGTCAGCCACTACCTGTTCAAGGATCGGTTCGGCCGCCCCGGCAAGGGCAACGACAAGGGTAAGGTCGAGGGCCTCGTGAAGTATGCGCGAGCGAACTTCATGACGCCGATCCCAGTCGCGTCGAGCTACGAAGCGCTCAACGCCATGCTCCGCAAGAGTTGCGTTGGTCGGCAATCAGACCGGGCCGGGCGTCATCACGAGACGATCGGCGAACGCTTGATCGCCGATGCCGCCGCTCTCGACGAGTTGCCCGCCGTGCCGCTGGAGCCCTGCGAGAAGCGCGCCGCGCGGGTCTCGTCCACCGCGCTGGTGCGGTATCGCGGCAACGACTATTCGGCGCCGACGGCCTACGGGTTCCAGGAGGTCCTGGTGAAGGGCTTCGTCGAGGAGGTGGTGATCCTGTGTCGCGGGACAGAGATAGCCCGTCACTCGCGATCCTACGGCCAGGGCGTCTTCGTGTACGACCCGCTGCACTATCTCGCGCTGATCGAGATGAAGCCAAATGCCCTGGACCAGGCGGCGGCTTTGCAAGGCTGGGATCTGCCGGAAGGCTTCCAGCATTTGCGCCATCTCCTCGAAGCCCGGATGGGCAATCGCGGCAAGCGCGAGTTCATCCAGGTGCTGCGCCTCATGGAGGCGGCGCCCAAGGAGATCGTCGCCGGCGCGGTGAACGACGCGATCCGGCTGGGCGCGATCGGCTTTGACGCGGTCAAGCAGATCGTGTTGGCTCGTATCGAGAAGCGGCCGCCTCGTCTCAATCTGGCGGCCTATCCCTATCTTCCGCAGATGAGCGTCAGGACAACCTTGGCGACCGACTATGCCGCGCTCTTGTCCGGGAGCGTCGCATGAGCGCCGCGAGCAAGGCCGACAAGCCCGCCGCGCAGGCGATGCCGGCGGGAACGACGAGCGGAACGCCACAACTTCTGCTCGGGCATCATCTCAAGCAACTCAAGCTGCCCACGATCCTGCGCGAGTACGACAAGGTGGCCAGGGAAGCGGCGCGCGAGGGGATCGATCATACGGCCTATCTCTTGCGATTGGTCGAACTGGAACTCATCGATCGGGAACGGCGCGTTGTCGAACGGCGCATCCGTCAGGCGCGCTTTCCCGCGGTGAAAAGTCTCGACACGTTCGACTTCACGGCCATTCCCAGCCTCAACAAGATGCTGGTTCTCGAACTCGCCCGCTGCGAATACATTCTGCGCCGCGACAACATCATCGCGCTTGGCAACTCCGGAACGGGCAAGTCGCACATCGGTCTGAGCCTCGGACTGGCCGCCTGTCAAAAGGGCTTCTCGGTCGCCTTCACGACGGCCGCGGGCTTGGTCCACCAACTCATGGAAGCCCGCGATGACAGGCGGCTGCTGAAGTTGCAGCGGAACCTGGCCGGCGTGAAGCTCCTGATCATCGACGAACTCGGCTATGTTCCCCTCTCGACGACCGGCGCCGAGTTGCTGTTCGAAGTGTTCAGCCAGCGGTATGAGCGCGGCTCTACCATCGTGACGTCAAACCTTCCTTTCGAGGAGTGGACTTCGGTGTTCGGCGCGGAACGATTGACCGGCGCGCTTCTCGATCGCCTAACTCACCATGTCCATATTCTGTCGATGAACGGCGAAAGCTATCGCCTCGCCCAGTCCACGCGCCGCCGCAAGCTCCCTGGTGCGGGCGCCGACAATCAATCGGCAAGTGAAATCGTGGATCCTCAGACCGGCGAAATCACCCCCACATAGGTGGGAGAAAATTTTCGCCGCCGGCATGAAAAGGGGCCCCATGGGGCCCCTTTTCATGCCGGCATATCCTCCGCGCTCCTGGCCTGCTTTTACTCCGCCAAGCCGGCCCGGAATCTCTCCGCCGTTGACAGTCCGCAATGGTTCGCAAAAGTTGCCAGCGATTCCAATTCATGCAAAACGCCGTTCGTACCAGAAACGCACCAAACAGGAGCGGACATGGCTAAAGCCGTCGCACGGAGCAACAAGGCGCCAGTCAGGCGACCGTGGTCGAAAGACGATGTCCGCCTTCTCAAGGGTATGGCTCGCAACGAGCCCGCCGCAAAGATTGCGAAAGCTCTTAAGCGAACGGAGGGCGCAACGCGTCAAAAGGCGATGAGCCTCGGCGTCTCGCTCAGCATGACGCGCAAGAAGCGAGCGCCCGCGAAAAAGCGCTGAGATGGCGCGCGAACCGGCAAATCGGTTGGCGCCCAATCAGTTTCCAATGCTCACGTCACGCCAGCCGCTCGACGATGAACTGCGCTTCGTCGAGCGCAATTCTCACCCCGCCATTGAAGGACAATCCATTGAATACGACAGAACTCGTAGACGCCGTCGCCGAAGCCAATGACATTTCCAAGGCCAAGGCAAAGGAGGTCGTCAATTCGATTTTTGCGGCGATCATTGACGCCGCCAAACGTGGCGAAGAAGTCGCCATCGCCGGATTCGGCCGTTTCTCCGTCAAAGAGCGTCCGGCTCGCGAAGGGCGCAATCCGGCAACCGGCGCCCCGCTGAAAATTCCCGCCTCCAAGTCGCTCGGCTTCAAGATGTCAAAGCCGGTCGGCGCAACGCTGTGAGCTCGACGACGCGACCCGTGACCATCGGTTGGCAACGTGGTTCCCGGCTTCACGTTGGCCCGCACGAAAGCCTCGATCGACGCTGTCGAATTGTCGGCGATCATGGCGAGGCGGAGTTGGCCGGAACGGGTATTGAGATATTTGGCGTGCTTGCGTCTCGGTTTGGCTTGATTGCTGACGCGATCGATGACCCCGCGCCGTTTCACAGCGCCGCACGCACGAGCCAACACCTGCCGGGCCGCGTCGCGGGCCGCAATCCAAGCGCATCGCATCGTGGGCAACGGTAAGGTTCATCGCAAATTACGCGCTCGCCCCAGCGTAGCAATTCCCGCAAAGGCGCGGCAACAGGCACCCACCTGACCCTTCCGGAGCGTTTTTGTCGCGTCATTTCGGCAAGCGAAGCGGGGTCGACTGGCCACCATGGCGTAACACGACCGAGGGGCGTCACGTCGGGCGCCCCGCATTTCGCGCACACGGCAGGCGTCCGATTGACCTTTGACGAGACGACGGCTTTGCAGCGCCCGCAAGCGCAAGGCCAGACATCGTCCTCGCGAGCGCCCCCGATCCCCCTGCCGACCGACAATCGCCTCCCGGAATAGCCGCAGTCGCCGCATTCAACGTCGATAATCCGCCGCATCGCGCTTGCCCCTTGCCTCGTGCGCATAAACCCGTCTCAACCCCGTCATTATGGGAAACGAGCGTGACAACACAGGAAGCGAGCGTGATAATATTGGACTTTGTTTTTGGCGGCATGGGCGCAGGCAATGACGCCGGAGCAATACCGCGCGAAGCGGAAGTCGCCGGCTGATTATCCGATGGTGGCCGCCAATTACGCGGCGCAGCGATCGGCGTTGGCGAAGAAGATCGGGCTTGGTCGACTCCGCAAGGGCGGCGGCGGCGCCAAGAGCAGCCCGGTCGGGCGAGCAAGGCGACGGCCTGATCGGCGTCGGCAAGGCGCATCGAGCGCGGCCGAGGGCGAAAACGGTCGAAGCTGATTCGTGCCGGTTCCGTCCTCTGTCTGGGCTCCGAGTCCCGCACAAGGAAGCGGAGCGCGCGTAGCCTCCAAGTGGGCCTTAACCTTCGCGGGCGCCCTGCCCCGTCCGCAAGACGGCCGTCTGCGCAGGCGCCGGCGAGGCGTGAGGCGTGAGGCGTCAATATCGTCGGCGAACCGGAATCCAGGAAAAGGAGGAGAGGTAGCGGCCCCTTCGAAATATCGCGCCCGCGGGCTTCCTACGGGCCCGCCCTTGCCGATCGACAGCAGTCCTGCCGACCAAGGATCACCGTCCCCATCGGAAGCCGGACAGAAACTCCGAATTGGCGCCGCGCCGGTCACAAGCAGCTGGTCCCTCGCCCGGGGGGCACGCGACATAGCGGAGACTCCGCTCGCTGTTGCGGACTTCATCCAAATCCGATTCGTCGCCCCCCGTCTCGATGCGGTCTTGCAAGGGCGCCACTTCGTCGTCGCAACCGATGACGGCGACGGCTCGGAATTCGAGGCCTTTGCCCAAAGGCATCGTGCCGATAGCGACCTGACTGTCGGCGGCTTCGATCTTGTCGCTGAACTCGATCGAGGCAACGGCGGTAAATCAAGCGCGACGCGGCGTATTTTCTCTACGCGCCGGCTGAGCGCGCTCGGGACAACGCCCATTTTGTTCGCGGCGCATCGCAAGTTTCCAGCAGCTCACGGCCCCGCGCCGCTTCCGGCTGGACGCATCGTCGAGATTGCGTCAGAGCCGAACATCGCCCCCTAACCTACACGCAATTGTCACGGCCTTGCCACGCTCGCCTTGATATTGTTTGCAAATCTATGTCGAGGCAACGGCGGCGCCGCCCGCTTTCACAGGGCGACTTTTTGCCGCGGCGAATCCCGTCACGTTGGCGTGATTTTCTCGCCAAACGGCAATTTGCCGGCTTGACCGCGCCGGCGCGCAATCGGCAGGTTGCGGCCGTCAAATTCTGCCGGCGCGGAGCGCTCGCGAATGCGCGTCGCCTCGTGCGCCGCGACGATGGCGGGGCGGAGGCGGCTTTCGCGCCAACGGGGGATCGCCATGCTGGATCAGACCAAGCGCGCGGCGCGGCTGAAGACGCCGCTGGGCGACAAGGAGCTGGCGCTGGCGCGGTTCACCGCGCTCGAGGGCCTTTCGGAATTGTTCGAAATCGAAATCGAGGCGCTGAGCCCGACCGCCGACATCGATTTCGACGCCGCGCTCGGCCAGGCCTGCGTCATTGCGTCCGAAGCGCCCGATGCGCCGCAGCGCTACCACCACGGCGTGCTCGTCCACGCCGAATGGGTGGGCATGCGCCACGACCTGCACGTCTACAAGATGACGCTGCGGCCGTGGCTGTGGCTGCTCGGCAAGACCTCGGACTGCCGGATCTTTCACGACAAGACCGTCATCGACATCGTCAAGGCGACCTTCGCCGACCACGGCTTTTCCGACTACCGCGTCGCTGCGACCGCCGACTATCCGACGCTGCCCTACACCGTGCAGTACCGCGAGACCGACCTCGCCTTCGTCTGCCGGCTGATGGAGCAGCACGGCGTCTACTACTTCTTCGAGCACGAGGAGGGCGTGCATCGGCTGGTGCTCGCCGACGGGCTCGCCTCGCACCAGCCGGCGCCGGGGCTGGCGACGATCCCGTTCGTTCCGGTCGACGAGGCGGCCGAGCGCGCGCGCCGCCAGCATCTGTGGCAGTGGACGAGCCGGCGCGATTTCCGCTCCGGCCAGTTCGCGATGAACGACTACAATCATCTCCAGCCGAACCGGCGGATGGCGGCCGAACGCGCGGGCGTCGATTCCTACACGCGCTCGCAGCTGGAGGTCTACGACCATCCCGGCACGTACGACGCGCCCGACCACGGCGAGTTCTACGCCAAAGTCGAGCTCGAGGCGGAGCAGGCGCTCGACCGGCGGCGCGACGGCGTCGGCGAAGCGGTTTCGCTGTTTCCCGGCGCGCTGGTCACGCTCGCCGACCATCCGCGCGGCGGCGAGAACCGCGACTATCTCGTCGTGCGCACGCGCCACGAATTCGTCACCCAGGACTATCGCTCCAACATGGCGGTGGCGCCGCCCGCCGCGCCCGACTGGATCGAGTTCCTGCCCGCCGACCGCCCGTTCCGCGCGCCGCTGGTCACGCCCAAGCCGCTCATTTCCTCGCTGCACACCGCGCTGGTGACCGGCAAGGAGGGAGAGGCGATCGACTGCGACGACCACGGCCGCATCCTGGTGCATTTCTACTGGGACCGCCACGGCGACCAGAGCTGCCGGGTGCGCGTCTCCCAGGTGTGGGGCGGCCAGGGCTGGGGCGGCCAGGTGATCCCGCGCATCGGCATGGAGGTGATGGTCGCCTTCATCGACGGCGACCCCGACCGCCCGATCGTGG
>CAVXCA010000049.1:0-31170 GCA_963759955.1 uncultured Alphaproteobacteria bacterium
AACCTTTTTGGTTTTCGCCGCTAGGCGCAACAGCGCGTAGGCGATCATGGCGGCGTAGACTTGCAGCTTGATGGCGTTTTCGTTGGCGCTGAGGAACTTGCGGATTTTGAGATGCTGCTTGATCCATCGGAACAGCCACGGCCTTCGTTTGTCGCGCGGCCGTCGCGGACGGGCCGGGAGGATTCCAACCGAATAATGCGCCGCCATCGCGCCATAGGTGCGGTTGATCTCGGGATCGTAGAACGAGGCCTTGGTGACGCCGCTCTTCAGGTTGTCGGGAACCAGCAGCTTCGGCGCGCCGCCGAAAAACGGAACATGCGCACATGCGCGCCGGTCCAGTCCGCCAATTGCTGCGTCCAGCTCGCCTCGGCATAGGTGAGGTTCGAGGCGCCGAGCACGCCAACGAAAATCTCCGCCTCGCGGATTTCGCCCGTCGTCGGATCGGCGATCCCGATCCGCTTGCCCTAGAGCGTTCTGCATTTAGCTTTACGCGTATCCGGCGTTCGTGAGGTAGTTGGCGCATTCGTCGTGGGCGTATGGGCGAGGATTTGTGCGATGGCGTCGGAGACGGCGTCGATATGTCCTGGCGCGCGGCTTTCCGCAGCAGGGTTTTGAACTTGGCGAAGACCTGCTCGATCGGGTTGAGGTCGGGCGAGTATTTCGGCAGGAAGACAAGGCGCGCGCCGACGTCTCGGATGGCCTGTCGCACGGCCTTTCCTTTGTGGGAGCCGAGATTGTCGAGGATCGACGACGTCGCCGGGCTTGAGGGTCGGGACGAGGAACTGTTCGACATAGGCGCGGAAACGTTCGCCGTTGATCGGACCGTCGATAGAGGCAGGGCGCGTCGATGCGGTCGTTGCGCAAGGCGGCGAGAAACGTCGCGGTTTTCCAATGGCCGTGAGGAACTTTGTCGACCAGTCGCTCGCCGCGTCGGCGCCCAGCCGTGCAGGCGGGTCATGTTGGTCTTCGTCCAGGTTTCGTCGATGAAGACCAGGCGCGAGGGATCGATGTGGCCTTGATAGTTTGCGCCAGCGCGTCCGATGGCGCTTTACGTCGCGCCGATCCTGTTCACGCGCCACGAGCGTCTTTTTTTGAACGTGACGCCGATCCGGCGGAAGAAGCGGCTCATCATGGACGTGTCGGCCTTGACCCCGCGCTCGGCCAGCAGACGATCGCACAGCGCCTGAAGCGTCGCAGTCGGGTTTCTCGGTTCGCGCGCTTCCAGAAAGGCCCGGTGCGGCTGAGCTTGGCGGGCCAATGGCCGCCATGCCCGGCCGGCGCCCGCGAGCCGATCCGTTCGAAGCGCTCCACCCATTTGACGGCCGACCAACTCGCTGATCTCGTAACCGGTCGAGCCGCAGCCCGGCGGCTCATCTCTCCCCGCTCCACCGCGTCGATCACGCGATTGCGCAAATCCTGAGAATACGGCTTCGGCCATTTCCTGCTGGCCTCCGCCCAGCCAACAGGTTGAATCACAACCCCGCCGATTCGGGAATCTAGAGGCTTCTGTGAGGTCCGCGGCGCGAAACTGCGCGCGCTCCGGGAGCGGACCTCATTGAAGCCGGATTGAACGAAGGCGCGGGGAGGTTCGCGCTGGCGGCGCTATGGGTTTTGTGCCGGGCAGCTTCGGATTGTCGTCGCTCCGGCTTGCAGCCAAGCGAGGCGAGCGTGATCGTTTTGACGAGCGATCGGAAGCAAATCGGGGTTCGCTCGCGCGGGGAGCGCGCGCCAATGGCGTGGGATGCAGGCCGCGACGCCGTGAGGGCGCAAATCGCTTCGACGGCCTCCAATTGGCGGCGCGGTGGGAGAGACGCGAAGCGAGATTGTCGGTGGGATCCTCATAGTCGCGCTCATGAAGTGTCGCACCAAAACGGCGACCTCTTGGACCGAGGCCGTTGGCCGCCGCGGGGAAGGTCGGCGATGATCCTCATAACTCCTCCGCATTCCGGACAGGGCGGAGGATCAAGGTCGACGGTTTCGCTCGGCGCGGATGTTGGCGATTCTATCTTTCCGCGCGGCGTCGGTTCGCCCCCGTCGGTCAGGAGCGAGCGACAGAGGGCGAGCTTTTGCGTTCGGTGGCCATTGGCGAGGAATCCGAAGTGGCGAATGCGATGGAAGCCGTCGGGTAAGGCGTGGAGTAGGAAGCGCCGGATGAACTCGTCGGGCTTCAAACACATGGTCTTGACGGCGCCGCCGTCGCGGTAGTCCTTCCAGGCAAAGGCGACATGATCGTCATCGCAGTCTTGGATGCGGCTGTTGGCGATGGCGACGCGATGGGTGTAGCGCCCGAGATAGGCGAGGACTTGGGCGGGCCCACCGAAAGGCTTCTTGGCGTAGACGACCCAAGCGGCGCGGCGCATATGGGCGGCGAGGGCGTGGAAGCTCAGGGGTTCAGCGAGGTGTACGAGGTCGCCAAAGAACCTCAGGGCGCCGACGTCGAAGGCCTTTTGCAAGCGTTCGAGGAAAAGGCGGCGGAAGAGTTTTGCGAGCGGCTTGACGGCGAGAAAGAAGTTCGGCCGCCCAGCGACCCAGCGCGTCCCATCGGGCGAGAGACCGCCGCCTGGCACGACGCAATGCACGTGTGGATGATGCGTCAGCGTCTGCCCCCATGTGTGCAGAACAGCGACGACGCCGATCTGTGCGCCGAGCCTGCGCGGATTGGCGGCGAGCGTCGTCATCGCTTCGGCCGACGCCGCGAACAGGATCGCGTAGACGACGGCCTTGTTCTGGAACGCGATGGCGGCGATCGGCGCGGGCAATGTGAACACGACGTGGAAATAGGGAACCGCCAGAAGTTCGGCCTGGCGTGCGGCAAGCCATTGCGCCCGCGCCACGCCCTGACACTTCGGGCAATGGCGGTTACGACAGGAATTGTAGGCGACGCGCGCCACGCCGCAGTCGTCGCACGCCTCGATGTGACCCCCGAGCGCGGCTGTGCGACACGCAACGATCGCGCTCATCACACGCCGTTCGACGCGGCCCAAGTGTCCGGCGTGGGCCAAACGATAGGCGTCGCCATGCCGACGCAGAACGTCAGCGACCTCGAGGCGAACGCCAGGCCCGCTCCCGGCCACGGGCGCTTAACTGGGCGGAGTGACTTCCAGGGTCAGACGATCGAACGGGCTTTGGGTCGCGCGGATCGTATGGGTCGCGACCTGCGTGTAGCGCGCCGTCGACGACAGATTGTTGTGGCCGAGCAGAACCTGGATGATCCGGATGTCGGTTCCGTTCTCCAGCAGATGCGTCGCGAAGCTGTGGCGCAACGTATGCAAAGTAACGCGCTTCGTCAGCCCCGCCGCCTTGACCGCCGACCGGCAGGCCGCGTGCAGCACGGTTGGATCAATCGAATGAGCGTCGTCGCGGCCCGGGAACAGAAACGTCTTTGGCCTGGCGAGTCGCCAGTACGTGCGCAGGATGCCGAGAAGCTGCGGCGACAGCATCACGTTGCGGTCCTTCGCGCCCTTGCCGTGACGCACCAGAATGACGCCACGGCCGCTGTCGACATCCTCGACCCGAAGCCCCGCGACCTCCGAGGCCCGCAGTCCCGCCGCATAGGCTGTCGCCAGCGCGGCGCGGCTCTTCAAACTCGAAACGGCTTCGAGAAATCGCACGACCTCATCGGCGCTGAGCACGATCGGCAGCTTGCGCGGCTCCCGCGCGTAAGGGATGCGCTCGGGGACGGCTGCCTCGCCGAGCGTGACGCCGTAGAAGAAACGCAAGGCGCAGACGATCTGGTTCAGCCCAGGCCACGAAATGCCCGTCGATACGAGATGGACCTGAAAGGCGTGGACGTCGTCCAGCGTCAGTTTGTCCGGCGAGCGGCCGAAATACCGGCTGAACTTCGAAACCGCGCTGATGTAGGATCGCTGTGTCGCCGGCGACATGTTCCGGATCGTCATGTCCTCGATCATGCGGCGGCGAAGAGGGCTCAACTCGGCCATCGGTGGCTCCTGTCTGAGGGATGGGCTTCAACATCCACATCCTCTCTCAGGCAGGAACCGCTCAACAAACCTCGCCGGCCACGCCGCGCTAGCGGCTTCGTTCAATCCCAGCGCGATTCAAATTAGATGCCGCGTGCTCTAATAGTCGACGAACGCCTTTTCGCCGGCGACATGGTGCTGGCGCATCACTGGCGTCAGCCGTTTTCGAACCCGCGCAGCAGGTCGCAGAACCGGCTGATATGTGCACCACAACATATTTCCCGTTATGTTGCGGCCCGGCTTATGTGGCGGATCCCAGTGAGAGGGCTGGTTTGCCTGGCATGAGCCGCAACATAAATTCGAGCGGCGGCGCGGGCGACTATAGGGCTTTCAGGAAGGTCATCAGCGAAGGCAGCGGCCGCTGCCACGGCTTAGTTTGGACGCCGGATATATCGACCCGGGCCAGCGCCTTCGCCTTCATTTCCATGTCGACCTCGGCGTAGACATGCGTCGTGTCCAAAGACACGTGGCCGAGCCAGGCGCGGATCGTGTTGATGTCGACCCCAGCGCGCAGCAGATGGACCGCAGTTGTGTGCCGGATTGTGTGCGGGCTCACGCGTTTCGGCGCCATCGATGGCACAGTCCTGCTCGCCCGCTCGGCATATTCCGTCACGAGCCGATGGATGCCCTCCGCGATGCGCAGCTTCGATGCCGAGCGAGACGAATTGCCGATTGGCGACGTCGAAGATGCTGCCGGCCTTCAAAGGCCGAAGAGGCGCCTGCATGCAGAGGAACACGTCCTGGCAGGATGACGTCGGTCGGACCGTGTCGATGTAACGGGCCAAAGCCTCCGCGACGGCGGGTAGCAGAGGATAGATCTGGGGTTGTCGTCGCTTCAGCCGAACGAGTCTGATCGTTCGCCCCGCCCAATCGATTTGGTCGAGCTGCAAAGCAGCAACTTCACCGCTCCTCATGCCGTAGAGGGCGAGCAGCAGGAGGATGGCGCGATCACGGATATCCCGTGGCTTGTCCGTGTCGACGTCGGCCAGCATCTGCTGAACGGCAGACCAATCCGGGGCATATGGCAAAGACTCCTGCTGATAGAGCCGAGGCCGGGAAATCGATTCTGCCAATCGGTTCGAGCACCACCCCTCCTGGGCAGCGTAACGCAGGAACGCGCACAAGGCCGAGATCACGTTGGCTGTCGAGACGCGCGCCCAACGGCCCGTTCCCTGGGTGGCGACATAGTTGTCGATGTCGCCGGCCGTCAGATTCTGCGAGCTCGCGGCCTGCTCCAGCGCACCACAGCAAGAATCTCTTGGTTGTCCGGCTCCATTGCTCCACCGTCGCTGGCGTGAAGCCGCGCTCGTCGCGCATCCAAGTGACATAATGGTCGAGGTGGTCCCGGTACAAAAACGGGACGGCGGGTTCCCGCCACCAACCGAGAAACCGCAGCCACGGTCTGCCGATATCGATGACCCGTCGCGCTGCGGTTGCCGCCCCGCGAAGGTGCTGCCGCTCCAGCGCAATCTGCATCAACTCCGTCATGCCGACGCCGAAGTGGGCGTCCGGACCGAGATGTCGCGCGATCCATCGGAGTTCGTAGCGCTTGACCTTCAAACCCGACGGCCTTGCGCCGTTCGCTGCACAGTGGCGGAGATAGCGGTTCCGCTCGTCAACGAATGGCGCGTCTTGAAGACGGCAAGCGACGACGCCGCCGGAATAACGTTGCTGACCCATGACAAACCCCAGCGTGAGTAAGGTTTGCCAACCGAGGTCCCGATTTATGTTGCGTCAAGCGCGCACGACCACCCTGATCGCAAAAGGGATCCGCGCAAAAACTCACATAAGCCGGGCCGCAACATAACGGCTGTAGCCATAGCCCTCGGGCCGGACCTCTCGGTATTCCTCCCACACGATCGTTATCGTCACGCCAGGTCGCTTCAGCTCACGCGCCAAAGCCGCCCAGTCCGGGTCAACCCGCCGCCGCTGGCCCGTGGGCGCGCCGGCGCGTCCGAAAAGCCGCTGCTCCAAGGCGTCGTTGGTGACGTCCTCCGCCAACGGCCATGCCAAGCCGGCCGCCGCCGCCCGTTTCAGATTGTCCTGGATCGTCGAGCGCGCAACGCCGAGCCGCCGCCCGATCTCGCGCGCGCTCACCCCGCCGTGGTGAAGTCGCAATAGGTGTCGCAGTTGTCGCATGCTCAGTTCCCGCTTCGCCGGCATCCCGATCTCCTCGTCGACCATCGACGAAGCAGGAGTGCCGCAGTTGGCGAACCGCGGGGAGCAAACGGTGAGAGCCGTTACCGCCTCAGGCGGCCGGCTTCATTTCGGAATGGTGGCCGACATCAAATCGGAACCCCGGCCGGATTGCGTCGGAATTCGCACCAGCCCGAATACATCTCCCGGTACAAATCCAGCATCCGCCGCCGATCGCTCTCGGGAACCCGGCCAGGCGAGGCTTTGCCGAGACACAGGTCCCGCAGGCCGGCCCCCCCTGTTGCTCGTAGCGAGCCCGATAGCGCCGGAACTGTCGCTCCGACATTCCCACCCAACAGCTCCGAAGCCTCCAACGCCGACAATTGCGAAGCCTCCCAACGGCTCAGCACGTCCCTGAACTTCAACATCCTACGTTCCTGCAGCCACGCCGTCCGGCTCATCCGCGACCCTCCGAGGATCGCGCATCAAACCGGACAACTCGCGTGCTACCGAACCGGACACCTCACGTGCTTACGACATGTGCAAAGGCCGGCATGTGCATGTGCAAGGGCCAGCATTGACCACGCTGGCACTTGCGTTTTTAATGTCGACTTGGCGGCGGCGTTTTGAAGGAGAGGGCGACTTTGTATGCCCAGTGAAACGACGGCGCCCAGTGCATCTCTGCCGGCCAACTCGCCGCCGGGCTTCCACCTGCTCGCCAAGCCGAGCGGGTCGACTTGCAACATCGACTGCGCCTATTGCTTCTTCCTGTCCAAAGAGGCGCTGTATCCCAACGACAAGCACCGGATGTCGGAGGCCACGCTCGACGCCTACATCCGCCAGTTGCTGGAATCGCATCGCACGCCCGAGGTGACCGTCGCCTGGCAGGGCGGCGAGCCGACGCTGATGAAGCTCGAGTTCTTCGAGCGCGCCGTCGAACTGGTCGAGAAATACCGGCGGCCCGACCAAGCGGTGCAGCACACTTTCCAGACCAACGGGCTGCTATTGGACGACAAGTGGTGTGCCTTTTTCAAGAAACACGACTTCCTGGTCGGTCTGAGCGTCGACGGGCCGCGGGAACTGCACGACGCCTATCGGCGCGACCGACGGGGCCAGGGCACCTTCGATCTCGTCATGAATGGCTGGCGCTGCCTGCGCGATCACGGCGTCGATTTCAACATCCTGTGCACCGTCAACGCCGCCAATCAGGCCCATGGCCGCGAGATTTATCGCTTCTTCCGCGACGAGTTGGGCGCCAAGTGGATGCAGTTCATCCCGATCGTCGAGCGCGCCACCGCGGAAACGATCGACATCGCCAATCAGGGCTGGAGCGACCGGCCGGGCCGAGGCGCCCGCCTGCTCTATACGCAGACCGGAAACCTGGTCACCAATCGCACGGTCGGCGGCGAGCAGTACGGCCGCTTCCTGATCGACATCTTCGAGGAATGGGTGCGGCGCGACGTCGGCCGTGTCTTCGTCCAGCTCTTCGACGTGACCCTCGAAGCGTATTTCGGGCGCCATCTTCTATGCATCCACGCCCCCACGTGCGGCTACGGTCCCGCGCTGGAACACAACGGCGATCTCTACACGTGCGATCATTTCGTCGAGCCGGGCCAAAAGCTCGGCAACATCCACGCGACGCCGATGGCGGAGCTCGTCGCCTCGCCGCAGATGCGCAAGTTCGGCGCCGACAAGCGCGACACGCTCACCAAGCAGTGCCAGCGCTGCGAGGTGAAGTTTCTCTGCAATGGGGGATGTCCGAAGGACCGGTTCGCGCTGTCCCGCGACGGCGAGCCGGGCCACAACTATCTTTGCCAGGGCCTGGAATTGTTTTTCACCCACACCCGCCCGCTCATGCAGGTGATGGCGCAACTCCTCAAGCGACGGCGGGCCCCTGCCGACGTGATGGCTTGGCTCGCCGCCGAGGACGCCAAGCGCGGGCCGTATCAGCCTTGCCCATGCGGCAATGGGCGCAAGTTCAAATTCTGCCATGGCGACAAAACGCCAGCCAAGTCCTTCGCCTGAGGCCGGTCCCTCGATCGCGTCCGCTGATGGCGACATCGGCGGCGTCCTGTCGCGACGAATGGCCGCGTGCGCTATTCGTTTGGCCGAGGCGCTGCGGCCAGCCCCTCATTCAGGATTTTGCGCGCTTCCAGGACGTCGCGTTCGAGAAAATAGTTTAGGAACGTGCGGATGACGGCGATGGCGGCCAATCGCCCGATTTCATCCCAGGTCGGGGCGCTCGCCGTGCCGACGATGTCGGCGGCGAGCTGGAACGTCAGGCCGGCGATCAGCCAGCGCGCATAACGCAGGTACCCGTCGCGAAGCTCGCGGCCCGTCGCCGAGGGAACGAACACCGCGCGCAAGCAGCGGTAGAACATTTCGATCGTCCCGATGGCGATGATTAGGAGAGCCATCGCGTCGATGGCCAGGGCCGCGTATTCGGTGACGACCGTCAGCCATTCTTTCAAGGAACCCTCCCAAGGGACGTCGAAACGTACCGGCCGGCGGCCCGCACGGTGTTCCGGATCCGGGCGCCGCGCGCTCCCACCGGAATCGGGGCGCGCGACGCAACATAGACCGCCTGGTCCGATCGCCAAAGGCGCTCAAAGAAAACCCGAGCGCTCGGCGTTCAGCGTAGCGGCTGCGGCTCCCATCGCCGCGACGTTTGGCAAGTCAATTCACCTTCTCGAAATCTGGCAGCGTCCATGTCCTCTCGAAATGCGCTTCGGTCGGCGCGTAGAGACGGAAATACGGAAACCACGCCTTGCCGGGCACGCTGGGTATCCAGTTCTTCTCGAAACCCGCCGGCGCGCTCGGGCCGACGTAGAGGTCCACCGAGCCGTCGGCGTTCTTCACGAGGTCCGGCTGGCGCGAAGAACGGTCGGCGAGCTGTTCCTCGTTGTCGATCAGGCAGCGGGTGGCCACGTCATAGACTGTCAACGACCAGAACTGCTTCACCGGGGCGTTGGGAGGCACCCGCAGCCGGTAGCTGCTCGCGCCATCCAGCCAGTGGCCATCCTTGTCCTTGTAGCAGCCAAGATAGACCGAGCCGACGCCTGGCGTTTTCGTCGTCATGCCGGCTGAAGTCGTCAGCGCCTCGTAGAACCACGCGGCCCGCTCATCCAGTTGGGTGTAGAATTCGGCCTCCTGGGTCACATCCAGACACAACGAGAGATGCCATTGCACGCCATCGGCATAGTGCGACAGTTCCATCTGCCGTTTGTCGAAGTCGTTCGCCTTGGCCATCGCCTCGCCGACGAGCATGGCGTCCGCGAGAATCCTCTTCATCCGTTCATCGGGATTGAACGGCTCGCCTTTCTCAATGCCAATGGAACGGAGCATCGCCATCATGATGCGGTCGCGCACCTGCACCGGCTCGCGGTTCAGGATTTCGGCGAGGCGTTCCCAGTAGCCCAGTCCGCGCGGGTGTGTGCCGCTCCACTTCTTTCCGCCGGCGCGCATGTAGACGGAAGCCACGGGATTTTCGCGCTGCGCATAGGGGTAGAGGCGGAAATCCTTCTGCAGTCGTTTGGCTTTTTCGGGATCGGTCTCAAGATTTCGAAAGGCGATCACGATGTTCATCGTTGAGGACTGCGTGACGATGAAACCCTTGGTGTCGGCGGCCGTCTGGCCCGGCCCGACGATCAGATATTTTGCGCCTTTGCCTTTGTCGGGGCCGGGCAGTCCAATATCCGTGACCGGGCGTTGCCAGAAATCGTCCACGAAGCCGGCGCCGGCGCCGCCCGGCACGTCGATGATCAACGGCCCTGTCTTGGCGAGATCGGGAAAGCCGCAGATATAGGGCGTCGTCGCGTTCGCGGTGAGAATGCCGAGCTTTTCGGCGTAAGTTTCATAGATGATGACGTCCAAATTGCCGGCGCCGAGAACCGCTCGGGCGGCGTGTTGAACCTCGGCGACACCGACAATCGGCAGCGCCCAGAGATAGGCCTGACAAGCGCGCTGAAAATCGCGCACGTCGTAAAGCTTCTCGATGGTCTCCGCTGTCGGATAGCCGTTGGCGAAGTCATGGGTGAAGGATAGAGCGCCAATGCGGGTGTCGATTGTCTCGGCCATGTGTGGTGTCCGTTCTGTGTTTGATTGATCCGCTCACTTCACCTTCGCGATGTCGTCGGGCTTCCACGTTTTGTCGAAGAACGCCCGCGTCGGGGCGTAGAGGCGGATCGCGACAAAGTAGCCGCGGCCAGGAACGGTCTTGATCCAATTGGCGTTGGCATCTTTCGGCGCGGCCGGCCCGAACCAGATCTCCGCCGAGCCATCGGCGTTGGGCTTGAGATTGCTGTTGGAGGCGACGGAGGGGTACGGCTGGCCGTTGTCCAGCAACGAACGTGTGTCGGCGTCGTAGAGCACCACTGACCAGTAGTTCGCGGCCGGCACATTGGCGGGCATGTGCAGGCGATAGGATGCGCCGCCGGAAAGGAAATCCCCATCGGCATCGCGGTAAGCAGGAAGGTACTGCGACCCTTTGCCCGGCATCGCGAGAACCATGGCGACGCTGGTCGAGTAGGCCTTGTGGAAAAAGTAGATCATCGCGTCCCAGTCGAGGTAGCTGTCCTGCCGGAAGACAGCGTTTCCAGCCAGGAACGGGACCTCCCAGCACTTGCGATCCGGATAGATCAGCCTGTTCGGATAGCGGGTGTCAAAGGAATCCACCGCCGCCATCTTGAACGCGACGTCGGCTGCCGCGTCGAGCATGGCCTTCATCTTCGCGTCGGGCTGAAACGGCTTGCCCTTGACGATGCCGAGGCTGGCCGCCATGCCGCGCATCGCCATGTCCTCGGGCGCGACCGGCTCGTGGCTGATGAACTCGGCCAGCGACTCGAAATAACGGACGTCGCGCCTGAAATCGTAGTTGGCCGGCGTCGCCGAGGCGTTGGGAAATTTCATCGCGGGCGGATTGTCTTTCTGCGCCAGCGGGTAGATGCGCGACTGCTCCATCAGCTTGACGCCCGCGTCGGTCTTGCCGTCCACCAGGAACGCGCGCAGGAAGACGAACACGCCGTAGGTCGGCGACTTCATCGCGTAGTAGCCGTCCGGCGTCTCGCCGGTGTATCCGGGCGGCAGGAGCAGGTACTTGCCGCCCTTGCCCTGGTCCGGCCCGGCCAGACCGACATCGGTGAGCGGGCGATGCCAGAAGTCGTCGAGCAGCCCCTGCATCTGCGGCGCGGCCTCGAACACGATCGGCCCGTCCTTGAGGTCGACGAAGCCGAGGCCATAGATCACGTCCGGGTTCGCCGTGGTGATAATCGTCTTGGAGTCGATGCGGTCCTTCCAGATTGCGAGCACATTGTTGCCGGCGCCGAACGCCGCCGCCTGCCCGTCGCGCATGGCGACCATGTTCATCGCGGGCAACGCCCAGAGATACACCTGCACGGCGCGCTGGAATTGAAGCTCGTCGTACAGCCGCGCCGAAGTCTCCGGCGTCGGGTAGTTCTCCTTGAACGGCAGCCCGCTCAGTTCATCCCAGTGGGTTGATTGTAGGGAGGTGGTCGCGCGCATAGGCGTGCCCTTTCGGTTCGTTCACTTCGGGAACAAGAACGTGAGCGTGAACCGCGCTCCCCAGGCTGGGGCGCCCTCAGGCCGCACGGCGTAGTACTTTCCCGAAATGCCGATGCTGATCGGCTGGTCGCCGACCTTGAGCAATTGGCTGACGCCAGCTGTGATCGGCACCGTCCACGTGCTGTTCGTCCAATTGTAAGTCGACTCCGTGTTCACCGTCACGGTCGTTTGGGTCGGGAAGGTATAGGAGGCGAAGGGCTGCAAGTACGTCGCGTTGATCCGCGGGGAGCGGCCGGGCGGCGCCGCGATTGTGGAGCCGTCGTCGCCCAAGATAGACCCGCCCCCGAGACCGTTCGTGCCGGGGGCGCCGATGCCCCAGATATGATTGGCGAGGACGCCGACCGTATAGCCGTTGGACTGCGTCAGCGCGACCAGGGTTGGTCCGGCGCCGAATTGGTTGGCGCTGATTTCGTCGCGCGTGGCGGTGGGATAGAGGAAGACCGGTCCCGCCCCCCAGATGACGCCATTCGTGGGCTTCGCCGGGGAGAAGAAGAAGCTTTGGACGATATCGCCGAAGCCGACCGGGTTGCCGGGAATGATATGCACGACATCGGTGAAGGGAATGATGGTGCGCGTGATCAGGTTCCAGTCGTCCGTCAGTTTGAACGGGATCACCGGCTGGATGTTCAGCAGATATTGCGAGCCGGCGCGCTGGGCGCCGCCGCCGTAGTCGAGATTGTTCTGCAACGGCACGCTGATCAGGTTGGCGATCGGATTGGACAATTGCTTGGCCAGGTCCGCCGCGGATTTTCCGGCGTCCGGCTGAGCGGGCGGCGACGCTGGGGCGGCCGCGGCGGCGTCCGCCTCGTATTGCGCGAATTGCGGGAGATCGGACGGGGAAACCTCAGACTGCTGCGCCGTGGCGAGGCCGACGCTTCCCAAGAGCAAAAGCGCCGCCGCCAGGCCAACACGGAGCTATGCCTGAATTTGGGTGACGGCGTGAATCAGGCGGCGAATTTGGCTTCCAGCACGACCTCGATTCCGTCGCGGAATTTGGCGCCTTTGACGATCTTCGGCAACTGGTTTTGACCTTGCAGCCTGCGCCAGGTTTTCGACGCCGCCATCACCAACTTGAAGACCATCAAGCGAGCGGTGTCTTGCGACAGCGCGCCTTTCATTCGGACGGTGCGATGCCTGACGGTTGCGAAGACGCTTTCGATGGGGTTCGTGGTGCGCAAATGGTCCCAGTGATCGGCGGGGAAGTCGAAAAACGTCAGCAGCGTCTCTCGGTCTTTGATCAGGCAATCGACGGCCTTGTCGTATTTGGGCGCGTATTTCTCGGCGAATGTCGTCATAGCGCCCGCCGCGCTGGCGCGATCCGGCGCCAGCCAGATTTCTCGTAGATCCTTATGCGCGTTGGGCTGCACGGACTTGGGAAACTTGTTGAGCACGTTCGTTGTTTTGTGCAGCCAGCAGCGCTGATGGCGCGTCGTCGGCAACGCCTCGTCGAGGGCTTTCCAAAAGCCAAGCGCGCCATCGCCGATGGCCAACTCCGGCGCGATCGACAAACCTCGCGCCTTCAAATCGACGAGCAATTCCCTCCAGCTTTGCGCACTCTCCCGCATGCCTGTCTGGAAGCCGATCAGTTCCTTGACGCCCTCGGGCGTCGCGCCGATCAGAACCAACATGCATTCGGCCTGCGGCTCCATGCGCGCCTGCAGATAGACGCCGTCCGCCCAGACGTAGACGTAGCGGCGCGCCGACAAATCGCGATCCTGCCATCGCCGATATTCGTCTTCCCACTCGCTCTTGAGCCGCGCGATCACCGCCGGCGAGAGATTGGGCGCGTCCTTGCCCAACAGGGCCGCCAGCGCCTCCTGAAAATCGCCGGCGGAAACTCCGCGCAGGTAGAGAACTGGCAGCAGAGCGTCGAGGCTCTTGGTTCGACGAGCCCATTTGGGCAAGATCGCCGACGTGAAGCGAATGCGATCGCCCGCCGCCGCGCCACGATCGCGAGCCTTCGGCTTTTCCACATCGACAGAACCGATTCCCGTCTGAATCGCGCGAACCGGGTCGTGCCCGTGGCGAACCACTCGTTGGCGGCCGTCCGCAAGGACGAGATCGGCGTTCGAGCCCAGAAACGTCTCGAATTCCGCTTCCACCGCCTGGGCGATCAGCCGACGTGCCCCAGCGCGCAGGATTTCGGTGAGCGGATCATCGATTGCCCCTTTCTGTCGAAGGGCGACAACTCTATTCTCGTTCATGGCGTAACGCTCCATCTTGGAGGTTCGGGTGGCTTGATCACCAACCCCGTTACGCCGCCTTCCTCACCCCCGTCACCCAGTTTCCGCCATAGCTCGCCAACACGAAGTGAGCTTTTTGCTTCTTTCACAGCGCCCCCCAAGAGCATTGTCCTTTTTCGCGCTTGCCGCGGTGGCGCCTCCGTCGTTCAGCCTCCACGTTCCCTCGAAGGTCGACGCTTGCGCGGTAGACCCATGGCTCCTTGTCGTCGCTTCCTGTTCGCCACCGGCGCAAACATTTCACTGCGCGACGATCGCGAAACCTCTCCGGTTTCACGGCGAGATGGCGGACGGACGCAGGCAAAGCGTTCAGCTTTGCACAGTCGAGGCCCCTCCCCGGTCAATTCAACCGGGGAGGGGCAGAGCGTCAGTGGTTGGCGCTGCTCTGCGTTTCTTGCAGCGTTCGCAACACCGCATCGAGATTGAACGAAGCCGCCTTCTGGCGCGGCGGGAACGCCAGGAACGACGGGATCATTTGCGCAACGACCGCCTGCATCGCATAGATGATGTAGACATGGCCTATCACCCAATCCCAATACGTGTTGGAATTTTCATCGGCCCGCTCGAACGGGTCGCGCCGCAAATTAAATAGTTTCGGTCCGCGAAGCTTCACGAACGGCTCGAACCAGCACAACGCCGTCTTCGCCCGTTGTTCCATCAGCACCACTTTCCAGTCGCGCATCCGAAGCGCCAGGATATCGCCATCATCACTGATATACACGAAGAACTCACGCGGGCTTTCCGCGACCTCGCCGGTCAGATACGGCAGCATGTTGAATCCGTCGAGTTGGACCTTGAAGGTCTTGGCGCCGGCGGTATGCCCCTTGGTGAGTCTCTCCTTGATGTCGGGTTCGCCGGCGGCCGCCAGGAACGTGGTCGCCCAATCCTGGTGGCTGAAAATGCCGTTCAGCACCGTGCCGGCCTTGAATTTCCCGGGCCAGCGCACGAACGCCGGCACGCGCCAGCCGCCCTCCCAGTTGGTGTTCTTCTCGGCCCGGAACGGTGTGATTCCCGCATCCGGCCAACTGTTGTAGTGGACGCCGTTATCCGTGGAATACATCACGATGGTGTCGTCGGCGATGCCCAGCTCGTCGAGCTTGTTCAGCATCTCGCCGATATGTTCGTCGTGCGCGACCATCACGTCGTTGTACACGCCCTGTCCACTCTTGCCCTTATGCTTCTCGGCGCGATGGGTGTAGAGGTGCATGGCCGTGCTGTTGTACCAGACGAAGAACGGCTTACCCTCCTTGTGCGACTTGTCGATGAAGTTCAGCGCGCGCTCAGTCACCTCATCGTCGATGGTTTCCATTCGCTTCTTGGTCAGCGGGCCAGTGTCCTCGATCGTCTGTCCGCCCTTGCCGTCCGCCAAGCAGTGCAGCACGCCGCGCGGGCCGAACCGCTGCTTGAATTCCGGCATTTTCGGATAGTCCTCAGCTTCCGGCTCCTCTTCGGCGTTCAGGTGATAGTGTGCGCGGCGGTGACAAAGCTGGCCACGGGAGCGGCGCGATTTGCGACCGCGGCGGAGTAAAATCCAGCCAGTGGTAAGGCGTTTCTTTGTCCTCTGGACGAAGGGATGCCGAAGGGATGTTTGTCGTGGAGGTTTACGCGGCGGTTCGGCAGTTTGTTTTCAATGATGGCAAGAGCCGACGGGAAGCGGCTCGTGTTTTTGGATTGAGCCGAGAGACGATTTCGAAGATGTGCCGGTTCTCGATGCCGCCCGGATATGTGCGGCAACGGCCACCTGAGAAGCCGAAGCTGGGTCCGCTGATCCCTGTGATCGAGGCGATCCTGGAAGCGGACCGAACGGCGCCGGTGAAGCAGCGACACACGGCCAAGCGGATATTCGAGCGTCTTCGGGATGAGCATGGCTTCGCCGGCGGCTACACGGTCGTCAAGGATCACGTTCGGATCGAACGGGCTCGCGGGCGCGAGACGTTCGTGCCTTTGGCGCATCCGCCTGGCCATGCGCAGGTGGATTTCGGCGAAGCGGTGGGCGTGATCGGCGGCGTGCGGCAGAAGGTCCATTTCTTCTGCATGGACCTGCCGCAGTCGGACGCCTGCTTTGTGAAGGCCTATCCGGCCGAGACGACAGAGGCTTTCCTCGACGGACACGTGTCGGCGTTCGCGTTCTTCGGCGGCGTGCCCGTGTCGATTCTCTATGACAATCTCAAGATCGCGGTGGCGAAGATCTGCGGTGACGGCAAGCGAGAGCGCACGCGCGCGTTCACGGAGTTGGTCAGCCACTACCTGTTCAAGGATCGGTTCGGCCGCCCCGGCAAGGGCAACGACAAGGGTAAGGTCGAGGGCCTCGTGAAGTATGCGCGAGCGAACTTCATGACGCCGATCCCAGTCGCGTCGAGCTACGAAGCGCTCAACGCCATGCTCCGCAAGAGTTGCGTTGGTCGGCAATCAGACCGGGCCGGGCGTCATCACGAGACGATCGGCGAACGCTTGATCGCCGATGCCGCCGCTCTCGACGAGTTGCCCGCCGTGCCGCTGGAGCCCTGCGAGAAGCGCGCCGCGCGGGTCTCGTCCACCGCGCTGGTGCGGTATCGCGGCAACGACTATTCGGCGCCGACGGCCTACGGGTTCCAGGAGGTCCTGGTGAAGGGCTTCGTCGAGGAGGTGGTGATCCTGTGTCGCGGGACAGAGATAGCCCGTCACTCGCGATCCTACGGCCAGGGCGTCTTCGTGTACGACCCGCTGCACTATCTCGCGCTGATCGAGATGAAGCCAAATGCCCTGGACCAGGCGGCGGCTTTGCAAGGCTGGGATCTGCCGGAAGGCTTCCAGCATTTGCGCCATCTCCTCGAAGCCCGGATGGGCAATCGCGGCAAGCGCGAGTTCATCCAGGTGCTGCGCCTCATGGAGGCGGCGCCCAAGGAGATCGTCGCCGGCGCGGTGAACGACGCGATCCGGCTGGGCGCGATCGGCTTTGACGCGGTCAAGCAGATCGTGTTGGCTCGTATCGAGAAGCGGCCGCCTCGTCTCAATCTGGCGGCCTATCCCTATCTTCCGCAGATGAGCGTCAGGACAACCTTGGCGACCGACTATGCCGCGCTCTTGTCCGGGAGCGTCGCATGAGCGCCGCGAGCAAGGCCGACAAGCCCGCCGCGCAGGCGATGCCGGCGGGAACGACGAGCGGAACGCCACAACTTCTGCTCGGGCATCATCTCAAGCAACTCAAGCTGCCCACGATCCTGCGCGAGTACGACAAGGTGGCCAGGGAAGCGGCGCGCGAGGGGATCGATCATACGGCCTATCTCTTGCGATTGGTCGAACTGGAACTCATCGATCGGGAACGGCGCGTTGTCGAACGGCGCATCCGTCAGGCGCGCTTTCCCGCGGTGAAAAGTCTCGACACGTTCGACTTCACGGCCATTCCCAGCCTCAACAAGATGCTGGTTCTCGAACTCGCCCGCTGCGAATACATTCTGCGCCGCGACAACATCATCGCGCTTGGCAACTCCGGAACGGGCAAGTCGCACATCGGTCTGAGCCTCGGACTGGCCGCCTGTCAAAAGGGCTTCTCGGTCGCCTTCACGACGGCCGCGGGCTTGGTCCACCAACTCATGGAAGCCCGCGATGACAGGCGGCTGCTGAAGTTGCAGCGGAACCTGGCCGGCGTGAAGCTCCTGATCATCGACGAACTCGGCTATGTTCCCCTCTCGACGACCGGCGCCGAGTTGCTGTTCGAAGTGTTCAGCCAGCGGTATGAGCGCGGCTCTACCATCGTGACGTCAAACCTTCCTTTCGAGGAGTGGACTTCGGTGTTCGGCGCGGAACGATTGACCGGCGCGCTTCTCGATCGCCTAACTCACCATGTCCATATTCTGTCGATGAACGGCGAAAGCTATCGCCTCGCCCAGTCCACGCGCCGCCGCAAGCTCCCTGGTGCGGGCGCCGACAATCAATCGGCAAGTGAAATCGTGGATCCTCAGACCGGCGAAATCACCCCCACATAGGTGGGAGAAAATTTTCGCCGCCGGCATGAAAAGGGGCCCCATGGGGCCCCTTTTCATGCCGGCATATCCTCCGCGCTCCTGGCCTGCTTTTACTCCGCCAAGCCGGCCCGGAATCTCTCCGCCGTTGACAAGGAGATTCTCCTCGGCATTCCAGGTGTGGCCGATTGCGCCGTCTTCGGCATCCCCGACGAATTCTGGGGCGAACGCGTCGCGGCGCTGATCGTCAGAGGGACCGGCCAGGTCGAACCCCTGTCAGCGGAATCCGTTGAAGCCTTCTGTCGGCGGCGGCTGGCGGGGTTCAAGACGCCTAAGACGATCTTGTTTTCGGACGAGCCGCTGCCGCGCACGCCGACCGGCAAGGTCCAGAAGTTCGTACTTGTTGAACGTTACCACTCGCGTCCGTAACCGCGCGGCGCATTCGAAGCAGGAGAGCATCGATGGGGCCGCTGCAAGGCATTCGCATCATAGAATTCGCCGGTCTCGGACCGGGTCCGTTCTGCGGCATGATGCTGGCGGATCACGGCGCCGATGTCATTCGCGTCGATCGCGCGACGGGAGGCGACGTCGAGGACGCGGCGCATCGAATCCTCAATCGGTCGCGAAAATCCGTGCGCGTCGATTTGAAGAGCGCCGCCGGCCTGGAACTGGTTCGTCGATTGTGCCGCTCGGCCGACGGATTGATCGAGGGGTTTCGACCCGGCGTCATGGAGCGGCTTGGCCTCGGGCCCGACGTTCTTCTCGCCGACAATCCGAAACTCGTCTACGGTCGTATGACGGGATGGGGCCAAACGGGCCCTTACGCGCAAACCGCCGGCCACGATATCAACTACATCGCGCTTTCGGGCGCCTTGCACGCCTGTGGTCGAGCCGGCGAAAGGCCCGTCGCGCCGCTGAACCTCGTCGGCGATTTCGGCGGCGGCGGCATGATGCTGGCGTTCGGCATGGTCTCCGCTCTGCTGCATGCGCGCATCGAAGGGCGGGGCCAGGTGATCGACAGCGCCATGACCGACGGCAGCGCCGTTCTGATGTCGATGATATATTCTCTCCGGGCGGCGGGGCTTTGGCGTGACGAACGAGGCGTCAACCTGCTCGATTCCGGAGCGCCGTTCTACGATACGTACGAAACTTCGGATAGCAAGTTCATCGCGATCGGGGCGGTCGAACCGCAATTCTATCGAGAATTGCTGGAACGCATCGGTCTTGGCGGCGACCCCGTCTTCGCGAAGCAGAACGACGCCAGCCTGTGGCCTCAGCAAAAGGCGCATCTTTCCGCTCACTTCCTGACGAAGACGCGCAGAGAGTGGTGCGACCTCCTCGAAGGCACGGATGCTTGCTTTGCTCCTGTTCTCTCGCTCGACGAAACGGCGACGCATCCTCACAACTCCGCGCGGAATACGTTTGTGAATGTCGATGGCGGAATGCAACCGGCGCCTGCGCCCCGCTATTCGCTCACGCCGCCCGAACTCCCCAGAGCGAATGCGCGAGACGAGGAGACTGCGAACGCGATCCTGCGCGAGATCGGTTACGGCCTCGTAGAGATCGGCGATCTGCGGGAAATGGGCGTCGTGGGATGATCGTTTGAAGTCGGTCAGCGCCGAACCGCTGTTTGCGTCGTTTCGCGCCTGCATATCCGCAGCGGCGGAACCGCATTGTCTCCGAATTCTACTGCGTCACGATCACCCGCGATAAGACTGCTGCGGTCGCATGGCTTGGCAGCACGGGCAGCGTATGAGGGTTCGGGCCAGTGCGACTGAAAGCCGTCGCCGGACCGTCGCGATCGAGTTCGCGACATGGCGCTCGGGTCGGATCGGCGGCGCCTCGCGGGCGTGGACGGTTGGAAAGTCGAGGTTTTTCGCGCCGCCGGGGTTCTGAGGGGGGAATCGCCGCTCGTTCGCGGATGAGAAAACCGTAAGCGGCGATGCACAGGGTTGCGTGATGATGGAAGCCGCGCCAGCCGCGCCCCTCGAAATGGGCGAGGCCGAGTTCGCTCTTCATTTCCTCGTAGTCGCGCTCGATGCGCCAGCGCAGTTTGGCCGTGTCGACGAGGACTTCGATCGGGGCAGCCTCGGGCAAGGTCGAAAGCCAGTATTTCGTCGGTTCTTTCTCGCCCTCCGGCCATTCGACGAGCAGCCATTCGAGCGGATGGGGCGTCGAGCCTCGCCAATCGCGCGACGCAGGTCGCACGCGCACGGCGGCGAAGCGCGAGGACAGAGCTTCGTTCGAGCCCTCCCGCCAGACGACGGTCCGCCAATCCTCTGGAGCCAGCGTCTTCGCCAGCTTCTTGGCCGAGACTGGCCGATGATCGGCGTCGCGTCGCACCTGCGAGGGCTTGCGTCCGCGTCCGCTCCAGGGTCTGGGCGGCAGCGGTCCCGCTTCGGGAGGCCAGACGCTGAGCGTCGGTTGCACGCCCATCGCGTAGCTCAACCCCATCGCCGTGACCCCCAAGCGGAACGCGCCGTTGACCCCGTAGCCGGCGTCGGTCAGCAACACCCCGGACGCGACGCCGGCTGCGAGCGCGGCCCGGATCTGATCGAGCGCGATCTCGGGCTTGGTTCGGAACTTCACTCCGTCCGGGACATGGGCCTTCCGGCGTCGCGCTTCGTCGGCCGCCCAATCTTCCGGCAGATACAGGCGATAGGCGATCCTCGGGTCGAGCCCGAGGACCAGGCTGGCGGCGTGGTTGGCGATCGAAAGCGTCACCGCGATTTGACAATTGTCGGTCTTGCCCAGCCGCCCGCAATACTGGCGCGCGGTGCCCACGGAATGGACGCCCTTCTTGGCGAAGCCGGTGTCGTCGACGATCCACGCCTCGATCTGACCTTGCGCCTCGATCGCCGGCAGGACGAGTTCGCGCTCCTCGGCCAGAACCGGCTCGTCGGACCAGGCCCCTGGCCGACCAGATGCAGCAGCGATTGATGTTTGGCCGAGACGTGAGCCGGCGCCACCACCGCCGCCATCGGCTCGACGCTCTTGCGCTCGCCTGGCATCAACAGCCCCGTGCAATAATCCCTGAGCGGCCGCGCCCGGTCCTCGCGGCCCAGAACCGCCGCCAAGTTATCGACATACCCTGCAAAACGCGCTTCGCTCGATTGCGCCTCAGGCTCCATCTTCCCCGCCATTCGCCATTTCGCCGAATCAGCAAAATAGCAAATCCCGCTGTCGGGCGAATCTGCGAAAATCGTGACTCAGTAGTGCTAGGCGGCGCGGCTTGAGGAAGCTCGGGAAATAGCTGCCCTTGCGCAGCTTGGGGATGCGCAACTCCACCGTGCCCGCGCGCGTCTCCCAGTCGCGGTCGCGGTAGCCGTTGCGCTGGGCCAGGCGCTCGGGCGAACGTTCGCCATGGGCCGCGCCGGTGCGGCTTTCAATGTCCGGCTCCATCAGGCGCTGGGCGGCAAAGCCGATCATCCGGTGCAGATAATCGGCGTCGAGGGTCTTTCCAAAAGCGTTTGCAGGATCATTCTGTCGTCAGTCATCGTGGGTTCCTCGGTTGAGTTGATGTTCGCAACCCGACTCTACCGGAGAATCAGCGATGACCGCCCCACGCCGCTCGCTCGCTACGGCGCCATGAGGAGCGCGCTTCGCGAGCGGCTTGCTCCCTACACCGCCACTGGGGACACGATCGAGGCTTCGCGCTCCATTATGGCGGAAGCATCGCCTTTGCGCGACGGGAGAGGCAAGAGGCGTTCGGAAACGTCACTCCGACTTGTGATCGTTTTTCGGACATTTCAACGGCAGATACGTTTTTTCGTGAGATGGAACGATTGTTCATGCTATGCAGCCCGACGGCACGAACCTCACGACGAAGAACGACTTTTCATGGAACGCGCGCCCCAACACGATTTTCCAGGGCCGGTTACGATTTTTCGCGACCGGAGGCTGCCAGAACAGGCGGCCCCCGTCGGCTACGCAGCCCTGATCGACGCCCTTCAACTGCGGATCCCGCTGCCACGAACCCTGTCCGCCATCGGTCCGCGCCACAAGCAATACCAGCAAGACGACTGGCGCATCTATACGCCACGCCATGCTCCAGCCGCCGATCTGGGCGGCCATCTCACCTTTGCGCTCAAGTACGAAGGGCTCGATCTCGGCGTCCTTAAAGCCCTCTTCCAGGCCACCGGTCCGGGGCCGCTGGAAGCAATCGTCCGCGCCACGCCGACGGGCAGCTACGCGAGGCGGGCCTGGTTCCTCTATGAATGGCTGCTGGGGACCACACTCGACCTGCCGGGCGCGGACAAGGGAGCCTACGCTTTCGTCGTCGATCCAAGCTTGCAATGGGCGACTCCCAGTACGACGTCGCCGCGCCATCGCGTCAAGAACAATTTGCCGGGAACGCCGCTCTTCTGCCCAATGATCGCCTGGACGGACACCTTGCGTACGCTGACCGCGCGCAACCTGCAGGAACGCGCCCGCGCCGCCGTCGCCGAAGTGCCCGCCGATCTTCTGGCGCGCACCGCAGCCTTCCTGTTGCTCAAGGACTCGAAATCCAGCTTCGCGATTGAAAACGAACGCCCGCCGCAGGATCGCATTCAGCGCTGGGGCCGAGTGATCGGCGAAGCCGGCCGCCGCCCGATCGATCTCGACGAGTTGCTGCGCCTGCAGCGCATCGTCATCGGCGACGCGCGCTTCGTACATCTGGGCCTGCGTATCGAGGGCGGCTTTGTCGGCCAGCACGACCGCGACTCGCGCATGCCCTTGCCCGACCATATCAGCGCGCGTCACGAAGACCTGCGATCTCTGATCGACGGTCTGGCCGCGTTCGATCGCACGGCGGCGTCCCAACTCGATCCAGTGCTCGCGGCCGCGGCGCTCGCCTTCGGCTTCGTCTACATTCATCCGTTCGAAGATGGAAATGGCAGGCTGCACCGCTATCTGATCCACCACGTTCTTGCAGAGCGCGGGTTCAACCCGCCCGGCGTCGTGTTCCCGGTGTCGGCGGCAATCCTCGATCGTATCGGCGATTACCGTCGCGCCCTCGAAAGCTACTCGACGCGCTTGTTGCCTTTGATCCAATGGGAGCCGACGCCAAGCGGCAACGTCCGGGTGCTCAACGAGACCGCTGATTTCTACCGCTTCTTCGACGCCACGCCGCATGCGGAGTTTCTCTACCAATGCGTCGAGCAAACGATCGAAGTCGATCTCCCGGCCGAGACGAATTTCTTAAAGGCCTACGACATTTTCCGGCGCGAAGTGGCCGACATCGTCGACATGCCCGACCGTACGTCCGATCTCCTGTTCCGGTTCCTGCACCAGAATAATGGCGCGCTGTCGAAGCGCGGCCGCGAGCACGAATTCGAACGGCTGACGGACGATGAGATCGCGCAAATCGAGTCGGTATATGCCGAAGCGTTCTCTCGTTGATCAAGGATGCAATCATCCACGGCTACATCTCCTGACTGTGATCGTCGTCTTTGTCGCGTTCTCCCGCCTCGCGCACGGCCTCGCGCAGTTTTTGCGCGCGCGACTTTTCTCCGACCACCCCGTCTGTCGCGGCCTCGTCGAGAATCCTTTGTTGTTGGGCGGCGGCGCGTGCGATGGTTTCGCTTTGCGCGGGATCGACCGGGATCGGCTTGCCCGGATTGTTATCTTCTGACAACGCCGCTTTTCGGGATGCGTCGGCTGCGGCCGGAGACCGATAGGGATGCGCCGCGTCTCCCGTGGCAGGGTTGTTGTCGCCAAGCGCCGATGAAACCTCAGCCTGACGGGTTTCGCGCCGGGCTTCTTTGTCGATGCTCGCATGGATCGCTTCCAGCGCAATCGCACGCTCGCCCGCCGTCGATGTAGCGATCAGGCTGGAGGCGACCGCGGGCGTCTCCGCCGAGCCGACCGCCGATTGTTTTTTCTCGGCGGCGCGCGCCTTGGCTTGCGCAAAACGCTCCTGCAATTCCGGATTGGTGACCTCAAAGCCGCTTTCAGCGGCAACGCGGATGGCGAGGTCTTTGTATTTCTCATTGCCGGTCAGGGTGATTGCGCCCCATTTCTCGGATGCGAGCCTCATCGCCCCGCGAACGACGTCTTCGTTCTTCCAGTCGTGCACGACGACTTGCGCGCCCTTGTCGACGAAGGCCAAAGCGCCGACGCGGCCGTCGCCGGCGATGCGTGTGTACTGCACCTCGTCGAGACCGCCGTTCGACGTCTTGGCATGAGCGAACATTGGCAGTTCGAGCGCGCGCGGAGGATCGTAGAGCGCGCCCGTGATGGCGGGTCGATTGCTCTCGATGCGCTTGGCCGCGTCGTTCGCGATCGTCGTCCGATCCCGCAGTTTTTGCGTCTCGGCAGCGAGCCGCTCGCGCATCGCATCGGGCAGCAGCGGCAGTGCTTCGTCGAGGATATCAAGCATCGATTGCCGCGAACTCGTCATCATCTCGACATTGGGCATAAGCTTGCCTTTCGAAGCATTGTGAGAAGCAGATACGTTGTCTCGGCTCGGAGCGCCACCGCTGCGCACGCCGTTCGCCATGGATGATGCTGAAGCTTGTGTGTCAAGCCGCGCAACGCCCTCGCGCCCGGGCTCTTCCAACAAACCTTCGTTCGCCAACGCCAACGCGGCAGCGGTGCGTTGACGAAACTGAGCGGCGGCCGGCGTGTCGCCCAAACGATCGACGGATTTGCCTCGAACCGAACCGCCCTGGCTGGACTCGCTTGCTTGTAAATGGGGGCGAACTGCGGGGCCGTCGCTCGGGATATTTTGCGCGGGGACTCGGCCGCGGAATAGGACCGCCAACCCGCCGCCGCCTTCGCTGCGTGGGCGCGCCCCTCGATGCGCTTGGGAACATGAATAGCATTGGTCTGAACCGCCTCGACGCGGCGGCGAACAGATTCGGGAGCGCCGCCGCGCTCCATCATGCGAACGTCGCGCAGCTTGTAGGCCGGAGGATTGGCCTTCTCGAAGCGGCTCGTGGCCTCCATCGGAATATGATGTCGGCGAGCCTCCTCGGCCATCGTCTCGCGCCAACGACGCAAATCCGGAATCTTCGGGTCGATGCGCTCGCCATGCGCGTTCGTTATCTTGACGACGGCATGGACATGCAGATGCTTCCGGTCCGTGTGAAGTGCGAAAACGAAAGCGTGCCCCAAGAATTCTCGGCGAAGCGTCGCTCTCGCCGCGTCGAGGAAGGCTTCCAGATCGGTCCCCGGTTTGGCGCTGAGGATGATATGCACCACGTCGCGTTGCTCTCGCGAGCGCAAGGCCCGCTTCCAGGAATTCGCGACGACCCAGTTTGCTTCATGACTGTCGATTGGATCGCCCGAAGAAGACGAAGCCATGGCCTCTCCGTCGCGCGTCAGGCGGCAAAGAAGCCGCGCCGCGCCGTCGACCCCGTGCCCCCACCCCCGCTCCTCGAACGCGATGTCGGACTGGAATGCCGTCTCCAACTTCGCCTGCAACGCGCCCAAAGACTTCCTGTTCGCGAACAATCGCTCCGCCCTGCCCTGTGCGCTCCGAACCGCGCTCGCCGCGGAAACGACGACATGGATTTCGGTCGAGTCGGTTTGCTCTTGGGTTCGCCACGCGAACCTGTGCCCGGCCAGCGCCTGCCCTATCGCCCGATCCAAATCATCGCCGGCCGGCCGCTCCGAGAGCTTCACCACGAAATACAGCACGTCCTTGCTCGGTTCGCGCCGATCGCCATCGACGTCCCATTCCGCCGCAAGCTCGCGAACTTCGCTCATCCCCTGAATGAAACTGCCGTCGTCGCGCTCGAGCGGCAGGTCGCCCTCGCGGCTTTGATATTTCAAGAGAGCGCCAAGCCGCGCGCCGCCGGCGGCGTAGCTCGCGAGCTTGACGACCGCCGCCTGCGAGCCGGCCGCGAGCCCGCGTCGAGCAGCGGTCGGGCTCCGTGACCCGGCCTTGGCGCCTGACCTGCCCAAGCTTGCCCCCAGGCCAAGCGCCAATAGGCTTGGCTTCACCGCATGCGATCTGCGGGTCCGCGCGGCCAGAGCGGCCTCGTCGCCTTCCTTTTCGGCATCGAGCGCCTCGCGATTGAGCCGGCAATGCAGGTTCCAACTTCGAAACGCCTGATGAACGTCGGTCACGGCGCCGCCTCGGCGCTCTCCAACACCTCAAGCGCGCGAGCATGGCGCGGGCCGCAAATCGATACGAACATGGCCTCGTGGCCGCGCAGCTGATCCAGCGCCGCCTGAACGCGCGCCCGGATCGCCTGTGACTCCGGAATGTGCCCCGCGTTCATGGCCCGAACCACCTGGTTGAGATTGACGCCAACCGCTCTCCATTCCGCGATCATGCGCCGAACGTCGCGTGACGACTGACCGTCGAGCGATGGGCCAAAGGCGCCGGCTTCGCGCGCCAGGCGACGTAGGCCGGCGCTGATCGTGATGCCTCGGTCTCGGCAAAGTTCCGCGAAGCGCGCGTGCTCTTCCGCGTTCATTCTGACGTGAGCGACGACGGCGCGACGGCTGCCCTTCTTCAATTCCGGCCTTCCCGAGTTGATGACGATTCCTGACTAGGCCGGCCCGGCGAGGGCACACGCAAATTTGTATCACAAATTGCCTATCCTGCCATCCCTCTCCCACCCTATTTCTTCCATTTTCACGGACGGTTGATGAGACGGAGTCGCCTGAGAAACAAGGTGACTCCGACGTCACTGATGTCACTGCGGCTCGATGCGCACTTGGGGCCCGGAGACATCAAGCGCACGTGCGTCACTGTGACACAAAATGCACGCGGACGCTGTGCCGCACATCGCACGAAAGCCTCCCCGTCAAATGGCGCACGGTGAATGTTTGGCTCGAGCGACACTGTGCCGTAACGGACGTGAGGAGCAACATGGCTCGCATGGCTCGAAGGTCACGGCGTCATGATGGGCGCGGGAGCAGCAATGGCGCCGAGGTCACCGATGCGCCGGCGCCCTTCGCACGCAAGAGCCGCCGTGTCGCAAGACACACCGCGACGCAAATCGCACAGGTGCACGAGCGACGCCGCGACTCCTTGGCCTCCGCGTCAAATGCGCCTTGTGTCTTTGTGGGCAAGGTGTATCGTGTGATATAGCGTCATACAAACTCACGCGACAACGGCGCGCATGCGTCGGATGAATTCAAGAAGGAGACGTTTGTGGCGATATTGGCGATCGCGGCGTCGAAAGGCGGAAGCGGCAAGACAACCCTTTGCCTATTGCTGGCGGACGCATTCGCCCGCGTTGGGATGCCGGTGGCGATCCTCGACGCGGATCCTCAGGCGTCCTCTTTGCAGTGGATGCGACGGTGCGAGGCCGCCGGCGACAAGCCGCCGCTGATCACAGTCGAAGCAGCAGTCGGTGAAATCGCCCTGTCGGAGAAGCTTGACGGCGCTGGCGAGTATGGCGTCGTCATCGTCGACCTTCCCGGCGTTCTGAATCAGGTCGTCGGCGTCGGCGCCAGTCGCGCGGACTTGGTGATCGTGCCGATGCGCATGTCGTTCCACGACGTCACCGAAGCTGTGAAGCTCCTCAAGTGGCTGGAAGCCGTGGTCGGACTCGCCGGTCCCGTGAACGCCAGGATCGTCGCGAACGATGTCGATGCGATCGCGCAAAAGACGGTGGCCTTCCGGGAGGCCGCCCGTTTCGCGGTTCAACACGACCTGCCCTTCTTCAACACGGTCTTGCGCTCGCGAAACGTCTTCAAGGCGATGGCTCACCAAAGCGGATCGCTCTCGACAGTTCCAGCCGACTCGGATCAGCTGGAAAAAGCGAAGCGGAATATCGGCGATCTCATGAGCGAGATTCTCCGGATGTTTCCGGACCAAGATGGGGAGGCGGCAGCGGTCGACGCCGAAGGGCAGAGGGTGGGGGCATGAACGACGCTGGCATGGGCCCGTTGTTGGCGGGATTCGCCAAACTTAAACCCAAGGCAGGTATCGCTCTCGGGGAATTGGCTGACGCGAGCTATAGGGTCGCGCAGGCCACGGGAATTGTCGCGCCATCGACCGACGCACCGCCATCGGCCGAAGCGCCGACAGCGAGCGCACGACCTGCTGGGAGCGAGCGCGGTGGAGGCCGATCAGCTAGGGAAACGAGCGCCAGGGCGATGAAGGTCCTTCGCGTGAAGCTGCCGGCGGACCTCTACAAGAAGATTCGCGTCAAGGCGGCTCTCGACGAGACGAGCATCGGCGAGCTCGCCGAAAGGGCTTGGCGAGCGTTTCTCTCGACGTGACGGAGCCCGCACCGTGAGAGCGCCACAAAGGGATTGACCCGGACGGCGATATGGCCGTCCGAGCGGAAGCTGCGGCGCGGTCCGATCAATCGGCCCAGGGATCGAACTCGTGCACTACTTCGTCGAGGTCGCCGTCGTACTCGCTCGTCGGCATGAAGCCAAAGCCGCCGCCGGCCCTGAATACGACGACGTAGACCATGAGGGTGGTGGCGAGGTTCCAGGCGCGGGCGTGGGCGATGACGAGGGCTTGCGGCATTTTGGGCTCCTGTGCTCTGGCGGGGATCGATCCCGCTCGACAGGCGCCTGAAAGGTCCGATGCTCGGCCGCGATCACCTCGCAGGCGGAGCCGAAGAGGCCGCACGCATGGCGTAGCGGACCCTTCACGGGTTGATGGCGTGAGGCCGACGTCGGACCAAGGTGGCGCCAATGAGAGCGGGTTGATGACCGCCGGCTCGTGAGCCATGTCGCAAGCCCTTCGCCTTCCCTCGGGCCTTCGACAAACGAGCCGCCCGAACGAGGACAACACATCGGGGAGCCCCGGCGGTTGTTCAATCTCGCTGCGGCGGGCGAACGGACGGAAGGCGATTGACCCGGACGTGATCCGAACAGAGCTCCATCAACGAAGCGGCGCGCGCCTGGAGTTCTTGGCTGATCGCGGGGCACGTGCCAAACGCGCCGTCATCGCCGACCGGATCGCGTCCTCGCCATTGCAATCGCCTGAGGGGGCCGCAATTCGCTCGCTCTTGCGCGCGGGATCGTCACCGCAGGCCGAGACGGCGTCGCCGGCTTGGTGAGCGGCGTCTGGCCGCGAGTAGAGCCCTGCCGGCCGCGCGGCCGGACGCGCCCAAGGACTCCACCGAAGTCATTGCCGTCTGCTCAAACCAGACGAAAGACTTGCCCGCTGCCGAGATCACGAAATAGATCTACGCGAGCGCCGTCCCAATGATAGTCGAGATGCCGCCCCTGGATCGGGTTCGAGGCGCGGTCGGGATAGAAAAGCCCCACGCATTCCCCGCCTTCAAAGCGAAGGCTGGGATAAACGAGGCCATCGGATCCGACGATCCGAAGCTGAGCGCCGAGGGCCTGGCTCGCCGTATAGTCGTCCGGATCGAGCGCGGCCTGATGGTTCGGATTGCGGCTTCGCAGGTCATGTAACCGCGCATCAACAGCGAGCACAATCTCCCGAAACTGCGATGTCCACCCCGCAGGTTCCCTCGTGCGCGCCATGAACTTCGTATGGTGATGGACCGTTTCGAACAGCGCGACTTCGAAGGAATTGCCGGCATAGAGAACGCCGAAAGCGCCCGCGCTGAAACGGCTCGGTCGATCAGCGCTGACATGGGTGAACGGCGCCATGAGATAGCTCGCGCCGGGCCCCGCTGCGCGCCTGCCCGCGGGCACGCGATCCAGGGCCCCGATGCTCTCCATCAGCCGCGGATTGGTCTTCTGCTCAGCGGAGATAAGAAGCGGCCAGTCGGCCGGGTCGGCGATATCCTCGAACAAGTCGATCGGAGGATGGATGCTGCGGATGATTCGAACTGCGTTACGCCAACTGACCTCGGCGACGGGGACAGTGGCGATGTCGATCACCAGCCGCCTCGCTCGCTGTCGAGATAGCGGCGAACCCGCATGAGGTCGGTCAGCTCTCCGCCAAGCATCACCTCCAGAGCCGTCCGGCCTCCGAAAGCGGAGTTCGGCGCCTGGATCCAGGCATAACCCCTTTGCGGTTCGCTGAAAATGATTCTCAGCGCCTTGTGGATGCCCATGAGGTTCGAAAGTCGCGCCTTGGTGTCGCGGTCGATCCGGCCGATCTCGCCCGCTTTCCAGCGGCGATACGATCGAATAGGCAGGTCCAGCAAGGTCGCCGCCTGTTCGTCCGTGACCGACCACAGGCGAAAGAGGTTGAGCGCCGCGCGGAACGTGGCGGCGGCTTCGTCATCGCTGATAGGCGCCGGAGTAAAGTCGCGTGGCGCGGTATCGACGCGGAGCAATGCGGTCATCAGAGTCTCCTGTTTGGCATAAGATAGCAGTTATGATGCCACATGGCAACCGATCATCGCCCGGCAAGGCCTTCTCCGCTGTCGGTGCGCCATGTTTCGTGAACTGGCGCCACCATTCGCGAACTGGCGCCGTAAATCGTGGACTCGATTCACGAACTTGGGGCTGGACCATGCGTAGGTATGGTCCGTGGTCCCCTCATCATCACGTGCGATCGACCAGCCCAGGAGCGTCATGGCTCTCAGCCGGGACGGCTCGACTTCGGTCCGTTCGGTGATCGTGGCGAGCACTCCCGCCGACGGACGAGGCCACCACTCGGGATCAGCCGCGGCATCCACCTTGAAGCCGTGCCGGCTGAACATGAGCGGAGACTGTCGGAGCGCCCAGCTCACCTGGACGAGCCACGACGCAAGCGCCTCATCCGCCGCCGGCTCGATGTGAACAGGCAACGTCGCCCGCGCCGGAGAAGCCTCGGGCATCGCCGAGACGGCGAACAGATCAGACCGCAACACGCCGACGCTCGGAGGGCCGGATGAAGCCCGCATCCTCGATCATGCGTGCCGAGATCGCCTCCGTCCCGGTCTCGACCGCCAACACAGCCGCCCGCACGACGACGGCGATGATCTCGCCGAGCACGCCCTCCGCCGCCGTGAGGATACGGCCGGCCATGACCGGATCGTCGAGGTGCGACGGCTTGCGCAGCGGCAAGGCCGCTTCGAGTGTCGCAAGAAGCCGCCGATATTCCTCGCCGTCCGCCCACAGCGGCAGGGCGAACGGCTCGAACCGATTGGCGAGCTGGTCGTCGCTGCGGATCGCGCGCAGCGCCTCGACCGTGCCGACGCCAACCAGCGGTATTTGCAGCTCATTGCCCAGCCAGCGCAGCAGGTTGAGCAGTCGCCGTTGCTGCATCGTAGTGCCTGGCGATGCAAAATCGCTTGCAATAACGACCCCCTGAGGGGCTGTTTCGCGTCCAATACCGACCCCCTCTGACGTTGTGTGTCAGCGTCCTTCCTTTTGGCCTTGATCGGCTGGGAAGGACCGATGGGGATGATGGGCGTGGACAAGATTGGCGAGATAAGGCGCGCCCATTTCGAGCAGAAGCGGTCGATCAAGGAGATCGTTCGGAGA
>CAVXCA010000050.1:0-113843 GCA_963759955.1 uncultured Alphaproteobacteria bacterium
AGGTCGGCCAAGAGAGGAACGCTCTGCGACTGGCGGACGGCGCGCCGGATCTTGGCGCTCTGGCCGTTGATCCCGCGCTCGACGGCGAAGATGGCGCCGATCTTCTCCAGCGCCTGAAGCGCGATCGGTGACCTGGTTCGGGCGTGTTCATCGAAGAGTTCGCGCCGCGCGTGAGCCCAACACGCCACGGGCAGAAGCCGCGGCCGCCCGGTCTTGGGATCCGGCTCATAGAGCTTGTCGAAACCGGCATAAGCGTCGGCGTGCAGAAAGCCCGACACGGACGCGAGCAGCGCCTGGGCATGCTCGCCCTTGCGGTCGGGGGAATAGCGGTAATAGGCGGCCGGCGGCTTCGCGGAGGCCCAGTTCCCCTCGTCGCGCACGACGACCCATAATCGTCCGCTCTTTGTGCGTCCGCGCCCAGGATCCTGAACCGGAATCGGCGTGTCGTCGGCGTGGACAACGGGGCCGGCGCGGGCGTAGTCGCCAATCCGCTCCGCTATCGGCTGCAACAGCCAAGCGGCGCGCCCGACCCAGTCTGTCAGGGTCGACCGATCGAGGCTCACGCCCTCGCGGGCGTAGATGTCGGACTGGCGGTTCAGGGGTAGATGGTCGCAGTACTTCGCGACCAACACGTGGGCGATCAGACCCGGTCCCGGACGGCCGCGTTCGATCGGCAGGCTCGGCATCGGCGGCTGCGTAATGCTCTCGCAGTCGCGGCAGCTCAGCTTCGGCCGCACATGCACGACGACCTTGAAGTGCGAGGCGACGTATTCCAGCACCTCGCGCTCCTCGTCGCCGATCTTGCGCAAGCGCCCGGATCCGCACGCCGGGCAGACGCAGGCGCCGGCATGGGCGACGATCTCGCGCGGAAGATGATCGGGCAGCGGGCGACGGTTCCCCGCACGCGGCACTCGGACGGGCGATCGCGACCCCATCGCCGCAAGCGCCGCCTCCTGTCGCGCTTCGTTCGCCGCCTCGGCTTCCTCGATGTCGCTGATCGCCAGTTCGAGCCAATCGATCTGACGGTCGAGCTTCTCGGACGACTGGCCGAAGCGGGCGCGGCGCAGCGTCGCCAACTGCGCCTTCAGCTTCTCGATATGCAGCGTCTTGGCGTAAAGCTCAGACTGCAAAGCCGCCGCGAACACGCGTAGGGCGTCCGGATCCGAAGGCAATTCCGCAGTGGCGAGAGACATGCGAACTTATAGCAAATCAACGCTGTCATGCGAGAGTAAATCATTGGAATCACGAAATTATCAGACAGATTCTGGCCGCTTCACCGCCTCCGGCGCGACCGTCCGCCGCCAGTCGATGCCCTCGACGAGCAAGGCGAGTTGAGCGGGGGTTAGTTGAAGTCGGCCCTCCACGATCGGAGGCCAGACGAACTTGCCTTGCTCGAGCCGTTTGGCGAACAGGCACAGGCCGCTGCCGTCCCACGCGAGGATCTTCAACATGTCGCCGCGCTTCCCGCGGAACACAAACAGCGCTCCGCAGAACGGATCGGCGGCGAGCACGTTCTGAACCTGCGCCGCCAAACCGTCCATCCCTTTGCGCATGTCGCAGGGCTGCGTCGCCAAGTAAACCCGAACGCCGGAGCCCGGCGCGATCATCTCGCCGCCGCCTTCAAGGCCGACAGAACCCGTCTGAGCGCCGCTTCGTTGACGTTCGCGTCGACCCGAACGTGGGCGCCGCCAACCAGCGTGATCTCGATCGCGCCGCGTCGTTCGACGGCCATCGCCGGCGTGGCGGGCGGACTCTCCGGTTCGCCGACAATCTCGACCGGAACCAATTCCATGGGCGGCTCGGCTGCTGACAACGGCCGCATCTGTCGGCGCCAGGTGAATAGCAGGTTCGCATTGATTGAATGTCGCTGGGCGACACCCGACACAGACGTTCCCGGCTCGCCGCACTCAGCCAAAAGCCGCCGCTTCTCATCGAGGGTGTAGGTTCTGCGCCGACGTCGCCCCAAATTGTCGGGGCGAACGCCCCGATATCCAACGTCACTCGATGAATTCGTGTCCATTTAGCCCCGCTCGTGGACACTATCGTCAGCGTCCCGACCGAACAGCTAGCCGATCCGACCCTCGCCGCGGAAGGCGGTCGTTACCGGACGCGTACGAATGCCGAACTCCCCTCTGACGATCAAAACGCCGATTTCGCGCCCTTCCGCATCCCAATGGCGGAAGGCGAGAGCGGGGAAAGGATTGCAAGGGACGACTCGCACGCGGGGGGCCTGCGCTAGAGAAGCGGCATCGTAGCCGCATGCTCATAGGTCGGGATCACGACATCCATGAGGTGTCTGTTTATAGAGTCGGAGATGATGTCCTTCATATCCGCTGCTTCCTTATTGAACTGATCGTAAATGCGCCAGAACGAGCCCCGATGCGCATCGAGAGGGTCGGACAGAACTTCCTTCCCGACTTGGACCGTTTGCCCAGCAAGCTCCTCGGCAAAGATCGCGCCGACCTGCATCGCGAAGCCTGAAGCGCTCTGCGCACTGTCGAGCGCATCATTGAGCTTCGTAAGGTAAGGAAACTTCTTCCGATCGATCGGGAATAAATTTCCAGGAATTTTCAATTGCCCCTTCGCCTCCGTCTGAGACGGCGAACCGATGGAGGCGGGAGGAGTGACGCTCAGGATTCGCAAGATTGGGCCGACAAAGGGCAAGGACTTAAGATTGGACTGGATCGTGGTGAGAATTTCGTCCTTAACGGTAAAATTATTCACCGTAGCCATGCCGATAGACGCCGGCGCAACGGTGTTGGGATGGACGCCGGACGCGTTAAACGTATCGGTTCGGACGTATTCTTTCGGATAGTATTGCGCAAGTGTCGTGGAGACGGCGCTGGCCAATCCTCCACCGAGCGAGTGACCCACGGAATAAAGGATTTTCTCGCGCAATCCTTTTGCCTTTAACTCTGCGTTCTTATTCATAATAATTTTAAGCCAAGTCGGCGCGAGTTTTATAGCCTCTTGATACTGACTTGCAGGCATGCCAAAGGCCTGCCGGAAGTTATTGTCCCAATCTCCGTTTTGATTCAGATATATCCCTCCGCGTATGACCGCGCCTAAGAAGTGCTGATCCCATGTAGAGCTCGCCGCTTGACCTTCGCTGGAAAGAACGCGGGCGGGTTCGTAGCCCTTCTCTTTCAATTTCGCTTCGACGTCGGCCCCGGAAAGGAATGCGCTCTGGTTGGCATTCGCCTCGGGAATGTAGCCGATTTGCATGTCGGGGAGTTTTATGGCGGTCGCGCCGCCAAACGCAGGCATCGGATTAAGCGAGAGAGTGAGCGAGCCGAAGATCGCTATGCCGCGCAAGTCCTCCATCACCGTGCCTTTAAACACCATTGCGGGATCGCAACCTCCCTCGCCTTTGTCTTTGGGTTCGTAGAGGCGGGCCTTCAACCCCGAAAGGCCGGCAACCTCTTGTAATATGTCCCATTCGGAGTCGATCTGAGCCATGTAATTTGCGTAAGGAGATCCGCCCTGGGCTCCGCCATAGACGTGTTTGGCCAGCCAGGCGCGATAAAGCGCACAATGAAAGCCTCTAAAGTCGTTGGGGATTTCGGTAGCATTCACCATCCGTGCGCGGCTCCGAAGCTAAGGATCTTTTCCGTAGTCGCGTCTCCCCGATATCCGCTTGCAGCCAACACCATTCGCGTCATACGAACAATGTCCCGGCTGATGTCGTCGTCTCGCAACCAGTACGTATCCAGGGATTGAATTGCGCGAGCCATCGTTTCGTCGTCGACATTTGCGAATTTACCCTTGCTGACTGCGTATTCTATATAATTGAACTTTTTTAGACTTCCGGCGGCATCCATTGCCGACATGGCGGAGCTGTTCGGCCCTCGTTTGAAAACGTCCGCGCCGGCGTCGACGAGCAGCTTGTACGTTTCAAAATTGTCGACGGTCACGGTGTATTCGAGAATAGGATCGCGATCATAGTGATTGTCGGTGTCGAGGTGATTGGGGTCGCCGCCGTCCTTCAAGTAAATCCGCGTGATGTCGGCGGCGATCGGCAGCGGCGAACTCGTCGCAGAGGATATCAGAGTGTAGCGAGGATCGGCGAGACGATCGAAGGCGTAAGGGTCTGCCCCGGAGCGGAGCAGCAGATCGATCGCTTCCAAATTCGCGAGATAGGCGGGCGAGCCGTAGGTGACTTTTGCCGCGCTCCAACCCGCAAAAAACAGCAGGGTTATGTCGTCTTTCGCGCGCTCGTTGATTTTGGACTTGACGGCCGCAATCTCCTCTGCGGTCGGGACCCTGCCGGCGCCGATCGCTGCCGCGACGCGATAGAGGTCCCTGTCGTAATTAGGACTGTAATCGCGGAAATAGTCGTTCGCCCGCGCGATCGCCTCGGACGCCTCGCTGCTGACCAAAGCGCCCTCCTTCGAGAACATCGCGTACGCGCCAAACAACAATGCTATCAGAAGCAATACGCCGCCCGTTCGCATTTCAATTCACCTTCACGATGCGGGACGTCAATTCAATTTTCTCGTCTGCTGACTTGATGATATTCTTACCGCTTAAATTGATTGTGCCGTCGGCGTTCATACGAAAGAACGACGCGCCCACCTGGATCGTAAACGCCTTACCGACGACAATATGCATCTCCTCGCCTACATCGACCATATAGCGAGAGCCTACTCGTGTGTCCTTCACATGTGCGACGTGTTGAGCGGAGTCCTTGCCGACGAACTCCGTCTTGTTTTCGGCGACGGACTGATTGAGACTTTTCCCTACATTTACGTGTCTGTTCGTTCCGACGCCAATAACCATATCGGCGCCGATTTTCTCCGTATGAGAAAGAACGACCGATATTGTCTTGTGTTTAGTTATGGTCTCGGAATGGTTGGCGCCAACAGTAATGGTCTTGTTATTACCAATACGTTCGGTTTGATCGTGATCGATTTGTTTATTGCGATCATTTAGAACCTTAACATTCATATCTTTTTGGGCATGCATATAAAATTCTTCATTTTCCGTCATGTCTTCAAATCTTACTTCGTTAAAGCCTTCACCTTTGTACGTCTTCGACTTCAGCGTCATCCGGGTTTTGTGCTGGGGTAACACGTACGGCACTTTCAGCGTCTGCGGGTTCGGCACGCACCCCACCACGATCGGGCGGTCGGGGTCGCCGTCGATGAAGGCGACCATCACTTCCATGCCGATGCGCGGGATGACCTGGCCGCCCCAGCCCTGGCCGCCCCACACTTGGCTGACCCGCACCCGGCAGCTCTTGTCGTTGTGGCGGTCCCAGTAGAAGTGCACCAGGATGCGGCCGTGGTCGTCGCAGTCGATCTCCTCGCCCTCGGCGCCCGTCACCAGCGCGGTGTGCAGCGAATGGATCAGCGGCTTGGGCGTCGCCAGCGGCGCGCGGAACGGGCGCTCAGTGGGCAGCAGCTCGATCCAGTCGGGCGCGGCGGGCGGCGCGACCGCCATGTTCGAGCGGTAGTCCTGGGTGACGAATTCGTGGCGCGTGCGCACCACGAGATAGTCGCGGTTCTCGCCGCCGCGCGGATGGTCGGTCAGCGTGACCAGCGCGCCGGGAAACAGCGACACCGCCTCGCCGACGCCGTCGCGCCGCCGGTCGAGCGCCTGCTCGGCCTCGAGCTCGATTCTGGCGTAGAACTCGCCGTGATCGGGCGCATCGTAGGCGCCGGGGTGGTCGTAGACCTCGAGAATTCGAGCGGGTGTAGGAATCGACGCCGGCGCGTTCGACCGCCATCCGCCGGTTGGGCAGGAGATGGTTGTAGTCGTTCATCGCGAACTGGCCGGAGCGGAAATCGCGCCGGCTCGTCCACTGCCACAGGTGCTGGCGGCGCGCGCGCTCGGCCGCCTCGTCGACCGGAACGTAGGGGATCGTCGCCAGCCCCGGCGCCGGCTGGTGCGAGGCGAGCCCGTCGGCGAGCACCAGCCGATGCACGCCCTCCTCGTGCTCGAAGAAGTAGTAGACGCCGTGCTGCTCCATCAGCCGGCAGACGAAGGCGAGGTCGGTCTCGCGGTACTGCACGGTGTAGGGCAAGGTGGGGTAGTCCGCCGTCGTCGCGACGCGGTAGTCGGAAAAGCCGTGGTCGGCGAAGGTCGCCTTGACGATGTCGATGACGGTCTTGTCGTGGAAGATGCGGCAGTCCGAGGTCTTGCCGAGCAGCCACAGCCACGGCCGCAGCGTCATCTTGTAGATGTGGAGGTCGTGGCGCATGCCCACCCATTCGGCGTGGACGAGCACGCCGTGGTGATGGCGCTCGGGCGCGTCGGGCGCCTCGGACGTAATGACGCAAGGCTGGCCGAGCGCGGCGTCGAAGTCGATGTCGGCGGTCGGGCTCAGCGCCTCGATGTCGATCTCGAACAACTCGGAAAGGCCCTCGAGCGCGGTGAACCGCGCCAGCGCCAGCTCCTTGTCGCCCAGCGGCGTCCTCAGCCGCGCCGCGCGCTTGGTCTGATCCAGCATGTCGGTCTCCCTTTGGCGCCAGAAACCCCTGCGCCCCGCCACGGCCGCGGCGGGGCGTCGTCGCGCCGACCGCCGAGCCCGCGGTTCATTACGGGATAGCGGGACGGCCAGAACGCTTGCGCCGACAGGGCCCAAGCGGATCGCCGGCGCATGAGGCGAAGCGCATTCGCGCGCGCTCCTGGCGCCGACCGAATTTGACGGCCGCAACGTGCCGATTGCGCGCCGGCGCGGTCAAGCCGACGCCCCGACGTTTGGCGAGAAAATCACGCCAACGTGACGGGATTCGCCGCGGCAAAAAGTCGCCCCGTGAAAGCAGGCGGCGCCGCGGTTCCTCCGGCGCAAATTGGCGACGCCTACCAAGGCGGGCGTGGCAGGGGCGTGACAAACTGCGCTCAGCTTAGGGGGCGATGTTCGGCTGTGACGCAATCTCGAGGATGCGTCCTGCCGAAAGCCTGCGGGGCCGTGAGCTGCTGAAAACTTGCGATGCGTCGGAAACAAAATGGGTGTCGCCCGGGCGCGCCCAGACGGCGCCAAAGCAAGAGCCCGCCGACGATCATTCATCATTCACAATGCAGCCGAAACGGAGCCGCCAATATGTTGGACAGACTCGGCCCTGGCCAAACCCTGCTCGCCGACCACGCTTATGACAGCGACGCTCTGCGTCAAACCCTTGCGCAGCGCGGCGCACGGACGCTGGCCGACAACGACGCAGAATTATGAGATACAGTGACATCCAATAGTTGGCGGAATCGAAGTCGCGCCGAACGAAGTCTAGGCCGGGAGCGGATTCCCAGAGAGGGAATGACGTCGAACCTGAAAATCGGCGCGTGCGCGGCTGTGGCGGAGCGATGGAGTTCATGGGGCGCGAATTGGCTGGCTTGCAGTGGATCGGGCATTCGACCAATCTCGTCGGGCTGTCGACGGACTTTCTCGCCAGTTGCGAGTTTAACGACGCGCCCTTGCCAGTAAGAATTTCCGGCGTTCGCGAGTTCAACCGTCCGCTGTTCGACATGCTTGCGGAAGCGGAGAGCCTCCCGGAGGCTGCGACGGCGTTCACCCTCTATATGAACGCCATGTTCGGGATTGATCCGGAGCAGAAAGACGCGCCGCAAGCGGGAGCGCCGCGACGTTTCCGGTCTTCCTATCTCAAGCTCATCCGCGGGTGGGGCTTCGACAGCAACGGGCACGAAGGCGCCGTGATGAAAGGTTGGGTCGAGAGCCGCTTCGGCCTGTTTCCGACCTACCACAAACAGCCGATGCAACGTATTTCCAGCCCGGTTTGGACCACCTACGTCGAAGAAAAGATGTCGAGCCGGTTCCACAACAATTCGATTCTGACCCAGCTCGATCTTCTCTATGAGTTTTGCCAATGGGGCTTGGCGACCATGGCCGCGCCGGGCCAAACGCACATCGTGCTCCACCGCGGCGTCAATGCGCTCGAAGATCACCTCGTGTTCGAGCGGCGCGGCGGAGCGCAAGTCCGGCTTCGCCTCAACAATCTCGTCTCGTTCACCTGCGACCGCGATGTCGCCGGATGTTTCGGCGATACGATTCTGACCATTCGCGCGCCGATCGCCAAAGTGGTTTTCTTCAATGAGCTGCTGCCGTCGCATCCGTTGAAGAGCGAGGGCGAATATCTCGTGATCGGCGGCGACTATTGCGCCGAGGCGAGCTGTCTATGACGCAGCCCGCAGACGACTGGGAGGGGCGAGCCCTCGCGGCCTTTCTCGGCTTTGCGATCGGGGACGCTCTCGGGGCGACGGTCGAATTCATGACCCGTGGCGAGATCGCCGCCGCCTACGGCGTGCATCGCCACATCATCGGCGGCGGCTGGCTGAAACTCGCGCCGGGCGCCGTCACCGACGACACGCAAATGGCGCTCGCGCTAGGGCGTTCGCTCGTTCGGCGCCGAGGCTTCGACGCGCAAGACGTCTGCGAGGAATTCGCCGCCTGGCTCGGCGGCGGGCCGCCCGATGTCGGAAATACGTGCCGGCGCGGCATCCGCCGTTATATCGTCGACGGCACGACGACGGGCGCGTTTTCGGAGGGCGATGCGGGCAATGGCGCTGCGATGCGCGTCGCCCCAGTCGCCCTCGCAACCCTCGGGCGACCCGACGCGGCGATCGAATGGACGCTTGGGCAATGCCGCATCACCCATCACCATCCGCTCTCGGACGCCGCCTCGCTGGCGCTGGTGCGCATGGTTCAGGCGTTGATTTCGGGCGAGGGCGAAACGGGGGCCCGCAGCGTGGCCGAGACGTTGATCGGCGCGCAGCCCGTCTTCGCCTTCGCGCCCTATCGCGGCCTGTCGACCGCTTTCATCGTCGACACGATGCAGACGGCGTTGCACGGCTTTTTTGAAACGACGAGCTTTTCTGATTGTTTGGTCGAAACGGTCAATCAGGGCGGCGACGCCGACACGACCGGAGCCCTTGCGGGGATGCTCGCCGGCGCCGCTTACGGCCTGACCGCCATACCGCAGGAGTGGCTCGCTCGGCTCGACAAGGCGGTCGTCGCGGAAATTCGCCGTCAGGTCCCGTTGCTGCTCGCGCTGTCGATGGCGACGTCGCTAGAGTGACGTTCGCCCCGCGCCCGCCCGATCCGCCCCGTTGGAGCTTCGGTTGCCGGCGAAACCGCGCGGTTCGTTCGCGCCGAACTCGCCGCGCCGATTACGATTCAGGCCCGCGCGACGGAAGGCTGCGCCTCGGCGGATTTGCGCGTAAGCGGCTTTCCTCGAGTGGCCTCTCGGCAAATTGATTTGGCGCGCGTGGCGCCGCCCGCGCGCCTCGCCTCAACTCTGATGGCCGCCGGTCAGCGGCACGAAGGGAATGATCTTGCCGCCGAAAATGTCCGAGCGCGACACCTGGAATTGGCCGTCGGGGGCGACCGTCTTCACCACCTTGAGGATATGCTGCGCGCCGGGCGGGCCGACCGGGATGACCATGATCCCGCCGGTCGCCAGCTGCTGCAACAGCGGCGGCGGGATGTGGTCGATGCCGCAAGTGACGATGATCTTGTCGAAGGGCGCCGCGCTCGCCCAGCCGTAATAGCCGTCGCCGTTGCTGGTCGTGATCGCCGCATACTCGCGATAGCCTCTGGCGATCAGCCGGTCGTAGACCCCGCGGGTGCGCGCCGCGAGCTCGGGGATGATTTCGATCGACCACAGTCGGTCGGTCAGGTAGCTCAGCAACGCCGACTGGAAGCCGGAGCCGGTGCCGACCTCGAGGACCTTGTCGCCTGGGCGAACGCCGAGCGCGCTGGTCATGCGCCCGGCGGTGCCCGGCGGGGTTATCGTGACGCCGAAGCCGATGTCGAGATAGTGGCCGACATAGGCGCGCTCGCGATCCTCGGGCAGGACGAATTCTTCGCGCGGCGTCATCAGGAACGCGCGCTTATCCGCGGGGGTCCAAAGATCATAGAAGGAGAGGAGCACCTGGTAGCGGTCGAAGCGCTCGCCCAGCAGCCTCGCGTCCTCGCCGCGGTTCGCCGCCATCCAGGCGACGAAGTCGCCGCGCCGCCCCATTGGCGGCCAAAGATCCGGCTGGAACAGTCGCTGCGGGTCGGCGTAGGCGGGACGGGCGGCGGCGAGCCCGGCCGCCGCCGCGCCAAGCAGAAAATCGCGTCTGAGCATGACGGCCCCTCGAGTGCTGCTTCGCGCGCGCGCGAATTCGATGTGGATGCTGCGCCCAATTCGCGGCGCGAACAAGGTGAGCCCGCCGCGGCGATCGGCCGCCCTCGGCGAATGGTCGTCGTCGGCCCGGCGCGCCATTTTGGTTCGGCCGCGACGAGCGCGGCTATCGAGCGAGGTTGGTCGCCAAGAAGTCGCGAATTTCGGACCTCGATCGTTCGGCGGCGCCGCGATCGTACTCGAGCAGCATGCCGGAAACACGCACGCCGCCCGCGAACTCAGGATTGTCAAATCCGTGGCGGGCGCCGGGGTAGACGACCAGTTTCAGTTTGGAGCCCTCGCGCGGCTGCGTTTTGGCCAGGCGCTCGCAATCCGCCGCAGGCGTGACGTCGTCCGATGCGCCGACGAGGACGAGAGTTGGGATCGCCAAATCGACGTTCGCCTGATTTTCGCATGGCGGGTAGAACGCAGCCGCGGCCTTGAATTTCGCGCCGCCCGGGACTGCGAAAGCGGAGACGAAACGCGAGGACGCGATCTGAAGCGCGGTGTCGGCGCCTTGCGACCACCCGACGGCGGCGACCCGTTTCGGATCGACGTAAGGGAGCCTGGAAAGGAAAGCCAAGGCTCCGAACGCGTCGGGTACGGCCTCGTCGAAGTCGACCGAGCAGGTTTCCTTGACGCCCCGCGTGGCGAAGTCGTCGACGAACAGCGCGACATAGCCCCAGCGCGCAAACATATCGCCGATCGACCGCTTGCCTGCGGGCAGGCCGAGGCAGGTGTGCAGCAGGACGACCGCCGGGAAGGGCCCCTGTCCCCCGGGCCTCGTCAGATAGCCCTGAATCGGCTCGCCGCGCTCGCCCGAGGCGATCGTGTCGCCGTTGGGAGCGGTAGGCTCCTCGACGCGATGGAGGCGGGGAGCGGCGCCGTCGAACTTCACCAGCTCCTCGGCCGACGTGTGCGCCGGCCCGGTCGATGCGAGCGCCGACAACGCCGTGAGGGCGAAACATCTGCAGGCGAAAGTGCGCAGCGCGCTCATCTCCGTCACGGCTCTAGAATACGGACATTGCGAGACTATGGCGCCGGCTGGTCAAACCGCCAGCGCGATCTTCGCTCGCCTCGCCTACGGCAAGAAAAAGGAGGCCGCCAATCGAGGCGGCCTCCACGAAGAATCGATCCGCGCTGCAGGTCCGCGCGAACGCGGGCGTCGACGTCAGCAGGGGGCGCACCAGCACCGATACGGACCGCAGACCCTGTGATGCCACGGGCCGCACCAACGGCCCCAATGCGGGCCGCAAGCGGCTTTTTCGATCGGCGTGAAGTTTTGCATCGCGTTAGAGATCGTGCCGGCGCCGCGGGTCGTCTGGGCGTCGGCCTGCAACGTCATCGCTCCTAAGGAAAGGATCGCCGCCGTCGCGGCGAAGGCAATTGCCATCTTGCGCATTAGTCTTCTCCCTGCACGCCCCAGCTCGGCCCGGGTGCGCCGCGCCGGTCGTGCCTGCGTAACCTACAGTCGCTGGTGGTATTGAGCAAGGTCCATTGACGGTCCATTGACAGTGCGGAAGAAGCAAATCTCGGCGGTAGAATTGAATTAGTTCTAGTGGATCGAATCCAACACTTGGTGCCCGCGCCTGACGGCGGCGATGATTTTATTGGGGTCGGCGGTCCAGGTGAAGGGCGCGGATTGCCGATTGTGCTCTTCGAGGAATCGATTGATGGCGGCCTGCAAATCGACGACCGATCGGAATACGCCGCGCTTGAGTCTGCGCTTGGTGAGCGTGGCGAAGAAGCCTTCGACGGCGTTGAGCCACGAGCAGGACGTCGGCGTGAAGTGGAAGACGAACCGCTCGTGCCGAGCGAGCCACTGGAGCACTTTGGGATGCTTGTGGGCGGCGTAATTGTCGAGGATCACATGCACCATCTTGCCGGCGGGAACCCGAGCGTCGATGGCGTTGAGAAAGCGGATGAACTCCTGATGGCGGTGGCGCTGCATGTTTTGGCCGATGACCGTGCCGTCGAGAATATTCATGGCGGCGAACAGCGTCGTCGTGCCGTTCCTGACGTAGTCGTGGGTCATCGTGCCGGCGCGGCCCTTCTTGAGCGGCAGCCCGGGCTGGGTGCGGTCGAGCGCCTGAATTTGGCTCTTCTCGTCGAGAGACAGGACGATGGCGTGCGCGGGCGGATCGACATAGAGCCCGACCACATCGCGCAGCTTCTCGATGAATTTCGGATCGTTGGAAAGTTTGAACTGCCGCATGCGGTGCGGCTGAAGACCATGTTTGCGCCAGATGCGTTGAACCGAGCTGACGGAGACGCCCGAGGCCTTCGCCATCAAAGCGCCGGTCCAATGCGTTGTCTCCCCCGGCGGCGGATCGAGCGTCAGGGCCACGACCCGCGCAACGATCTCGTCCGCCAGCAGCTTGACGCGCGAAGGCCGCGTCTTGTCGCGCGCCAGCCCCTCGAACCCTTCGTCGGCGAACCGTTCCTGCCAGCGCCAGACACAAGTTTTCGACTTGCCCGTCCGGCGCATGATCTCGTTCGTGCCCACGCCGTCGGCCGTCAAAAGCACGATCTGGCCCCGCCAAACGTGCTTCTGCGGCGCGTTGCGATCCTTGATCAGAGCCAAAAGCCGGAGCCGATCTTCCGCCGAAACGGCAAGCGATATTCCCGTGCGCATGCGCCAGACTCGCACATCGCCAGTCCGCCGGGAATCCTCAATAGGATTCAAATGTCAGATTTCATCCACTAGAGTTGCGCGGCGCCGAGCAGCGCCAGTTGTTCGGCGAGATGGCGGCGCAATTCTTCGACCGCGAGATCGATGAAACTCTTGGTGCGCGGCGGCAGCATGCGCCGCGTCGGATAAAGCACGCCGAGGGTCATCGATCGTGGGCGCGCTTCGGGCAGCACTTCGACGAGCCGGCCGTCGGCGAGATAGGGCGCGACCTCGAACAGCGGCTTCATGACGAGGCCGAGCCCGTCGAGCGCCCATTGGGTCAGCACGTCGCCGTCGTCGGCGTCGAGCGGTCCCTCGACCAGCACGGCGGCGGCTTCGCCGCGAAAGTCGAAGCTCCAGCGAAATTGCGGCGAGCCGGGAAAGCGCAGCAGCAGGCAGTCGTGGCGCGCCAGATCCCTCGGCGCCTCGGGCGCTCCACGTCGCGCCAGATAGGCCGGCGCGGCGCACAGCACGCGGCGCACCTCGGCGACCTTGCGCAAGGTGAAGCTCGAATTCTCCATGCGGGCGAGACGGATCGCGAGGTCCACGCCCTCGCGCACGAGATCGAGCAGATGGTCGGATAGGCGCAGGCGAACGTCGGTGTGGGGCTGGGCCTGACGATAGCGCGCCATCATCGGCGCGACGACGCGCCGTCCGAGCCCGAGCGGCGCGGTCACCCTGAGGACGCCGCGCGCCGAAACGCCGCTGCTGTCCGCGACGCTCGCCTCGGCGCGCTCCACCGCCTCGATGATCTCGCGGCAATGTTCGAGAAATAGCTCGCCCGCCTCGGTCAGGCGCATCGTGCGCGTGGTGCGCGTCAGGAGGCGCGCGCCGAGCGCCTCCTCGAGCATCTGGATGCGATAGCTGACCACCGAAGGCGAAAGGCGCAACATGCGCCCGGCGGCGGAGAACGAGTTGGTCTCGACCGCCTTGAGGAAGATCCGCACGTTTTCGAGAGAAATCATCCCAGGCGATTTTCCAATTCCGTAGCAAAATATTCCTGAATTTCTCCGTGGGCAAGCAAGGGAGCGGCCGCTATCCTGACCTGCGTCGGGGCGAATGCGCGCGCTTGCGGCGAATCTTCGGAGGATCGAATGGCGGCCTGGGGTCCGTATATCTGGGAGTGGGGATCGATCCTCCTGCGCTGGCTGCACGTCACGGCCGCGATCGCCTGGATCGGCGGATCGTTCTTCTTCATGCATCTCGACGCTTCGTTGCGCAAAATGCAGGACATGAAGGCGGGCGTGTCGGGCGTTTCGTGGCAGGTGCACGGCGGCGGGTTTTACGAAATGAGCAAATATACGCTCGCGCCCGCGCTCCTGCCGGAGCATCTGATCTGGCACAAATGGCAATCCTATTGGACCTGGATTTCCGGCTTCAGCCTGCTGTGCTGGGTCTATTACGGACAGTCGAGCTTCTTTCTGATCGACCCCGCGGTGATGGCGCTGACGCCGTGGCAGGCGGCGCTGATCGGCGTCGTCGCGCTCGCGCTGGGCTGGCTGGTCTATGATATCCTGTGCAAGTCGCCGCTCGCCAAGAGCGATGCGCTGCTCGCGCTCGCCGGCTTCGGCTATGTCGTGCTGACGAGCTACGCCTTCACGCTGGTGTTCTCGGGGCGCGGCGCGCTGATCCACACCGGCGCCTTGATGGCGACGATCATGACAGCCAACGTGTTCTTCGTCATCATACCGAACCAGCGCAAGTCGGTCGCCGCGCTGATCGCCGGCCGCGCTCCCGAGCCCCGATGGGTCAAGACTTCGAAGCAGCGCTCGACGCACAACAATTACATCACGCTGCCCGTGCTGTTCATGATGCTGTCGAACCACTACCCCGTGACTTTCGCCAACGCGTCCGTCATCCCCGCGCTCGTCATCTGCGTCATCGTCGCCGGCGCGCTGGTGCGCCACTTCTACAATGTCTGGCACGCCGAGGGCGGCGAGGCGCCGTGGTGGATGTGGCTGGTCGCCGCGGCGGCGATCGGGGCGGCGTTCTGGATCGCCACCGCCGCCTCGCCGGGCATGCGGCCGGCGGTCGGGCTCGGTCCTTTGCCGCCGGTCCAGGCGGCGGCGCTCGACGCGCCGCGTGCGCCCGCTGAAGTCGTCGACGTCGTGGAGTCGCGATGCGCGATGTGCCATGCGCCCGAGCCGGCGTGGGACGGCATCGGCGAGGCGCCCAAGGGCGTGCTGCTCGATACGCCCGAGCATATCGCCGCGTTCGCGCCGGCGATCCGCATGCAGGCGGTGCTCACCCATGCGATGCCGCCCAACAATCTCACGGAGATGACGGCTGAGGAGCGCGGCGTGCTCGCCCATTGGCTCGCCGGCGCCAACGTCGCCGGAAATTGACGGAAAAGGCGAACGCCATGATGCAAGACCTCGCCAGCCCGGGCCGGCGGCTGATGGCCCGTCTCGACGAATTCGCCGCCTTCACCGACGATCCGCCGAGGCTGACGCGGCTCTTTCTTTCTCAGGCCCATCGGCGCGCCGCGGCGCGCTACATCGCCTGGGCGCGCGAGTGCGGCCTCGAGGCGCGCATCGATCCGGCCGGCAACGTCGTCACGCGCTATGAGGGCAAAGAGGCCGGCGCGCCGGCGCTGATGCTCGGCTCGCACATCGACACCGTGCGCGACGCCGGACGCTACGACGGCAATCTGGGCGCGCTCGCGGCGCTCGCCGTCGTCGAGGAACTCGCGGGGCGCGGCGAGCGACTCGACGTCGCCATCGAAATCGTCGCCTTCGGCGACGAGGAGGGCGTGCGTTTTCCCAAGACGATGACCGGCTCGCGCGCGCTCGCCGGGCTCGTCGAGGAGGGCGCGCTCGACCAGCGGGACGCCGAGGGCGTGGTCATGCGCGACGCGCTGAAGGCGTTCGGCGGCGATCCCGATCGGCTGCGCGCGGCGCGTGTGCGCGGCCTCGCCGCCTTCGTCGAACTGCACATCGAACAGGGGCCGGCGCTCGAAGCGGAGGGCTTGGCCCTCGGCGTCGTCAGCGCGATCAATGGAGCCTCGCGCTTCGACGTCGAGGTTCGCGGCGTCGCCGGCCACGCCGGCGCCGTGCCGATGGCGTTGCGCCGCGACGCGCTCGCCGCGAGCGCGGAGATGATCTCGGCCGTCGAACGAAGAGCGCGTCAGGAGGACGAGCTCGTCGCCACCGTCGGGCGGCTCGACGTCGAACCGGGCGCGGTCAACGTCATTCCCGGTCTCGTGCGCTTTTCCATCGACGTTCGCGCGCCGCGCGACGAGCGCCGCCGGCTCGCGGTCGCCGACATCGCCGCGGAACTCAACGCCATCGCAGCCGTTCGCGGCGTCGCGCTAAAGCTTGTGCAAACCCACGAAGCGGGCGCCTACGTCTGCAACGCGAAGATCGTCGCCGGGCTGGCGGCGGCCCTCGAAGCGATCGGCCAGAAACCGCGGCTGCTGCCCTCGGGCGCCGGCCACGACACGATGATCATGGGTCAGGCCTGCCCCGCCGGCATGCTGTTCGTGCGCTGCAAGGGCGGGGTCAGCCACAATCCGTTGGAGTCGATCACGACCGAAGATTGCGAAATCGCGCTGGCCGCGCTGATGCGCTTCGTCAGGGATTTTCGCGCGGGGTAGGGGCGGAGCGCCCTCAGCCTTCGAGTGGCGGCCAGGCGAGATCGGCCGGAGCGCGATCAGGCGAAGGGGATGCGGCGGCGATGCTGGGTGGGCGCGAGCCGGATGACGCGGACCGCCTGTTCGGCGAGGCGACGCGCTTCCTTTTGCAGCCGTTCGAGGCCGGTCGGCTTCTGGCGCTTGCGCCGCGCCGCGATGGCCTTGCGGTCCGAATCGTGGAGGGTGCTGGCCAGGCCCGCGCGCGCGTCCGCGTTCCGGTGAACGTTGTCCTGCACTGCGATCGCGGGAACCAGTTGCAACGCCCGCACGATGCGGGTGCTAACGGCTCGGCGGCCGAACAGCGCGACATCGACCGGCGCGTCGAGCCGGCGGGTCGACGCGAGCATCCGCTCAGCTCCAGGCCTGCTGATGAGATAGGCGGCAGCCCCGTGGTGCTCGCCACCCAGGCGATGCAGCTTGCGTTCGCCGGCCGTTCGTCCGCAGCGCGCCAGCCAAACGCGGTCGAACATGGTCTCGAGCTTGACGAGGTCGAAATCCCAGCGCGACCAATCGAGGGCGAGCGTCTCGCGAAATCCCTCGCCGAGATGGACGTCGTCCTCCAGCACCACGGCGTGGTCGGCGCCGCTCGCGAGCAGCTTTCGCCACGCCTTGCGATGGCTGAGAACGAGCGCGGTCTCGGCGCGCGACAACGAATTTCCGGGTGCGCTCCCGGCCGACATGCGTTCGCAGCGTCCGACGAAACGGCGCCCGTCGACGGCGCGCACGAAGATTCCCTCTACGCCCGCTCGCGCAAGTTCGCTCTCCATCCAGGCGCGACGTTCGGGGCTGCGCGCGAGGTTTATCACGTAGACGGCGATCATAGCTCCGGCAGGTCTCCCGCTTCGGCAGGCGTAGCGCGTGGGCAAATACGGCTCGCTACGCCGCGCCGCTCACACGCGGCCTCTCAACCGCGCTTTTCGTCCCGACCAGACGACGCGTCCGCCGCCCCGGCTCCGCGCAGCCGCTTCAGCGCGCGGCGCAGCCAGATCGCCTTGCGCCAGCGCGTAAACCGGCGCGCCCAGCGTTGGTTTCCATGACGCTCCAGCGCTTCCTGCATCAAGGAGGGATAGTCGATCGGCCGATCGTTGACCACCGCCTCGGCGACCTCGAACAGAATAAACATGAAGGGCGTCTTGCGCGCCTCGAAAAGATGAAACACGCCGCCGCGATAGAACGCGCCAAGCCCGTAGAGCGCGACGTCGCCGAGCCGCCATTTCGGCACGATCGATCCCCACGGGTAGAGCATTTCCGTCGCGATCCCGGCTTCGACGGCGACGTCGAACAGGCGTTGCGCGACGTCGTTGTTCGCGTCGGGGCGAAAGCTCGGCCGGCCGAGCCGGTCCCAGGTGCGACGCGAGATCGCCATGAACATCGGCGCGATGAACAGGCGGTCCGGGTCGATGTGGGTGCTCGCCTGCGCGCAGCCGAAAATGGCGCCCTCGTGGGCGGCCGCGAACGCCTTGTCGACGATCTCGCGGTTCAGCGGAAAACAATCGATGTCGACGAGTAGCGCGGAGTCCTCTTCGCCGAGTTCGGCCATGAAGCCGTCGAGAAAGTCGCCGTGGGCGAGCCCGGTTCGCTCCAATTGGGCGATCGATAGACCGAAATGCGCGAACACCCGCCGCTGCGTCTCGACGACGCGGGCATCGATATTGTCCCAATACATGGAGACGATCCGGTCCATTCCTATCCGCCCGGGGTTGCGTTGGTTGGCGCGAGACGATTTCGGTCGACGGCGGAACGCCGTCTTCGTCGCCGCGGGCTCAGTATCGCTTGAGCACGTGGTTCACGTAATTGAAGAGGCGGACCTGACCGCGGGGATGCTTGATCTGGGGAGGACCGGCGCGGAACTCGGGTTGCCGTCGCGACAGGCGGTCGAGCCGCCAGTGCATGTAACGCTTCAGGCTGCGGCGGCAGTAATGCTGGAAATGCGCGTTCATCGCCGCCACCGCGACGCCGTGAACGCGGAAGCTCTCGGAAATGGCGATCTGCTCGATGTTGAACAGGTTCTTGCCTTGATCGAGCCAGGCGTCGATCAGCGCGATGGCGTCTTCGATGACCGGAATGTGCCGTTTCGGGTCCGTGGCGACGAGGCCGCTGTTGTACATGATCGCCTGGTTGGGATCGTAGACGTAGCGTCCGAAGTTGGGAAGGTCGACGACGATCCCGGCGACCTCAGAATAGGGATCGCGGCGTTCATACAAATCCATCGCCGCTCCCGCCGCGACCGCGCTTTCGATCGCCGCCGCGAAGCCAGGAAGAATATACGAATCAGTGTCGAGCAGGACGCAGCCGCCCTCCTCGGCTTTCAGCGCGTCCAGCAGCACACACGGCTTGATCCGGTGCTTGTAAGCGCCGCCCCTGGTCATGCTGGCTAAGGTCTGTGAAATGTCTTTGGCCGCAACGCGCTCGTCCAGGTTTCTGTAGGCATCGGGCCGGTCGGTATAAATAATCACGCGCACCGGCGACGAACCGTATTCGTGCAATAGCGTTGATAGACTGTATTTTAGTTCAAGAGCAACGCGCGGCAACTTGCCGTAATCGATATAAATGAATGTCAACATTGACGGCAAGAACCTAATTGAGATTGCAATTTGAAAGCCGCGCCCATCGGCGCACGCCAACGTACCCCGCCTCACTTGTTCAGACAAGTCAGCCATTTGCGGGACGAGACACTAGCGTGAGACCCGAAAGATGCGGCCGTCGTACTGGTTCGGCTCGATGTCAAGCGGCGCGGCGAAGGCGAAGCCGTCGGCGAACCGGCCCGCCTCTGAGGCCGCAGCGAGGAAGGCGACATATTCGGCGCGCCGGCGCCGCCAAGCGACGAGCTTGGAGCGGGCCCGACGGCCAACGAAACCGAGCTGGTAAACGAGAAGGTATAGTTTGATACGCAAGCCTTTCAGCCTGCTCTAAGGTCGGGCGGGGCGCAGTGAAGCGGCGCGTCGTCGGCGCGCCGCCTCGCCCGATTACTCTCCCACCAACGTCGCGCGCGCGCGCTGCCACCAGCCGGAGCGGCGGGGGCGCGAGGCGTCTTCGGCGGCGGTCGAGGTCGGCTCGCCTTCTTGCGAGGCGGCCGCAGGCGGTTCCTGGCCCTCCGCGGCGACCGGCTCGGCCGCCTGTTCGACGGCGCTCGGCGGCGCGGCGGGTTCTGAGGCGCTCGGCCGCTCCGGCTCGCTCGGCGCCGCGGGGGCCGGCGCTTCCGGCTCGGCGGCGGAGAGCGGCGCCAATTCCTCGCCGAACAGGCTAGGCTCCGTCGGCTCCTCGGTCTCGGTAACGCCCGCCTCCGCGCTCGGCGGCGCGAAGCGGTCGCGTTCGCTGCGGCGTCCGCGGCGCGAGCGCCGCCGGCGGGCGCCGGGCGCGCGCCCTTCCTCTTCCTCGCCGGCCTCGCCCTCGGCGCGCGGCAGCGCCGCGGCGGCGAAGTCGCCGCCGATCTCGGCGACCACGGCGAGCCCGTCGTCTGTCGGCTGCGGAGCGTCCGCGGCGATGGCTTCGCCGGAGGCGCGCTCGCCGCCTCGCCGACGCCGACGCCGACGCCGACGGCGGCCCTGTTCGCCCTCGCCGTTTCCGGCCTCGCCTTCCCCGCGCGCGGGTTCGGCGCCTTCCATTTCGTATTCGGCCGCTTCGCCTTCGCCGCCTTCGGCGGCCTCGGCTTCGGCCTCCTCCTCGATCGCGAGGTCCTCGAATTCGTCCGGCGCGGCGCCGTAGCCCGCGGGGCGGATCTCCGGCTCGCGCCCGGCGTCTTCGGCGCGGACGCCCGAGGCGGGTTCGCCGCGCTCGATCGCGTGATAGTTCGAGCCGGTCAACGTGTCGTCGGCCTCGACGGTGATGGCGACGCCGAAGCGGCGTTCGAGATCGCGCAAATGCGCGCGCTTCTGATTGAGGATGTAGAGCGCGACGGGGGCGCGCGCGCGCACCGTCATGTCGTGCGCGGCGCTCTTGATCAGCGCGTCCTCGAGCACGCGCAGCACGTGCAGCGCCACCGAGGCGGTCGAGCGCACCACGCCGGCGCCCATGCAGTGCGGACACACCACGGTCGAACCCTCGAGCACGCCGGTGCGGATGCGCTGGCGCGACATTTCCAGGAGGCCGAAGTGCGAGATGCGGCCGACTTGGATGCGCGCGCGGTCGTTCTTCAGCGCGTCCTTCATGCGCCGCTCGACCGCGCGGTTGTTGCGCCCTTCCTCCATGTCGATGAAGTCGACGACGATGAGACCGGCGAGGTCGCGCAGGCGAAGCTGGCGCGCGATTTCGTCGGCGGCTTCGAGATTAGTTCGCAGGGCGGTGTCTTCGATATTGTGCTCGCGCGTCGAACGACCCGAGTTGACGTCGATGGCGACGAGCGCCTCGGTCTGGTTGATGACGATGTAGCCGCCCGACTTCAGCGTCACCTGATTGGAGAACATCGCGTCGAGCTGCGCTTCGACGCCGGCCTTGGCGAACACCGGCTGGGTGTCGCGATAGGGCACGACGCATTTGACGTGGCTCGGCATCAACAGGCGCATGAAGTCGCGCGCCTCGCGGAAGCCCGCATCGCCCGCGACGATGATCTCGTCGACCTCCTTGCTGTAGAGATCGCGGATCGCGCGCTTGATGAGCGAGCCTTCCTCGTACACCAGCATCGGCGCGCTGGAGGCGAGCGTCGTCTCGCGCACGGTTTCCCACATGCGCAGGAGATATTCGAAATCGCGCTTGACCTCGGCCTTGGTGCGCGAGGCGCCGGCGGTGCGCAGGATGACGCCCATGCCTTCGGGAACCTCGAGCTCCTCGGCGATCGACTTGAGGCGGCTACGGTCCTGGCTGTTGGTGATCTTGCGCGAAATGCCGCCGCCGCGCGCGGTGTTGGGCATCAGCACGGAATAGCGTCCGGCGAGCGAAAGGTAGGTCGTCAACGCGGCGCCTTTGTTGCCGCGCTCTTCCTTGACCACCTGCACAAGCAGCACCTGGCGGCGCTTGATGACTTCCTGGATCTTGTATTGGCGGCGCAGGCGCGGGGTGCGGCGCGGCGTCTCGTCCATGGCGTCGCCGCCGATGTGCTCGACCGGCTCGCCTTCGTCGTCGCCGCGCGGACGTGGCGCCCGCAGCTCGGGCTCTTCCGAACCGCCGCCGAGCGTCGTCACTTCGGGCTCGTTCTCGTCGTCGGCGTGGGCTTGGTCGGCGTGATCCTGGTCGGCGTGGAACTGCTCGGCCGGCTCCCCGCTGGCCGCTTCGTCCTGCGTGGACTCGGCCGGTTCGCGCTCGTCGACGGGGGCGGCCGCGACGCGATCGCCTTCGTCGGCGGTTTCCGGCGCGACGAATTCGGCGTTCGTCTCGCCGGGCGGGAGCGCCTCCGTCTCGGGAGCGGACTCGCTCGCGGCGGTCGGCGCGAAGTCGAATGCGGCTTCTTCCGCCGATTCGCCGGCTTCGCGCGCGATCGGCGCCGCTTCGGCGACGCGTTCACCCTCGCGCGCCCGCATCTCCGCTTCGGGGGCGCGCGGACGCCGGTGGCGACGGCTGCGGCGCTCGCCGTTCGGCTCGTCCTCGTCTTCACGCTGCGAGCGCGCTTCTTCTTCGAGAAGCGCCTGCCGATCGGCGACCGGAATTTGATAATAGTCGGGGTGAATTTCAGAGAAGGCGAGAAAGCCGTGACGGTTGCCGCCGTAATCGACAAACGCCGCCTGGAGCGACGGTTCGACCCGCGTCACCTTGGCGAGATAGATATTGCCGCGCAGCGGCTTCTTGCTTGCAGATTCGAAGTCGAACTCTTCGACCCGGCTACCTCTTAATACGACCACCCGGGTCTCTTCCGGGTGGGACGCGTCGATAATCATCTTGTTGGACATGTTGAGCTCTCTCGAGGCGCGCTCGGGCGGCCAGCAACGCCCTCGCGGGGCGATCAAAGGCCAAGCGCAGCGCGCCAATGTTGTGGGATACGGGGATGGAAAACCATTCAGGCGGGGCCGCGGCCCTGCGTCGATCGCGACTCACGCGGGACCGCCCGACATGAAAATCCGTACGCGCGAAGCGAAACGCGGCGAAACGGATTTTCTCTGGCGACCCAAACATCGCGACCCTGAAACTCGGCGGAGCTTTGCCTCGTCGCCATTCGAGGGGCGCCCCTCAAGGCGCCATTGTCTCGCACCGGCCGCGCTCGCAGGACTCTCGCCCGGCGACGCGCACTCCCTCTTTTCGGCCGCAAACGCCTTGCGCGGAGCGCTTCGCTCGCACAAGAAAGGCGACGGAAGGGGCGGTCGTGCGCCCGCGCGTCGGCTCCTTTGCGCCTTCGCTCCCCATGATCGACTCGCCGGTTCAGGCGACCCGAATGAGGCCGATAACGCGCAAACGACCCGAATGCGATGGGCCCTACATAGGCGCCGCGGCCAGGGTTGGCAAGCGATTTCCGGTCACGTCAAGTTGATCTGGCGCCCCGCCGCTTGCTTTGGCGCAAATTTCACGCGCTGATGGCCGAAGACAGTAAATTTAATGATAACAATAAAGTACGCCACTCAATGTGAGGTACGCCCGGCTTTCGGCGAGCGTGACAATCGATCGCTCGCGTCCGATTGGACGGCGTGCCCATGGATAAAGCGGGGCCCGGTCGCTTGACGCGGGCGAAGGGCGGCTCGCGTGGCGCGCCGGACACGGCGGCGAGCGTTTCGTCGCAGCCACATCATCGATCTTTAACCGCAACGGCCCTATGCGTTAAGAGTGGGCGGAGGACGGCCGTGCGTGGCGGCCAGGATTGATTCGGATGGATTCTCAAGCCGTGGGACAGTCGTGACGAGGCGGCGCTTGGGCTCGGCGCTTCTCGTCCTGACGCTGCTGTCGGGCGCTCCCCTCGCCGCCGAGGACGCCGCCGCGCCCCCGGTCGCGGTGGCGGCGCGCCTGGCCGAAGACGGCCAAACCGCGAAGCTGAGCTTCGATCTTTCCGGGCCGGTCGAGGCGAGCGCCCACGCGATGGCCGATCCCGATCGCATCGTCGTCGACCTTGCGGAAGTGAACTTTCAGCTCGATCCCTCGGTGGGACGCTTCGTGCCGAGGCGCTCCGACCCGATCGTCAAGGCGTTTCGCTTCGGCCTGTTCGGGCCGGGCAAATCGCGCGTCGTCATCGATCTGGCGCGGCCCGCCTGCATCGCGAATGTGGAGACGGCGCCGATCGCCAAGGGTTCCGCGCCCTCGCGCCTGGTCATCGAATTGAAGCGTTGCGAGGCCAGCGCCTTCGCCTCGGCGGCGCGCTTGGCGGCTGCGGGCGAGGCGAGCGCCCCGGCGGCGCCCTCCGAAGAGGCCGCGGCGACTCCTCCCGCCGGCCCGCCGGTGATCGTGATCGATCCGGGACATGGCGGCGTCGACGGCGGCGCGTATGGCGTCGGCGGCGCGGTCGAGAAATCGCTCGTCTACGATTACGCGCTCGAGCTCAAGCGCCAGCTCGAGGCCAAGAATCGATTCAAGGTCGTGCTGACGCGCCATGGCGACGAATTCGTTTCGCTCGAGGACCGCGTGCGCATTGCGCGCGAAGCGAACGCGGCGCTGTTCGTCTCGATTCACGCCGACATGCTCGGCGAGGGGGGCGCGGACGTCTCCGGCGCGACGGTCTACACTTGTTCCGAGCGCGCTTCCGACGCCACGGCCGCGCGCATCGCCGAACGCGAGAATGCCGCCGACAAAGCCGCCGGGGTCGAACCGAAAGCCGGGGCGGCGGGCGTCGCCGACATCCTGTTCGATCTCCAGCGGCGCGAAACGCGCCTCTACGCGCACATGTTCTCGCGCGGGGTCGTCGGGCAATTGCAGGGCGCTACGAGGCTCAACCACAATCCCGAGCGCTCGGCCGGCTTCGTCGTGCTCAAGGCGCCGGATTTTCCCTCCGTGCTCATCGAACTCGGGTATCTCTCCAATGCGCAGGACGTCCAGGCGATGAGGTCTGCGGACTGGCGCGTCAAGACCGCGGGCGCGATGGCGAACGCCGTCGATCGGTTTTTCGCTCCTGGGCGAAGCGATGTGGAAGCGGCGCCCAAAGCGGCGGACGCCGTCGCGGCGTCGGATAAGGCGCTGGCGCCCGAGGGCGCGAGCCAAAAAAATCCCGCGGCGGGCGCGCAAGGCGCCGACGCGCGGAGCCCATGAAAAACGCGGCGGCAAGGCGGCCCGGCCGCTTCGAGAGGCTCGAAGCGGGCAACGGCTTCATAGTTTCGCCGCAGTCGCAACCGACATGGACGCGTCGGCGTCGGTCAGCGGCCGCAATTTCCTGACAAGCCGCGCGCTTTGCGATAAGGAGCGCTCGGGAATCGCTCGGAGCCGATCCGCGAACGGATTGTCGTCGGGCCCTAGAGGGTCTTGGATCGAAACATGCGCGGCATCGCCCGTTTCCTTGGTTTCTTGTTCGCGACGGGCGCTATCGTCTTCGTCGTCGCGGCGGCCGTCGTCGCCGGCGTCATCTGGAAGTTCGAGCAGGATCTGCCCGACTACACTCAGCTGAAGAATTACGAACCGCCGGTCATGACGCGCGTTCACGCCGCCGACGGCAGCCTTCTGGCCGAATATGCCCGCGAGCGGCGCCTCTATCTGCCCTCGGCGGCCATTCCGCCGTTGGTCAAGGACGCCTTCATCGCCGCCGAGGACAAGAATTTCTATACCCATCGCGGCTTCGATCCCGAAGGAATCCTACGCGCTGGTCTGGTGTTTCTGCAGGGCGGGAAGCACGTGCAGGGCGCTTCGACCATCACCCAGCAGGTCGCCAAGAACTTCTTGCTGACCGCGGATCGGACCTTCGAGCGCAAGATCCGCGAAATCCTGCTCAGCGTGCGCATCGAGTCCGCCTATTCCAAGGACAAGATCCTCGAGCTCTATCTCAACGAAATCTATCTCGGCCAGAGCAATTACGGCGTCGCCGCCGCGGCGCTCAATTACTTCAATAAGTCGGTGCATGAATTGAGCATCGCCGAGGTCGCCTATCTCGCCGCCTTGCCCAAGGAGCCGAGCGCGCTCAATCCCTACCGCAACCACGACCGCGCGATCGAGCGGCGCAACTACGTGATCGGCCGCATGGCGGAAGACGGCTACATCACCGCCGAACAGGCCAAGGCCGCGCGCGCCGAGCCGCTGACCATCACGCCGCGCGTGCTGCCGACCAATTCGATCGCCGCCGGCTTCTTCGCCGAGGAAGTGCGGCGCGAATTATCCGAGCGCTACGGCGAGCAGAAGCTCTATGAAGGCGGCCTGTCGGTGCGCACCACGCTCGATCCGAAATTGCAGTTGATGGCGCGTAAAGCGCTGGTCGACGGCTTGGTGCGCTACGACGAGGCCCACGGCTGGCACGGCATCGTCAAGACGATCGACCTTGGCCAGGACTGGGGCGTGGCGCTCGGCGAAATTCCCGAATACGGCGACATCAAGCCCTGGCGCCTCGCCGTGGTCCTCGACGTCGCCGATACGTCGATGCGCATCGGCTTGCAGCCCGAACGCGACAAGTCCGGCGCGCTGGGGCCGGAGCGCGAAACGGGCACGGTGAGCGCCGACGGCCTGAAATGGACCCACCGGTCGCCGAAGACGCTGGCCAAGCCTGGCGACGTCGTTTACGTCGAGCCGGTGGCCGGCAAGGCGGGCGAGTTCCGGCTGCGGCAGATTCCCGAAGTGTCGGGCGCTTGCGTCGCGATGGATCCGTTCACCGGCCGCGTCCTGGCGATGGTCGGCGGCTTCTCCTACGATCTGTCGGAATTCAATCGCGCCACTCAGGCCCAGCGCCAGCCCGGCTCGTCGTTCAAGCCGTTCGTCTACGCCGCGGCGATCGACAACGGCTACACGCCGTCCTCGATCGTCCTCGACGAGCCGATCGAGATCGATCAGGGCAACGGCGAGATCTGGAAGCCGGAAAACTTTGAGGGCAAGTCGGGCGGTCCGCACACGCTGCGCTACGGCATCGAACATTCGATCAACCAGATGACGGTGCGCCTCGCGCGGGACATCGGCATGCCGCTGATCGCCGAATACGCCAAGCGCTTCGGCATCTACGACAATCTGCCGCCGTATCTTTCGATGTCGCTCGGCGCCGGCGAGACGACGGTGCTGCGCATGGTCACCGGCTATTCGATGTTCGACAACGGCGGCAAGCGCATCAAGGCGACGCTGATCGACCGCATCCAGGACCGCTGGGGCAACACGATCTACAAGCACGACGAGCGCATCTGTCAGGGCTGCGACGCGACCAAATGGGAAAACCAGGACGAGCCCAAGATCATCGACAAGCGCGAGCAGGTGATCGATCCGCTGACCGCCTATCAGATCACCTCGATCATGCAGGGCGTGATCCAGCGCGGAACAGGCATCGCGATCAGCGAGCTCCACCGCACCTTGGCCGGCAAGACCGGCACGACCAACGAAGCCAAGGACCTGTGGTTCGTCGGCTATTCGCCGAACCTCGCATTCGGCGTGTTCATGGGCTACGACAAGCCGCGCTCGCTCGGCGACAGCGCCCAGGCCGCGCTCTACACCGCGCCGATCTTCCGCGACTTCATGAAGATGGCGCTCAAAGACACGCCGGACACGCCGTTCCGCGTGCCCCCGGGCATCAAGCTCATTTCGGTCGACGTGCATACCGGCATGCGCTCGAGCGGGCCAGGCTCGATCGAGGAGGCGTTCAAGCCCGGCACCGCGCCGCCCGACGGCTACGCCGCCGGAGACGGCACGCCCGACGCGTCGACCATGTCGCCCGACGAGGAAAAGGCGGTGGGCGCCGGGACTGGCGGGCTCTATTGAGCAAGCGCCGCGGTCGCGCGGCCCCCGGATTTGTGGATGCAGTCGCCCGGCCTCATGCGGTCGCGCGGTGTCTTGGGACTGAGCGGACCTTCGCCTGATTTGCGCTCGACGTGAAAGCCAGGCCTACCTCGCGGCTCCGGCCTTTTGCCGTCGCGGCAAGAGGTGCGCGACTCCCTTGATTTTGCCTTATGGCGGCGCGCGTCGGCCGTCGCTGGGCCGATGCGCGTCGCTCCTCGTCCATCATGAAGGGAACCGGGCCGGCCGCCGGCGGCGTCCAGGGCGAACCTGAGGCGACGCGATCGACGGTGCGGCCTGTCGCGACGCCTTACGCCACGCGCCGTCGCAGCAGCGCCGATCCGCGCTCGGCGAGCATCACCAGGGCGAAGGTCATGATCAGCAGCAACGACACCGTCTGGTATTGGAACAGGTTCATCGCGGTCAGCAGTTGGAAGCCGATGCCGCCGGCGCCGACGAAGCCGAGCACGAGCGAGGAACGCAGGTTCTCGTCGAAGCGATAGAGGCTGATCCCCAACAGCGACGGCAGCACGCCCGGCACGACTGCGTGGGTGAACACCTGCAGCCGGCTCGCCCCGGTCAGGGTCAGCGCCTCGACAGGCCCGAAATCCATGTCCTCGATCACCTCGGCGAACAACCGGCCGAGCATTCCGATCGAATGGACTGACAGAGCGAGCGCGCCGGGGAAGGGGCCGAGGCCCACCGCGGTCACGAACAGCAGCGCCCAGACGAGGTCGGGCACCGCGCGCGTCAGCGCGATGACGGCGCGCGCGAGAAAATAAAGCGGCCGCGCCGGCGTGACGTTGGCGGCCGCGAGCACGGCCAGCGGCAGCGCCATCAGGACGCCGAAAACGGTTCCGAAGATCGCGAGATCCACGGTTTCCAGCGCAGGCCACAACATGTCGCGTATCTGCGACACGTCGGGAGGCATGGCGCGGCTGAGCAGGTCGGCCATGCCGTGGACGCCGGTGATCAGGTCTTCGGGGCGCGCCTCGACCACGTAGAAGGCCTGAGCGATGATCGCCGCGACGAGCAGAGCGACGAGGGCGCGCGCCAGCCGCGCGCCAATGTGGGCTCGCGGCGGCGCAAGCGCGATCGGCGCCGAGAAGTCCTCGCGTCGCAGCCTACGGTCGGTCTCGATCATCGAGCTTTCGACGCTCATGCCGCCAGATCCTTATAGAGGAGCGCGATCTCGTTGCCGGCGCAACGTTCGGCGGGCCGGTCGAAAGCCACGACGCCGTCGCGAAGGCCGACGACCCGATGGGAATAGCGCAACGCGACCTCCGGTTGGTGCAGTACGCACAGGACCGCCAGGCCGTTCTCGACCGCGAGCCGGCGCAATAGACGCATGATCTCCTCTGCCGCTTCGGGGTCGAGGCTTGCGACCGGCTCGTCGGCGAGGATCAGCTTGGGGCGCTGGGCGAGCGCGCGCGCGATCGAGGCCCGTTGCGCCTGGCCGCCCGACAAGGTGTCGGCGCGCTGCGCGCCGAGGCGCTCGACGCCGACCTCGCGCAGAAGGCCCTGCGCCATGGGGAATTCCTCGGCGGGGAGGCCGCCGAGCGCCGTCCAAAACGTGCGGCGCCGTCCAAGCGTCCCGCTCACCACGTTCGCGAGCACGCTGCGCCGCTTCACCAGATTGGCGCGCTGGAGCACCATCGCCAGAGCGAGGCGGGCGTTACGCAACTGCCGGCCCGAGAGCCGGGCGAGATCCTGGCCGTCGACCAGCACCTCGCCCGCGGTCGGATTCTGAAGACGGGCGACGCAACGGAGCAGCGTCGTCTTGCCGCAGCCGTTGCTGCCCAGGATCGTCACCAGTTCGCCGGCGCGGACCGTCAGGTCCACGCCGTCGAGCGCGAGCTTGCCGTTGGGGTAGCGCATGCGCAAACCCCGAACGCCGAGCCTGACTTCCGCGTCCAACGCCATCAGCCCCGAACTCCGCTCAAAGCTTGGCGAGGTCGATCTTCAGGGTGGAGACGAGGTCGCGGATCTGATCGTAAGCCCCGTCGGTCTGCGGCACCGTCTTCAGCGCCGGATCCTCGTTGGCGGCGAGGAACTGCTGGTCGGCCTCGGGGAGTTCGTGGAGGTCGATCGAGCTCAGAACTTTGGCGAGGCGCTGCTTGAGCCCGGCCTCCATGTCGCCGCGCAGGCAGAGCGGATCGAGCGGAATCGGGTCCGACTTCCAGAGCGTGACATAGGCGTTCGGATCGTATTCGTTGTGCAGCTTGGCGCTGGCGATTTCTTCGCTGTTCAACTCGCCGGCCTCGACCTTGTGGTTGCGCAGCGCCTCGAAGGAGGCGGTGTGGCTGCCGGCGTAGATGGGCTTGACGTCGTGGTCGGGATCGATCCCGTTCTTGCTCAAGCCGAAGGCGGGAAACAGGTGGCCCGACGTCGAGGCCGGGTCGGAAAAGGCGAACGACTTGCCCTTGATGTCCGCCAGCGTCTTGATGCCCGATCCCGGCCAAGTGACGATCGAGGCGTAATAGGTCGACGGCTTGCCGTCCTTGTCGGCGAAACTCGCGACCGCCTCAGCCTTGGCGACCTGATGGGCAAGGACGTAGCCGAGCGGGCCGAACTCGCCGATCTCGAGCTTGCCGTTGCGCATCGCCTCGATCTCGGCGTTGTAGCTCGTGGCGACGAAGAGCTGAACCGGGCAGCCGACCTTATCGGCGATCAGCTTGGCCAAATCGTTATAAACCGGAATCAGCCGTTGAGCCGATTCATACGGCTCGACGCCGAAGCGCAGCCCGTCCGCGGGGCAGTCGGCGGCGTGCGCGGACCCGGCCGCGAACATCGCGCCGGCGGCGGCGGCAAAGTAGAGAGACGATCGCATTATTTTTCCTCCGGCAACTCACTAGGCCATAAAACCTACGGGAGGCCGCTTTAGTCGCGGCGCATGACGGTTTGATTACCGTTTGATGGCGCGGCGTCGTCGGCCGCCGGAGTTGCTCGCGCCGGCGCGGAAAACTCGAGCGCTCCGCCGGCCGTTTACATCCCCGGCCCCGCGCACTAGTTTGCGCGCCGAATCGAGGATCCCCATCCATGCGCGCGGAAGCCGAACAGCTCGTCGAAACGATCAAGCAGTCCATGGGACTGCTGAGGAGGCATCTTTGACGTCGACGCTGCGACGCGCCGATTAGCCGAACTCAACGCCAAGTCCGAAGACCCCGGCCTGTGGAACGATCCCGAAGCCGCGCAAAAGCTGATGCGCGAGCGCACCATGCTGGAGGACAGGCTCGGCTCGCTGACCAAGATCGAACGCGATCTCGACGACGCGACGACGCTGGTCGAACTCGGCGAGGCCGAAGGCGACGCGGAGACCGAGGCGGAGGGCGTCGCCCAGCTCAAGGCGCTCAAAACCGAAGGCGAGCGCCGGCAGTTGGAGGCGCTGCTGTCGGGCGAAGCCGACGCCAACGACACCTATCTCGAAGTGCATTCGGGCGCCGGCGGCACCGAAAGCTGCGACTGGGCGCGCATGCTGCTGCGCATGTACATTCGCTGGGGCGAGCGGCGGAAATTCGACGTCGAAGTGGTCGAGGAGACGGCCGGCGACGAAGCGGGAATCAAATCGGCCACCATCGTCGTCAAGGGCCATAACGCCCACGGCTGGCTGAAGACCGAATCGGGGGTGCATCGGCTGGTGCGCATTTCGCCTTTCGACGCCAACGCGCGCCGGCACACCAGCTTCGCCTCGGTTTGGGTCTACCCGGTGGTCGACGACCGCATCCAGGTCGACATCAACGAGGGCGATTGCCGCATCGACACGTACCGCGCCTCGGGCGCCGGCGGGCAGCACGTCAATAAGACCGAATCGGCGGTGCGAATCACCCACATCCCGACCGGCATCGTGGTCGCTTGCCAGTCCGAGCGCTCGCAGCACAAGAATCGCGCCACCGCGTGGAACATGCTGCGCGCCAGAATTTACGAAATGGAATTAGAAAAGCGCGAGGCCAAGATCACCGCCGACGCGGCCTCCAAGACCGAAATCGGCTGGGGCCACCAGATCCGCTCCTACGTGCTGCAGCCCTATCAGATGGTCAAGGACCTGCGCACCGGTCACGTCTCGGGCACGCCCGCCGACGTGCTCGACGGCGACCTCGACGCGTTCATGGAGGCTTCGCTCGCCCAGCGGCTTTCCGGGCGCACGGTTACGGTCGAGGACGTAGAATAGCGCCGGGGCGACGCGCTTGGCCGCCCCGGTCGCAAAGCCGCGCTCTGCAAACGCCGACGCCTCAATGCGTCAGGCGCTCTTGTGGGTCGGGCATGTCGACATGCCGAGTATGCTGTAGAGCGGGCAGGAGCCGACCGCCGCCGTCGCCAGCGGCACGATGCCGATCCAGCCGATCCAATGGTAGGGCGTGCCCGGCGCGATGAATCCGAGGGCGAACGCGATCAGCACGACCCCCAGCACGACGCGGATGATGCGATCGATCGTACCGACATTGACTTTCATAGACGTCTCCTTCGATTGAAACCGTCGAATGTTTAGAGCCGCGTGGGGCGGTCGTCTGTGACCTTGTCACCCCCGCGCCGTGCTCATCCGCTGCAGCGCGCCTGCGTTGAGGATATGGATCTGGCCGCGCTCGGCGCGGATCAGCCCGTCGCGCTCGAAGCGTTGCAGCACGCGGGAGACGACTTCGCGCGCCGTGCCCAGTTCGCTGGCGATGGCCTGGTGCGTCGTCTCGACCGCGCCGTCGCGCGCGCGGGCCAAGAGATGACGCGCGAGCCGCTCCGGCAGGGCGTGGAACAGCACGTCCTGGATGACGACGACGAGGTCGCCGACGCGCTCGGCGTAGTTGCGCAGAACCGCGCGGCGGAAAGCGGCGTCCTCGGCGATGAGACGCTCGAAAGCGGCGACCGGGACCAGCCGCGCCTCGACGTCGGTCTCGGCCACGGCTTCGGCGAGCATGGTTTCCTCGCACAGCAGCGCCGAGGTCGTCAGAAGGCAGGAATCTCCAGTGCCCAGGCGATAAAGCACGACCTCTCGGCCAGTGTCGGCGGTCAGGCTAACCCTTACCCGCCCCGCTTCGACGACGATCCAACCGCGAGCGGAATCGCCCGGACGGAACAGCCGGTCGCCCGCGCGAAATCGCGCCGGCAGGCCGCCGACCCGCCGTGCGGCCGCCCTGGCCTCGGAGAGGGCCGGCGGCTGTTGCGCTTCGCTCACTCCTCGCGTCCTCCCCTCGCCTGCCGAACCATGGGCGGCGTCGCCACGGCGTTCCGACATAGACCTTCGCGGGGGACTTGCCCAGACGCCGGTCTCAACGGGGCGTTTCGGCGTTGGGGCGATCGTGCGCGAGACCTCCTCTTTGCGGCGCTGCGGCGGCGCCCTCGAAGGTTGCAACCGCCGCAACCGCCCGCGGCGAGTCGGCTAGCCGACAGCGGCGGCCCGGCCGAACGGCTAGCGTGCGGCGGCGCGCGTCGATCATGCCGAGCGGCGGGAAGGCAAGCATCATGATTCCGATGAAAATCAAGGACGGCGTGTTTTCGTTGCGGTCGAATCACTGGGACCGCAAGATTTTTGACGAACTGGTTCCTCTACCGGAGGGGACGACCTACAACTCTTACTTGGTCAGGGGCAGCGAAAAGACGGCTCTGATCGACACCGCCTATCCGCCGAAGACCGCCAGTTTCATCGATGCCCTGAAGACAATGGGCCTCGAGAGGCTCGACTACATCGTCGCCAACCACGCCGAACAGGACCATTCCGGCTCGATTCCGGCCGTCCTCGAACTGTTCCCGAACGCCAAGGTCGTCTCCAATGCGCGCTGCCGCGGGCTGATCCGCGACGCCGTCCCCCTCGATGCGAGCGTCTTCGTCGAGGTGAAGGACGGGGAGCGGATCTCGCTGGGCGACAAGACGCTTCGGTTCATTTTCATTCCGTGGGTTCACTGGCCTGAAACCATGGCGACCTATGTCGAGGAGGACCGCATCGTCTTCCCCTGCGATTTCCTCGGTTCGCACCTGGCCACGACCGACCTGTTCGCGCTCGACGAGGCCCGCGTCGAGACCGCCGCCAAGCGCTACTACGCCGAGATCATGATGCCCTACCGGCCCCATTGCCGAAACGCCTTGAACCGCATGGCCGAACTGGCGCTCGACGTCATTGCTCCCAGCCACGGTCCGGTCTACGGCAGGCCCGCTTTCATCATGGATCTCTACCGGAAATGGACCTCTGACGACGTCAAGCCCGAGGTGGTGATCCCCTATGTGTCGATGTACGAGAATACCGCCGCTATGGTCGAATACTTGACTGACCGGCTGGTCGAGAGAGGCCTGTCGGTGCGGCCTTTCAATGTCGTCGATTTCGATTCCGGGGAGCTCTCGATGGCCCTGGTCGAGGCCTCGACATTGGTGTTCGCGTCGCCGACCGTGCTTGCCGGGCCCCACCCGAGCATCGCGCAAGTCGCCTTTCTGGTGAACGTCTTGGCGCCGAAGACGCGGTTCGCGGCGATGATCGGCTCTTACGGCTGGGGCACGACCATGCCTGACGTGCTCAGTGAATTGCTGCCCCAGTTTAAGGCGACGTTTTTCGAGCCGGTGTTGGCCAAAGGCGCGCCTCAGGAGGATGCGCACCAGGCCCTCGATCGATTGGCCGACGCCATCGCCGCGGCCAATGCCTCCGGCGTCAAGGTCGAACAGGCCACGCTCAATGAGTAAACGACGCGCAGAAGGGCAGGCGAAAGACCGGGGAGCCGCGGAAAAGTTCTATTCGTTTCATGGGCGATCGTAAGCGCCGTCCCGACCGCGCCTTCGGTTTGGCGGCCCGATTGGAGAGTCTCGGTTTCCTGACTTAGAGATCGGAATTATGGTGACGGCGCTGGACTGCGCGGCCTAAACGGTGAGGAAGACATGTCAGCGTTGACGGCGAGCGAACTCGAAAGGCTGCTGTTCGAAGATGTGCCCTACGGCGATCTGACGACGGAAACTCTGCGGATCGGCGCCGCGAAGGGCAGCATCCATTTCGCCGCCCGGACGCCGATGATCGTCGCGGCGATCGACGAGGCGGCCGCGCTTTTGGCGCTTTGCGGCGTTGCGGTTCGCCAGCGCGCCAGGGCCGGCGACGAGGTCGCGGCGGGCCAGACGTTGCTGGAAGGCGAGGGATCGGCAAAAGGCCTGCTGAAAGCGTGGAAGGTCGCACAGACCTTGATGGAGATCTGGTCGGGCGTCGCGAGCGCCGCGCGCGCGCTCGTCGTCTCGGCGCGCGAGGCGCGGCCCGACGCGGTTGTCGCCTGCACGCGCAAGAACGCGCCGGGGACCAAAGCGCTGGCGATCGCGGCGATCAAGGCTGGAGGCGCGGTCCCGCATCGACTGGGCCTCTCCGAGACCATTCTCGTTTTCCCTGAACACCGCGTCTTCCGCCCCGGCGTCGCGGCTTCGACGCTCGCCCGAGAACTGAGGGCGAACGCGCCGGAGAAAAAGCTGGTCATCGAAGTCGGCAGCGTTGCCGACGCGATCGAGGCGGCGAACGCCGGTTTCGACGTCGTTCAGGCGGAAAAATTCGATCCGAAGGCAATCGAACAAGTCGCGCGCGCTTTCGCCGTTCTTTCGCGCCGCCCCGTTCTGGCGGCCGCCGGCGGAATCCATCCCGAGAATGCCGCCGCCTATGCGCGGGCGGGCGCCGACGTGCTCGTGACGTCCTGGCCCTATACGGCGCGTCCGGCCGACGTGGCGGTGACCATCGGCGCGATTTAACGCGAACGTTTCGTTCTAACGAACGGAGCGTTTCGGTTTCGAGTCTCGTTGCGGCCGCTTCGGCGTGGGCGCCGTCCGGGCGGCAGAATTGCGTCGTAAGCCCTTCAGGCGCGCGAATGAGGCGCGCAAAACAGGCCGGGAAACAGCGCCGCGCTGGCGCTCTCGCCGATCGGGGTTCGGCCGAAGCATCGCAAGGGCGCGTGCGGCGCCTGTTGACGCCCGGCGGTCGGCGCTCTATATACGCCCAATCCCGACGCGTTCAGGGTCCCGGCGCCATTGCGAGCGCATGGGACTTTTTGTGTTTTTGGGTCTCTTGGCAAGGGCCGGCCTCCACCGGACGTCGAGGGTTCTTCAACCGCCGCGCATCGGCTTTTGGCCGGGGCGCCGCCCAAATGGAGCATGAGCCGTGGCTCGTATCGCAGGCGTCAATATACCCACCAACAAGCGCGTCATCATCGCGCTGCAATATATCCACGGCATCGGCTCGAAGAAAGCCGAGGAGATTTGCGAAAAGGTTCACATTCCGTCCGAGCGCCGCGTCGCGCAGCTCACCGACGCCGAAGTGCTGCAAATCCGCGAGACGATCGACCGCGACTACATGGTCGAGGGCGATTTGCGTCGCGAAGTGGCGATCAACATCAAGCGCCTGATGGACCTCGGCGCTTACCGCGGGCTTCGGCACCGTCGCTCGCTGCCCGTCCACGGCCAGCGCACGCACACCAACGCGCGCACGCGCAAAGGCAAGGCCAAGGCGATCGCCGGCAAGAAGAAGTGATCGCTCGCGAGGCCTCGCGGAACTTGAGGGTTTTTCGCGCCGCAGGCGCGCTTGAAGGACGAACCAATGGCTAAGGAAGCAACCCGCGTTCGCCGCCGCGAACGCAAGAACATCGTGTCGGGCGTCGCCCATGTGAATTCGACGTTCAACAACACGATGATCACAATCACCGACGCGCAGGGCAACACCATTTCCTGGTCGTCGGCGGGAACGATGGGGTTCAAGGGCTCGCGCAAATCGACGCCCTTCGCCGCCCAGATGGCCGCCGAGGACGCAGTCAAGAAAGCCGCCGAGCACGGCATGCGCATGCTCGAAGTCGAGGTCTCCGGTCCGGGTTCGGGGCGCGAGTCGGCGCTTCGCGCGATCCAGGCCGCCGGCTTCAACGTCACCTCGATCCGCGACGTGACGCCGATCCCGCACAACGGTTGCCGGCCGCGTAAGCGTCGCCGCGTCTGACTTAGATCGCCCCGCGGCGCTGCCGCGCCCGTGCTTCTCGCGCCGGACCCTTGGTGGTCCCGGCGCGCAGCATCGTCGAATGGAAGGCACAAATCGTGATCCAGAAAAACTGGCAAGAACTCATCAAGCCGAAGAAGCTCGAAGTCGTTTCTAGCGAGGATCCGCGCCGCATCGCCACGGTCGTCGCCGAGCCGCTGGAGCGCGGCTTCGGCCAGACGCTCGGCAATTCGCTGCGCCGCGTGCTGTTGTCGTCGCTGCAGGGCGCCGCGATCACCTCGATCCACGTCGACGGCGTGCTGCATGAATTCTCGTCGATTCCCGGCGTTCGCGAGGACGTCGTCGACATCGTGCTCAACGTCAAGGACATCGCGGTCAAGATGCAGGGCGAGGGCGTCAAGCGCCTCATCCTCAAGCGCCGCGGGCCCGGCGCCGTCACCGCTGGCGACATCCAGACCACCGGCGACATCCAGATTCTCAATCCGCAGCTCGTCATCTGCACGCTCGACGAGGGCGCGGACATCCGTATCGAATTCACGGTGACGACGGGCAAGGGCTACGTGCCCGCCGATCGCAACCGGGCCGAGGACTCGCCGATCGGCTTGATGCCGATCGACAGCATGTTCTCGCCGGTCAAGAAGGTCTCCTACCGCGTCGAGAACACCCGCGAGGGCCAGGATCTCGACAAGGACAAGCTGACGATGACGATCGAGACCAACGGCGCGATCTCGCCGGAGGACGCGCTCGCCTACGCTGCGCGCATCCTGCAGGACCAGCTTGCGGTGTTCGTCACCTTCGAGGAGCCGCGGCGCGAGGAAGCGCAGCACGCGATCCCCGAGCTCGCCTTCAACCCGGCGCTGCTCAAGAAGGTCGACGAACTCGAGCTTTCCGTGCGCTCGGCCAACTGCCTGAAGAACGACAACATCACCTACATCGGCGACCTCATCCAGAAGTCGGAAAGCGAAATGCTGCGAACGCCGAATTTCGGCCGCAAGTCGCTCAACGAGATCAAGGAAGTGCTCGCGCAGATGGGTTTGCATCTGGGCATGGAAGTCACAGGTTGGCCGCCCGAGAACATCGAAGAGCTGGCCAAGCGCTTCGAGGAGCACTACTAAGATAAGGCGAGTGGCGAATGGCGAATAGAGCCGTCCATTTGCCACTCGCTATTCGCCAAGACCATAACAAACGGCCGTTCCTTGGCACGGCGGCCGTAGACCCGAAAAGGAGACAAGCCAAATGTATCACGGACACGCGAAGCGTCGCTTCAACCGCACCGCCGAACACCGTCAGGCGATGTTCGCCAATATGGCGCAGGCGCTGATCAAGCACGAGCAGATCGTCACCACGCTGCCCAAGGCGAAGGATCTTCGCCCGGTCGTCGAGAAGCTGGTGACGCTCGGCAAGCGCGGCGACCTGCATGCGCGCCGCATCGCCATTTCGCGGCTGCGCGACGCGGACCTGGTGAAGAAGCTGATCGATGTGATCGGCCCGCGCTACAAGACGCGCAACGGCGGTTACACCCGCATCATGAAGGCGGGCTTCCGCCAGGGCGACAACGCCGCGATGGCGGTGATCGAATTCGTCGACCGCGACGTCGAGGCCAAGGGCAAGGATTCCGGCCCCGTCCAGAACAAGGGCGGCTCCGCCGAGGGCTGACGCCGGAGGCGTTCGCGACTCTTGAGTTTTCCGGGCGGCGCGGCCTACGCGTCGCCCGTTTTGCGTTTGCGACGGGAGGTCGAGCTATGAACCGTCTCGAAGGCGTTCGCGCCTGCGTCTTCGACGCCTATGGCACTTTGTTCGATTTTGCTTCGGCCGCGGCGGCTTGCCCCGACATCGAGGCGGACAAACGCGCCGCGTTGACCGCGCTGTGGCGCGACAAGCAGTTGCAGTACACTTGGCTGCGTTCGCTGCAGGCCCGTTACGCGGACTTCTGGCAGGTCACGGGCGACGCCTTGGATTTCGCGCTCGACAGCCTCGGCCTCGATCGGCCCGGCTTGCGCGATCGCCTGATGGGCCTCTATCGCACGCTAAAGCCGTTCCCCGAAGTTGCCGGCGCCTTGCGCGCCCTGCGCGGCGCGGGGTTCGCAATCGCCATTCTTTCCAATGGGTCGCCGGCGATGCTGGACGAAGCGGTGGCGGGCGCGGGGCTGAAGGGGTTGTTCGACGCGGTGCTGTCGGTCGAGGCGGTGCGCGTCTTCAAGACCGATCGAAGAGTCTATCAATACGCGCTCGACCAGTTGGGCGTGACGGCTTCGCAGGTCTCGTTCCAATCGTCCAACGCCTGGGACGCCCACGCCGCGTCGGATTTCGGCATGCGGGTCGTCTGGTGCAATCGCTACGGCCAACGCCGCGAGCGCCTGCCGGGCGCGCCGGACTTCGAGGTCCGGACACTCGACGAATTGCCGGCCCTGCTCGGCGTTACGGCGTAACCCGGGAGCGCTCGCCGGCCCCCTCGTCGTATTTCTCGATCATGCGCACGAAGGCCTGCGAGGCCTGCGATTCGTAGCGCTCCTTGTGACGCAGCAGGAAGAAGCGGCGGCGCGGCAGGGCGAGCGGCGAAGCGATCAGCGAACCCGCCTTGATCGACGCGCTGACGACCAGGCGCGACATGACGGCCAGGCCCGCGCCCGCTTCCACCGCGGCGCGGATCGCCTCGTTCGAGGGCAGCTCCAGCACGAAGTTTCTCTTCGAGGCGTCGACGCCGAACGCGGTCAGCGCCGCCTCGAAGGCCGCGCGCGTGCCCGAACCCTTTTCGCGCGCGACCCAGGGGGCCGCCGTCAGCCGGCTGGCGTCCAGGCCCTCCAAGAGGCGGCGCTCGTTCGGCGCGGCGACGACGACCAATTCGTCCTCCCCGATCGGCCGGACGACGAGCGCGGGATCGGAGATTTCGCCCTCGACCAAGCCGAGGTCGACTTCCCCGGCGGCCGCTAGCGTCGCGACCCTGCGGGTGTTGCCGATTCGCAATTTGATCGTCAGTCCGGGGTAGGCGGCGCGAAATCGCACGATGCGAGGCGGCAGCCAGTAGCTGCCGATGGTCTGGCTGGCGGCGAGGACGAGTTCGCCGCTCTTGAGGCCGGCGAAGTCCGCGAGTTGCTGTTCGGCGGCGAGCGCGCGCGCCAGCACCGCTTTCGCTTCGCTCAAGAACACCCGGCCCTCCGCGGTCAGCGCGATGCGCCGCCCGATCCGGTCGAACAGCTTGACGCCGTGGCGCGCTTCGAGCGCGGCGACGGCGGCGCTGGCGGCCGATTGCGTCAGGTTCAGTTCGCGCGCCGCCCGCGTCATGTGCTCATGTTCGGCGACGGCTATGAAAACGCGTAGTTGTTCCAGCGTCACCGGCTTGTCGCCCTCAAGGGATCAGGCGCACCATTACCAGACTGACGAGGCAAATGAACAGCGAGGCGAGGAACCCCAGCGCCAAAGGCCTGAGGCCGCGGGCGCGGATATGGCCGAGATCGGTGACCAGACCCATCGCCGCCATCGCCATGGAGAGCAGGAAGGTGGTGACGACGCCGATCGGTGCGGCGATTTCATGCGGAACCGCGACGAGGCTGTTGAACGTCGCCAGCACGAGAAAGCCGACCAGGAACCACGGGAACGGCGGCTTTTGCCGCTCGCCGTCGCCGGCCAAGCCGAGCCGGGCGGTCATTTCGCCGAGCGCGATGACCACCGGCGCCATCATCGCGACGCGGGTCAATTTGGCGATGGCGCCGAATTGTCCGGCGTCGGCGCCGCCCTGGAAGGACGCGGCGACGGCCTGGGCGATCTCATGGATCGACGCGCCGGCCCACAGGCCATAGGCGCGCGGCGACAGATGCAGGAAGCCCTGCGCGATCGGATAGGCGAGCATGGCGAGCGTGCCGAACAGGGTCACGCAGGCGACGGCGTAAGCGGCGTCGTCGTCCTTGCCGGCGGTCGCGGTCTTGGCCGCGATCACCGCCGAAGCGCCGCAGATCGAGGTGCCGACGCCGATCAGCAGCGCGAGCCCCTGCGCCACCCCGAGCGCGCGGCCCATCGCGATGGTGAAGGCCAAAGTCGAGACCAGCGCCGCGGCGATCATGGCGATGCCGCCGGGGCCGAGTTCCGCGGCTTGCCGCGCGGTGATCTGAAGGCCGAGCAGAACGATGGAGAAACGCAGGATCGCGCGCAGCGAGAAGGCCATGCCGAGGCGCGCGGCGTGCGGCGCGCCGACGAAATTGTGCACGACAACGCCGATGATGACCGACAGGATCATCGGGCTGAGCACGGACATGCCGGGAATGAGGCGCAGGGCGAAGGCGAGCGCGGCGATGCCGCCGGTGAGGGCGAGGCCGGGCGCAAGAGCGGGAAGGGCGCCGAAGCGCCGGGACGGCAGTGCGATTTGGGCGTCGAGGCTGGTCAAGGAACGAACTCCATGGGATTTCGCCTTTCATCTTCGGATTCGTTCAATCGATCCAACGCATTATTCTTGTCTGTTTAATCGACTTAGTCGATTAGGCCGCTCGTAAAAATCCGGCGCGCGACGCGGATTCATTGCGGCCGACACCGTCAAATTGGGTCGCGCTCCCAAGCCGGAGCGGGCTCTGCAAACTTTTCCCTATCGACGCGAAACCTTTCCAAATTTCTGGCTTCTTTCTCCAAGGATTTCCAAAGATTCCTTTGGCGGTTTTGTGGGAAATCAAGGGGATGCAGGGCAAACATGGGAAATTCCGAAAGGCTCCAAGACTTTTGCGCCGCTCCCACTCCCCAACGCGTTGGCGGCGCCCGGCGCGGCAGCGGCGACCGAGCAAGGACAGTCTAGCACGCCTTTAGATTTTCAGAAAACTATTGTCGCGATCCCCGGGTCGCCGCGCTTTGCTCAGGCGAAAACGACCGAAGCCGACCTCCCGCCAGCCGCGCGTAAACGAGCGGGCTTGGCCGAGAGCGGAACGGCGGCTTTGGGGCGATTAGAAGCGAAAGCGGACGTTCGATAGCCGGGAGTCGGACGGCAAAGTTCGACCCGAAGCCGACTTTCCCACCGTACTCCGACAACGGCAGCGATGCCCCAGAAGCGGCTTTAGTCGCTATGGGAAGAATGCGCCATATACGAACCCAGACTTATCGCCGATAGTCAGACACTTCAGGGCCGGAGCTCGTGCCGAGCGCGTCGCCGATCCTGTTCGCCTCCGACCAGCGACTAACTCAGTTGTCGACGTCGTCGAAGATAGTGCTGGCCATCGCTGACGACGCGCCGCCCGATCCGTCAAACGATGGGGGAGTCCGACTGGAGCCGATCGCGGAAGTGCGATTGGCTTCCAGGTTTTCGATGTGCGCGTCCAGCTGGGCGTAAAGCGCAGAAAATTCCTCTTCCTGTTCATCGATTCTGAAATACCGCTGCGCAATCCGTATATTGTCCCTGAACTCGGTGAATAGGCTCACTTCGTCATCCGATGAAAAGCGCGAGCACAGTTCGTCGAAGAGACCGGGAAGGTCTCCGAGCCATTCTTTACGGAAAAGCTCTGCATACTCGGACAACTCGCTTTTGGTGAAGATCTGCTGGAGGATTTCGTCCTTCAATGGAGTAGCGTCCAGCCAGGTAATCGAATGGTCTCGAATTTTCTCGACTACCGTCAGGCGATCAGCTTCGAAGAGTAAACCCAAGGAACTCAACGCCGCAAGCAGGAGACGGCTGCCCAAGGATAGATTGCCTGCGGAAACCTCCGCCGCCCACTTCAGAATGTCGGGGCGGGCCTTCAGCATCAGGGCGAGGAAGACCTTTTCGCATCGAGCTCCTAGTAATGACTTGAAAGCTTCGTCCAAGGGATACGACTTCAGGCGCTCGACCAGTGCGGGATAGAGCGACGCTGGTATTCGTAGCCGGCCGCCTTCGGCACTCTTCGGGCCGCAACCGATTTCGCCGATTAGCCGATCGAGCTTGGCGCCGTGGGCATAAAGTTCGACCAGCTCCGGCGAGTCCGCGACGAGTCCGGCAAAGGCGTCGGTCACGGTTGGGTGGCGAAACACCCAACGGTTGCCATCCTCCTCGGAAATCAGACGAGTCAAGCTTTCATTCAGGTGCTGCATCGCCCGCGAAACATCCGCCGGCCGCACGCCCATCAATCGGATGACCAACTCCAGAGGCTGGCTTGTCGTGATCGGCGAAGGCACCCCTGTTTGAGAATTCAGAAAAATCAGAGCAATCGCCGCCCGCGAGGCGTCATCCAGCTGGCCGAGGATCTCCGTGAGGAATTCGACAGGTTGTTCGACGAGGCGCGTCAGCCGTTCCTCGCTGAGATCGAGCTTACTGGTGAAAAGGGGGTCGCCCAGCCTGCGAGCGGTCTCCGGAAGGAAGGCCTTGTTGGCAGCGATCCCCGCCAGAAACGGCTTCAGGCGTCGCCGCATCTTCTGAGGCTGCGCCCGGCGGACATGGTTGTAGAGCATCTGGGCGCGCTCATCTTCGGTCAGGGCGTGGACATTGACTACAACCTGGCTTTCCTTGAGGAGCGGGAAGGCGCTCATTTTCAGGTGGGGCTTAGCGGCCTCCCAAATGTAGTTGCGCGAGGTGAACACCACCCGCGCACCTCCTTCGACGGCGGCCCGCAGGGTACCGAGTTCCGCATTCCAACGGCTCATCCGCGCGGCGTCGAATTGGTTGGGGCCGAAGGCGTCATCGACCCACAGAAACTGCCTTTCGCCCGGATGCCACAGATTGAGCTGATCTGGCGCATTGATCTTCAATGCGCCGAGGCAACCGTCGTCGAGTGCGCCGAGCGCCAAGATCGCGGCGATAGTGGATTTTCCTGAGGCCGGGTCGCCCAAAAGGATGACGAAGCCGTGCTCATGCACGGCCTTCAGGGCGAGCCGATAGGCATCTGTCGTTACGAAGCAGCTCAGGTCCGATCCCATCGAGTCTAGGATCGCCTTGGCCTGCTTGTAGCCATGGCCGGTTATGATGTGGGAGAGGTCGCCAATCCCGTATACTCGGGGCACCAGCGTTCGGAGCCTCGGGTTCTCGGTCAGCTGCTTGACGATCCAGGAATCCCCGAATACCCGGCACATCGGGACGCCGGCGGCCTGAAAGGCAGCGCAGATTTGTTGGTCGGCCTCACCGGAAACGCCGGCATTGGTGAGGATGACGTAGTCGTCGGAGAGGCCTTCCGCGGCAAGTTTAGCCGCCTTCGGCAGCTCCTCTTTCAGGGCGGACAGGGTGAGCGTGGCGCCGGGTTTCCCAAAGAACTTGCACTGGATCGTGGACTTGGCCGTTATGCCGTCCGGCCCGTTCCAGGTTCCAAGGAAGGCTCCGTCCCGTCCACCGTCGTTCGAGCCCAGGAATGTCTGGACGGGTCGCTGTAACGCTTCGGCGGCGACCGCGCATGCCAGGTCTTGGAAGGCCTTCCACCCGAGCTGGCTTAGGTCGTAGCTCACGTTACAGTGCCTGCTTTAGTCGTAACCCATTCGCCGCAAAACGCTACGCATGCAGAGAAAGCTGCATAACGTGCTGCCGCGTTCAAGGTGCTCAATTCGCGTAACGACCGCAATGCTAGTTTAGCCTGGTTGACCGACTGTCCACAAACCGGCGGCAGGTCACTTTATCGAACCGAACGAAGCCGGCTCCTAGGAGGTATGCCCATATCGACCGGCCCCGCCGTTCGATCACAGCATTGAGTCCAGCACGCTGAGCGCGATGCCGTCGGACGAAAATGCGGGATCGCCGGCGATGGTCCTCGCGTCCGTCGCCCTCGCGCTCATCGTCCTGGCGCTCGCGATGTTCGCGCCGGTCGCGTGGCATTGGCGCGTCGGGATATCCCTCGCCGGTCTGCTCGTCGTCTGGATCGCTTATCCCGGCGTTCGCGGCGTGGTCAGGGTTCGCCGCGACGGTTGACCTGGCGTCGTCGCGACGGCGGCGGAGCGATGAAGGCCATCGCTCCGGGACCATGCGGAATGTAAGTGGGCGGCGAGCCCGCGCTCCTACGCCACCGCCTTGATCGTCCGCCCGACCTTGTCGACGATCTCGCCGATCTGATCCTCGCTGATCACCAGCGGCGGGGTCAGCTCGATGGTGTCGCCGGAGAGGCGCAGCATGATGCCCGCTTCGTGGAAGGAATATTCGAGCGCCGCGTAGCCGCGCGCGCCGGCGCCGCCGCTCGACGGCGCCAAGTCGATCGCGCCGGTGAGGCCGACGCAGCGGATGTCGAGGACGTGCGGCAGATCTTTCAGGGTCATCAGCGCGTCGCACCACTTGGGCTCCAGCGCCTTGGCGCGCTCGAAGAGGTTCTCGTCGCGATAGACGTCCAGCGTCGCTAGGCTCGCCGCGCAGGCGAGCGGGTGGCCGGAATAGGTGTAGCCGTGGAACAGCTCGATCGCCGACTCGGGCCCTTGCATGAACGCGTCGTGCACATGCTTGCGCACGATGACGCCGCCCATCGGCACCGTGCCGGAGGTGACGCCCTTGGCGAAGGTGATCATGTCGGGAATGACGCCGTAGCGCTCGGCGGCGAACGCGAAGCCGAGACGGCCGAAGCCGGTGATGACTTCATCGAAAATCAGCAGGATGCCGTATTTGTCGCAGATCGCGCGCAGCTTCTGGAGATAGCCCTTGGGCGCCGGCAGTACGCCGGTCGAGCCCGCCATCGGCTCGACGATGACGGCGGCGATGGTCGAGGCGTCGTGCAGGCCGACGATGCCCTCGAGCGCGTCGGCGAGGTGTCCGCCCCATTCCGGCTCGCCCTTGGTGAAGGCCTGGTGCTCGCGGCTATAGGTGGCGGGCAGGTGGTCGGTTCCCGCCAGCAGCGAGCCGAAGAACTTCCGGTTGTTGACCATGCCGCCGACCGAAATGCCGCCGAAGCCGACGCCGTGATAGCCGCGCTCGCGCCCGATCAAGCGCTGGCGCGAGCCGTTTCTGCGCACGTTGTGATAGGCGATGGCGATCTTGAGGGCCGTGTCGGCGGCCTCCGAACCGGAGTTGGCGAAGAACACGTGGTCGAGATCGCCCGGCGCCAGCGCGGCCAGACGCGAGGACAGTTGAAACGCCTGGGGATGGGCGAACTGGAAGTTGGGGGAGAAATCGAGTTCGGCCGCCTGGCGCTGGATCGCCGCGACGATCGAGGGGCGGTTGTGCCCGGCGTTGCAGCACCAAAGCGCCGCCGTCGCGTCGAGAATCTCGCGCCCTTCGGGCGTGTAGTAGTGCATGTCCTTGGAACGCGAAATCAGCCGCGGCCGCTTCTTGAACGCGCGATTGGGCGTGAACGGCATCCAGAACGCGGCGAGATCGTTGGGAACTTCGGCGCGCGGGGCGGCGGCGGACATGGCTTGTCTCCCGGACTTGATTGATTTTCTGAACAATGCCCGCGCTGAAGGCCATTGTCCAGTTGTCGGTCTGTTCGCGCTGTTCTAAATAGTGAACACATGAACACCGCGAAACGCGACATCGAAGTCGGCCCGCGCCTGAGGGCGCAGCGCCTGCGCCTGGGGCTTTCGCAGCGCGAACTGGCGCGCCGCGCGGGCGTGTCGAATGCGACGATTTCGATGATCGAAGCCGATCACGTCAGCCCGTCGATTTCGGCGCTGCGCCAGATCTTGTCGGCGCTGGGGGTCGGCATCGCGGACTTCTTCGCCGCCGCCGAGGAGCAGGGCGAAAAAATCGTCTTTCGCGCCGGCGAATTGACGGAGATCGCCGGCGGCGCGGTGTCCTATCGCCAGGTCGGCGCCAATCTCACTGGCCGCGCGTTGCAGATGATTCACGAGCGCTACAAGCCCGGCGCGCAGTCGGGCGCCAAGATGCTCTCGCACCAGGGCGAGGAGGCCGGCTTGGTCATCAAGGGGCGTTTGTCGCTGGAGGTCGACGGCCGGCGCTACGAACTCCTGGCTGGCGACGCCTATTATTTCGACAGCCGCAGGCCGCACGCTTTCCGCAACGCCGGCGACGGCGAACTGGTGGTCGTTTCCGCCTGCACGCCGCCGACGTTCTGACCCGCTCGCCTTCCCCCAACGTGACCCATCGCGGGACTCGCCCGTCCGCGCGGCGGTAACGGCCGCGCAACCTTAAGCTCCTATGAAAATAAGCGCTCGAATTGCGAAGAGCGCGTGCGGTCGGCGGTCCGAGACGAAACAGGGCTCGGCCAAATCGCGGCGTATCGGCGTTGGCGTTCAATCACGGCGTGGGTTGCGTATGGGTCGTTCGCGTCTAGCCTGGGCCGGTTCGGCCGTCGCGCCCTGGGGCATCGCGCTGGGATTTCTCGTGTCGATCACGGCGCACGCCGGACAGGAACCCGGCTGGACCGGCAGCCTGGTCCCGCAAGCGGCGCGCGCCGACCGTCCCTCGCCGGTTCGCGAAGCGTTTCTCGCCTCGACGTTCCGCTTGCCGGCGCGATCCTCTGCGCTCGACGGCGACGCGAATCCGATTCTGGAGGTCAGCTTGACCCTCGGAGCGCCCGAGGACCTGGCCGCGATTCCCGATGAAATCGAACCGAACCCCGCCTTGAAACGCGGCGAGTCGACCTTCCCCGCGATCGACCGCGCCGACAAAGGCGATCCCTTCATTGCCCTTCGTCCCGGCTTCGACGCGCATCTGCGGCGGCCGGTCCCGTCCACCGATCAGGAGGGCGCCGAGACCCGATCCGAGGATTCGCCCAGCCTAGCCGCGTTCCAATCCGGCACGGACATGGCGGAGAGCCGGCCTCAACCTCAATTCGGCGACGGCGTGACGCCAGCGGTGCCTATGGATCTGGCGCTGAATTCGTCGACGCCGACGCCGAGCGACGGCAAAGTGATCGTCGCCGCCACGCGTCCGTCCGCGCAGACGACGGTGGCGGCGCAAACGGACGTCAACGGCAAGCCGAATTACGCTGCGCTGATCGACCCGAAGGACTCGGCGCGGCAGATGCGCTGCCTGGCCGAGGCGATCTATTTCGAATCGCGCGGCGAACCCGAGCAGGGCCAGGCCGCCGTCGCGCAGGTGGTGCTCAACCGCGTTCGCAGCGGTATCTTCCCCACCAACGTCTGCGCAGTCGTCTATCAGGACCGCAACCATCCCTTCGCGTGCCAGTTCTCGTTCGCCTGCGAAGGCAAATCGCTGCGCATCGAAGAGCCCGGCCCGTGGGCGACGGCGACCCGCGTCGCACAGCAGGTCGTCAGCGGCGTCAACTACAATCCGAAAGTGGCCGAGGCGCTCAACTATCACGCCAATTACGTCTATCCGTTCTGGGCGGGCTACCTGCGGCGCGTCGACCGCATCGGCAACCACATCTTCTACGCCATGCGCGGCGGCCTCAACTGGGCGCCCGGCGCCCTCAACGGCCGCGGCGACCTGCCGCCGTTGCAGGCGCAAGCGCAGACGACGAACGCGGCCCTCGCCGTCGCGCGATAGACGACGCGCTCGTCTGCGATCCTCAAAGCGACAAACGTCGACGCCAAGCGCCCCGCCCTCGACGCTTCGCCGGCCTCGACCGCCGCGGCGAAATGTTCGCTTGCGCGATGGGGGGCGAGCGTCCATGACGAGCGCTCTGCTCGCTGCGGAAGGATTGCCGATGCCTCTCTTGTTTTCCTACGGCACGCTCCAGCAGGAGGGCGTGCAACGCTCGACCTTCGGCCGATTGCTGAAGGGAAGCGCCGACGCGCTGGTCGGCTACGCCCAGTCGATGGTGAAGATCGAGGACGCGGACGTCGTGGCGAAAAGCGGCAAGACGCATCACCCGATCGTCGCCCGCACCGGCGCCAGCGAGGATCGCGTCGCCGGAACCGTATTCGAAATCACCGACGCGGAACTCGCCGCGGCCAACTCCTACGAGGTCGACGCCTACAAACGGGTGCTCGCTCCGCTCGCCTCCGGACGCAACGCCTGGGTCTATGTCGACGCGCGTCATGCGCCCCCAGACGAGGCGAACGGATGATGAGCCGCACGGCCGGCATCATTTCAGAGATCGCCGAATGCGCGGCGGCCTCAACTGGGCGCCCGGCTCGCTCAACGGCCGCGGCGCCCTGCCGCCGGCGATGGCGCCGGCGGCGATTAGGGTGAGCGCGGCGGCGCGCTGAGCGTTCAGCCCAGCACGCTCTCCGCCGGCGTGTAAGTGAGCCCATGCGCTTGCGCGACGGGTTCGCACGTCACTTTGCCTTCGTGGACATTGAGCCCCGCGCGCAGGTGGACGTCGTCCTTGAGCGCCTGTTTCCAGCCTTTGTCGGCGAGCGCGAGGGCGAAGGGCAGGGTGGCGTTGTTGAGCGCGAAGGTCGAGGTGCGCGCCACCGCGCCGGGCATGTTGGCGACGCAATAGTGCACGACGCCGTCGACGACGTAGGTCGGATTCGAATGGGTCGTCGCCTTCGAGGTTTCGCAGCAGCCGCCCTGGTCGATCGCGATGTCGACGATCACCGAGCCGGGCTTCATCGTCGCCAGCATCGCGCGCGTCACCAGCTTCGGCGCCGCGGCGCCGGGCACCAACACGGCGCCGATCACCAAATCGGCGCGCTTGACGAGTTCGGCGATCGTGGCGCGCGTCGAATAGATCGTGCGCACGCCGGTGCCGAATTGGGCGGCGAGGCGTCGCAGCGCTTCGTTCGACTTGTCGACCAGGGTGACGTTGGCGCCCATGCCGAGCGCGATCGTCGCGGCGTGGGTGCCTGAAACGCCGCCGCCGATCACCACCACTTCCGCAGCCGGCACGCCCGGCACGCCGCCGAGCAGGATGCCGCGTCCGCCCTGCGCCTTTTCCAGCGCATGGGCGCCGACCTGCGGCGCGAGGCGCCCGGCGACTTCCGACATCGGCGTCAGCAACGGCAGACCGCCGAAGGGCGAAGTCACCGTCTCGTAGGCGATGCAGGTCGCGCCGCTGGCGACGAGATCCTTGGTTTGGGCGAGATCGGGCGCGAGATGCAGATAGGTGTAGAGCAACTGGCCGCGGCGAAGCTGCTTGCGTTCGGCGGCGAGCGGCTCCTTGACCTTCACGATCATTTCCGCGCGGGCGAAGATCTCTTGCGGCGTTTCGACGATCGCGGCGCCCGCCGCGACATATTCGTCGTCGGAGAGTCCCGATCCGACGCCGGCGGATTTTTCCACCAACACCGAATGGCCGTGGTGCGTCAGCTCGGCGACCGAAGCGGGGGTCAGCCCGACGCGAAACTCATTGTCCTTGATTTCCTTGGGTACGCCGATCAGCATGGAATCCTCCCGTCGCATGGCAGCCGTATGATCCTGCGGCGCCGAAGAAATTTTTCTCCCAATTTGGACTGTTGCCGCCAGGCGTCGGCATGATATGCGAACAATATCGTGAATCGAGACAGATTATGCGAATTGACGAAATCGACGATCGTGACCGGGCGATCTTACGTGAATTGATGCGAGACGGCCGTCTGACCAATGCGGAATTGGCCGAACGGGTCAACTTATCGCAGTCGGCGTGCCTTCGCCGGGTCCGCATGCTCGAGGACAGCGGCATCATCGCGGGCTATGTAATGCTGCTCGATCCGACCGCCGCGGGACTTCCCGGCGCGGCCTTCGTCTCGGTGACGCTCGACCAGCAGGGCCGCGCCGCTCTCGATCGATTCGAGCATGAGGTCCGCCGCCACGCCGAGATCATCGAATGCTATCTTCTCGCGGGCGCCTCGGATTATCTGCTGCGCATCGCGTTCCGCAACGCGCGCGATTTCGAGCGCATCCACACCGACATTCTTACGCAGTTGCCAGGCGTTTCGCGCGTGCAGTCGACCATGACCCTGCGCACCGTGAAGAAGACCACCGCCTTGCCGCTATGAGGCCGCCGCGCTAGGACCGTCGGCCAATCCGAGGATCTCGCCATGACCGAATCGCCCGCCGAAATCGCCAAGATGCCGTTCGAAACGGCGCTCGCCGAACTCGAATCGATCGTCGACAAATTGGAAAAAGGCGCCGTCGCGCTCGAAGACTCCATCAAGCTCTACGAGCGCGGCGAGGCGCTGAAGGCGCACTGCGATCAACTGCTCAAGAACGCCGAAATGCGCATCGAAAAGATTGCCCTTTCGGCCGACGGCAAGCCCAAGGGCGCGGCGCCGCTGGACGAGTGAGAGCTCGCGTACGGCCCGAGATCGCCGCTTGTCACACAGAAGTTACATACGTTGACGGAATCGCGGGAATTTTAACGCTCTATGCACACTTGGTTACATTTCGTTAACCATATCGGCCGCAAACACGGAGGGTAATCTTAACCATTGATCCGAGCCGCGATTCGCGGCCAGACGCAATAAAGGGGCGGAGTTCATGCGCACGATTGCTTTTGTAACTCAAAAGGGCGGGTCCGGGAAAAGTACTTTGGCGTCTTCGCTCGCGGTCGCCGCGAAGGATGTGGGCGAGCGCGTCTGCGTGATCGATTTGGACCCGCAGTCTTCCCTGCTGAGCTGGGCGAAGACCCGCGAAGTCGACGACATCGCCGTCGTCGCCGCGACGGCGGGCAAACTGCCGGCGCTGCTCAGCGCGCTGGAGAAAAAGGGAATCACGCTGGCGATCATCGACACGCCGGGCGCCGACGGCGCCGCCTCGACGGCCGCGATGCGCGAGGCCGACCTGAACATCATCCCTTCGCGTCCGAGCATCTTCGACCTGTGGGCCAGCGCTCAGACGCGCGCCGCCTTGAAGACGACGAACAGCGATTTCGTATTCATGCTCAATCAGTGCCCGCCGGCCCAACAATCCGCGCGCGTCGACAACGCGGTCGCCGCGCTCGAAGAATTGGGCGGTCTCATCTCGCCGCTGGTGCTGGCGCGCGTCGACTATCAGGAAGCCGCGCGGCACGGCCTGGGCGTCACCGAGATCAACCCGCACGGCGCGGCCGCGCACGAAATTCGCTCGCTGTGGGCGTCGATCAAGCGCCGTCTCGCGCGCGGCAAAGCCAAGACGCCCGCCAGCAAGGCGGCGTAACGCAGACGCGTTGTTCGCATGTCGCGTCCATGCTTGGCGATCGGGCTTTCGGGGTCGCAAACGCGAACCGGGGCCCGCTTCGCGCGGAGGCTTCAGCCCCCGATGCGCGTCTGGATCACTTGGCCGCCGCGCGCGATCGTCAGATCCCAATAGCTCGCGCGCCGTCCGCACGCCGCCTCGAGATCGCGGGTCGTCGCGATTTTCGCGCCGTTGACCTCCTGCACGACGTCCCCCTTCTGCACGCCGAAATTGGCCGCCAGCGACCCCTCGGCGACGTCGGCCACGACGACGCCCTCGCCGACGTTGTCGAGCGACAGTTCCTCGGCCACCGCAGGCGAGACGTTCATCACCAACGCGCCCTGGAACGGGGATTGGCTCTTGATGCGGATCGCCTCGCGCAGCGGCGTTTCCGGCGCCGCGGCGAAGTCTTAGCGGCAGGACGACGGTCTTGCCGCTGCGCTGAACCGTCAGCGTCGCCACGCCGCCCAACGGCTTCACGCCGAGCCGGAAACCGACGCCTTCGGCGTCGTCGACGGATTGACCGTCGATCGCGGTGACGACGTCGCCGCGCTTCAAGCCCGCCTCGGCCGCCGGGCCGTCTTTGAACACGTTCACCACCAGCGCTCCGACGGGCCGCTCCAGGCCGATCGAATCGGCGATGTCCTTGGAGACGTTTTGCAAGCTGGCGCCGAGCCACGGCCGCCTGACCGTGGCGCCGCCGCTCTTGGCGGCCGCGACGACGCTCTTGACCATGTTGACGGGGATGGCGAAGCCGATGCCGATGCTGCCGCCCGAACGCGAATAGATCGCCGAATTGATGCCGATGAGCCGCCCGTCGAGATCGACCAGCGCCCCGCCGGAATTGCCGGGGTTGATCGCGGCGTCGGTCTGGATGAAGAAGCCGTAGTCGTTGATGCCGATCTGGGTGCGCGCGAGCGCGGAGACGATGCCCTGCGTCACCGTCTGGCCGACGCCGAAGGGATTGCCGATCGCCAGGACGATGTCGCCGACTTCGATCGCGTCGGAATCGCCGAGTTCGAGCACGGGAAAGCGCTCTCGGCTCTGAATCTGCAGCACCGCCAAATCGGTGCGCGGATCGCGCAACACGATCTTGGCTTCGAACTCGCGATGGTCGGACAGCGCGACCTTCACGTCCGTCATGCCTTCGATGACGTGATTGTTGGTGACGACGAGGCCGCTCGGATCGACGATGACGCCCGAGCCGAGCGATTGCGCGACGCGCGACTCCTGCCCCTGCTGGCCGAAGAATTGCCGGAAAATGGGATCGTCGAACAGCGGATTGCGCGGCATCGTCTCGACCCGCGAGGCGTAGACGTTGACCACCGCCGGCCGCACCTTCTTGACCACCGGCGCGTAGGAGAGGTGAACCTGCGCCGCGCTTTGCGGGACCGTCTTCTCCAAGGTTTGCGCTTGGGCCGACGCGAAGCCGAGGCAAAGAGTGAGGATGAGGGCGAAACGGAGCAAGACGCATTCTCCAACGGGACGATAAGCGCCTTCATATAGGCGCGGCCCGGCGCGCCGCAAAGCGAAGAGCGGCATGGATTGAAGGACAACCCGAATCAGCGGAGTGACAAGCGCCTGAGCCGAAATTCGATCCAGCCCGTCACGACGAAGACTGGCCGCGCGAGGCCCCGGCCAATTGGTCGTTCCGTTGCGGCGACGCGCAATATTGACCGTCGTCGGGCCGGAAAAAGCGTTTGCGGCATAAAAGCGTCAAGAAAGTGTTAATATTTGGCTTTACGGAACCCTGTCGGCCGATTGGCGGCGCGTGACGGGGTTTCGTAGCGATGTCGATTGAAAAGAGTAAGAGCGTACGCGTCATTACGGAGCGTTCGAGGCTCGAGGGCCTTCTTTACGCGGCGCTCATTTCCCCAGCGATCCTGTTCGCGGTCTACGGTGGGGAGTCCAAGGCGGGGCAGCTCCCCCTCAGCGCCTTCCAAACGTACAACGGCGCCAACGCGGCCGGCATTGTTCCGGGCCCGTTCGCGCTCTATTCGGTTTCGGTCGACAGCCTCGCGCCGACCCAGATGAACGAGGGGCTCACGGAAGTCGGCAAGAAGGCGGCGGGATTCGACCTTCTCGCGCCCTCGCAATTGCAAGCCGACCTGTTGACGGACATCGAGCCCGTCGTCATCGGACCCGGCGGCAAGCTCTATCTGACGGACGGCCATCACACCTTCACCGCCCTGCTCGACTCCATTTACGGCGCGTCGAATCCGACCGTCTACGTCGACGTCATCGCCAATTACTCGAATCTCACCACCGCCCAGTTCTTCGCGACGATGCAGTCGCAGAATTTGCTCCTGCCGCTCAACGACGGCGTTGCCGAAACCGTCAACGACGCGACCGGCGCCCCCATTCCCACCAGCCTGACTGGCCTGACGAGCGACGTTTACCGCGGTCTCGAATACAGCATCCTCAAGAACAAGAGCTCGAAGTTGTTCACGACGACGAGCAACATCACCGGGGCCGTCGGCGCCGCCACGCCCGGCCTCGACAAGATGACGGGGTTCTATTCCGACTTCCTCGAAGCTGCGGCTTATCGAGACGCCAATGGCGGACGTGGCCTGCCTTATCTGTCGCCGGGCGACATCGCGCTCGCCACGAAATGGAACCTCACCGGCTCGTCCACCACGACCTTGCCGAACGTCTCCGGCACGGTGACGGCGGCGCAGTTGCCCGGCTTCATTCTCAGCCAGAACATCGTCAACGCCGGCGGCGTCAGCGACGCCACGCTGGCCACGGGCGCGATGGACGGCAACGGCGGGTTCACCGGCGTTACGCAGATCAACGCCGGCACGGCCGCGAACCCGATCATGATCGGCACGCCGAACGTCGGCTTCGTCATGGAACTCGGCAACGACGCCGGCTATTCCGTCACGCTGGACGGGACCAACACTTACACCGGCGGCACGTCGATCCTCGCAGGCGACTTGATTGCGCAGGGCGACGCTTCGCTCGGTGCGGCGCCCACCGAGACCAACGCCGCCTTTCTATCCAGCCTGACGCTCAACGCCGCCGGCTATCCGACCAACGCGCTGTCGGCTGTCCAGGCGGACAATGGCATCGTCTTCAACAGCCTGACGGAAGGCAACGGCACGCTGACGATCGGCACGACCACGGGCGGGACGTTCTCGACCTCTCGCCCGATCGCCGTCGACGGCGAAGCGGCGACGATCAACGTCAACGACAATATCGTGACGCTGAACGGCTCGCTCGTCTCGCTCGGCGCCAACGGCGTCGGCCTCGGCAACGCCACCGGCGTCGCGGATCTGACCATCGACGACCTCAGCTCCGCCGACGCCGGCAAGCTGATCCTGTCGACGGCGAGCCCCTACTTCTATGGCAATATCATCATCGGCAACTCGGGCGCGCCGACGGTGGAGGTAATGAGCGACGCCGCGCTCGGCAATACGACGGGTCCGGCGGCTTCGATCGGCGAGGTCGAGTTGAACGGAGGCACCCTGCAGGCGGGCGCTTCCTTCGCCGCGCCGGAGCGCAACCTGTTCCTCGGCGGCGGCAGCCAAATCGACGTCAACGGCTTCACGACGAGCTGGGGCACGATGACCGACGTGCAGCGCACGCTGGAAATCCTCAACAGCAACACCACCACCGCCGGAGCGATCACTTTCAATAATCTCACTATTTCGGCGACGGCGACTTTGCAGCTGGCGGGCGGGGCGGCGGGCGAGACGGTGACCTTCGCCAATGGGATCGACCGGACCGGCCAGGACGCGCTGATCATCCAGCCCTCGTCCTCGAGTTCGCTGGGGACGAGCGAAAAGGTGTTCTCCAGCAGCGCGTCGGCGACGCTGGTGAACGGCATCGCGCCGGCCTGGATCGTCACCAACAACGGCGCCTCCAAGGGCGTCGGGCCTTATGATTTCGTCACCTATGGCGCCAACGGCTACGTCAAGGCGACTTATGACGCCTCCACGCTCAGCGCCTCGACCGGCGCCGACGTGGTCGGCCTGACTGGCAACGTGACGGCGAGCGGCACTGTCGCGGCCTACGCGCTGAACACCGAAGGCAAGGCGATCGCGCTCGGCTCGAATACCTTGACCATCGGCGACGGCGTCGACGCGGCGGGCCTCATTCTCGCCAGCGGCAGCTCGATCAGCGGCGGAAAGCTGGCCTTCGGCGCCAGCGAAGGCGTGATCTGGCTCAGCGGGACCAATCCGACCATCTCGTCGCAGATCACCGGCTCCGGCGGCCTGACGTTCACCGGTTCGGGCGGCGTCACGATCAGCGCTGCGGCCAACGTCAGCGGCCTCATCGCGATCGATTCGGGCGCGGTCACCCTCTCTGCAACCAACGTCTTCGCGACCGACGTCTCCGGCGTCGACATGTCTAACGTTAAGAGCCATCCGGCGGCCGCGACATTGAACGTGACTGCGAACAATATGCTCACCACGCTGAACACGGTGGGCAGCAACAGCGCGATCAACCTCAGCAACGGCGCGGCGCTGACGCTCGGCGACACGACCAACAATCTCTCCTCGACGATCAGCGCGACGCTCAAGCAAACCGGCACGGCGGTCGCGGGCGCGCTGACCCTCGACGGCTCCGGCCTGTTCGACTTTAGCGGCGGGAGCAGCAAGGCGCTGACTTTCGTGACGGGCAGCACCATCGTCGTCAACAACAGCGCCCAGTTTCGCGTCGCCGCCAGCGAATTCGCCAGCGCCGGTTTCGGAGTCGTGTTGAACGGCACGAGCCAGCTGCAGTTCGCGCAGAACGGCGGCGGCCAATTCGCCAATACGGTCTCGGGAACCGGCGAACTCCATCTCATCGGTGGCACGCTGCAGATCACCGGCACGAACAACACCTACACCGGCGGCACGGTCGTCGAAACCGGCTCGACCCTCGACATCACCACCGCCAACCTCCCGGTGGCCAACCCCAACATCACCGACGCCGGCGGTCTGATCGTGTTCGACCAGGCGACGACCGGGACTTACGCGGGCGTCATCAGCGACGGCCTCGAAATGGGAACCGGCCCGCTGCTGTCCGGCTCGCTCGACAAGGACGACAGCAGCGGCGCCAATGGCGGCAATGTCATCCTCGCCCAGGCGCAGGCCTTCACCGGCGAGACTTATATCGAGGCCGGCACGCTGACCCTCGACGCGGTCGATACGCTGGCGACCAGCAGCGGCGTCGATCTCGGCCGCGTCGGCGGCTGCGTCGGGACGTGCAACGCCTCGACCCCGGCGGCGACTCTCGCGCTCGGCGCGAACAATACGATCCAGGCCCTGACGAGCGAAGCCGGGAACACGACTGCGGTGACGCTCGGCGCCTATACGCTGACGATCGATACGCCGTCCGGGGTGGGCGCCAGCTTCGCCGGCGCGATCGGCGGCGCGGGCTCGCTGGTCAAGAGCGGCGCCGGCGTTCAGGTCTTCACGGGCGCCCTGACCCCCGGCGCGGTGACGGTCGATGCGGGCCTTCTGGACCTCGCCAGCGGCGGCTCGATCGCCACGACCACAACCACCGTCCAGGGCGGCGTACTGGAACTCGACAGCGGTTCCTCGATCTCAAGCACGACCATCAATGTCGAAGCCGGCGGCGTGCTCTACGCTCCGGGCGGTTCGAGCGCGCTGGCCGCCTCGACCTTCAACAACAGCGGCGTGCTCGACCTGAACAACGGCGCGGCCAACAACGTCTTCGCCGTCGGCGCCTACAACGGCGCGGCGGGAAGCCAATTGCAGGTCGGCGTGAATTTCAACGCCGGGACGGCGGACAAGCTCGTCGTTTCCAGCGTGAGCGGCGCGAGCCAGATCGTGGTGACCGACGTCGCGTCGAGCCTGCCTGCCGTCTACAATCCGACCGGCATTCCCATCGTGGTGTCGGCCAGCCCCATGAACGCTTCGGCCTTCACGTTGGCGGGCGGTCCCATCCAGAAGGGCCTGTTCCAATACGATCTCGCCTATGAGGCCGACCCGGCGTTCGTGCTCGTCGGCACGCCGTCGGCGGAGGCCTACCGGCTCGCCGCGGTTCCCACGGCCGCTCAGTCGATTTGGCTGGACACCTCCGGCGTGTGGCTCGACCGCCAGTCCGACTTGCGCGATTTCCTCGGCGCGCCGGCGCCGGCGGCGAAGCCGGTTGACGGCGACGGCGCCCCGCCGCTCACCCCCGGCGTCTGGGCGCGCGCCGTGGGCGAATGGGCCGACCGCGAACAGACGCAATCCTATTCGATCCTGAATAAGACCTATGATTTCCAAACCGGCTACACCCAGAACGTCGCCGGCATATACGGGGGCCTGGACGCCGGCACGGAAGGTTTGGTCAGCCACGACGACGCGCTGCTGTTCGGCGTGACGGCTGGCTACGTCAATTCGACCCAGAGCTTCAAAGACTCGACGACGACCGCCGCTTTCGAGGGCGGCTCGGTCGGAGTGAGCGCGACCTACCTGACCCAAGGCTTCTTCGTCGACGCCCTGCTGAAGAGCGACTTCCTCAATTTGCGCTATTCGGCGCCTGCCGATAGCGTCTACGGCGCGGGCCGGCTTTCGACGAACGTCGTCAACCTCGGGGCGGTCGTCGACACGGGCTATCGCTTCGCCGTCGGCGGCAAGTCCTTCGTGGAGCCGCTGGCGACGCTCGCCTACGTGTCGTCGCATGTCGGCGACCTCTCTTTGGCGGGATCGCAGATCGCTTTCGGCGACAACGATGTCCTTCGCGGCCGCCTCGGCCTGCGCAGCGGTATGACGCTCGTAGACGCCGCCGCCTACCGGATCGACGCCTCGGCGACCGCGAGCTATTGGGCGCGTCTGTCGGGCGGCACCGCGGCGACGATCGACTCCGGTTCGGGTGCGCCTTCATTGACCCTGTTCGACAAACAAGTGGCGGACTACGGCGAGGTCGGCCTCGGGTTGAACTATTCCAGCCTCAAGACCGGATGGTCCGGCTTCATGAAGGGTGATTATCAGTTCGCGACCGGCTTTAACGCGGGTTCGATCAAGGGCGGCGTGCGCTACGATTTTTGAACCGCTCGCCTTGCGGATCTAAGTAACGTCTCGAGGGACGAACTGTTTCGGCCGGCGATCCCTCCTCGGCAAGCCGAGCCATGCGGACGCCGCCGATTTTCCGAGGTCGAACTGATTTCATTTGGCGGTTCGACTCCCGGTCAACGTGTCGTTTGCGAGCGTCGTGAAGCGCTAAGGCGATGATAACGACGCGCATTCGCTGGAGCCGGCGTGGCCGCGCCGCGGTCGCTGTCGGGTGGGCGTGACGAGCGACGGCCGATATTTTCCCGCGGGCGCCTTGCGCGGGCCGGCGCGCATCCCAATGTCTTGCCGGCCGAGCCCGATTTTTCGGCGCGGCGCATCATGACGGAGGCTCTGAGATGAGCACGGCGCAAAGCACGGCGGGCGGGTCGAATGGCGCTCGGGAATTCGGTCCGGGCGAATGGGCGAACACGACGTGGCGACGCCACGGCTGCGGGGCGAGCCGCTGGACCGCGTTCGAACTCGCCGCCATGATCTTGGGATTTATCGTCTTCTGGCCGATCGGCCTGGCGATTCTCGGCTACAAGTTCTGGCAGCGCAGATACGGCGGCGACGACCTGCAGACTTTTGCGGCCGCCAGGTGGAGCCAGGCGCGCAGCGCCATGGCCGGCGCGTCGCGCTCCTATTCATGCGGCTCGTGGAGCCGGGGCGGGTTCTACCCCGGCTCGACCGGGAATTCCGCATTCGACGAGTGGCGGGCAGGGGAGCTCGCCCGCCTCGAGGCGGAGCGCCACAAGCTCGAAGAGGCGCACCGCGAATTCGCCGAATTCGTCGAGAACCTGCGCAAGGCCAAGGACCGCGAGGAATTCGAGCGCTTCATGAACGCGCGCAACCGGCCGCAGACGTAAGCGGCGGGCCGCCTCCTTCTCCAGCACGGGGATAAGGGGCGCCCTCAAGCCCCGAACACGCGCGCGAAAATCGTGTCGACGTGCTTGAGATGATAGCCGAGGTCGAACAGGGCTTCGAGTTCGGCCGGCGATAACGCTTTGGCGACGTCCTTGTCGGCCTTGAGCAGCGTGAGGAAATCGCCCTCGCCGCGCCATACTGGCATGGCGTTGCGCTGCACCAAGGAGTAGGCGTCCTCGCGCGAGACGCCCTTCTGGGTCAGCGCGAGCAGCACGCGCTGGGAATGGATGAGGCCGCCGAGCCGGTCGAGATTCTTGCGCATGTTGTCGGGATAGACCACCAACTTGTCGACGACGCCCGTCAGCCGCGCGAGCGCGAAGTCGAGGGTGATCGTCGCGTCGGGGCCGATCATCCGCTCGACCGAGGAATGCGAAATGTCGCGCTCGTGCCACAGCGCGACGTCTTCGAGCGCCGGCGTCACCGCCGAACGCACCATGCGCGCCAGGCCCGTCAGGTTCTCGGTCAGCACCGGATTGCGCTTGTGCGGCATCGCCGAGGAGCCCTTCTGCCCCTCGGAAAAATACTCCTCCGCCTCCAGCACCTCGGTGCGCTGGAGATGGCGGATTTCGGTGGCCAGACGCTCGATCGACGAGGCGACGACGCCGAGCGCGGCGAAGAACGCGGCGTGGCGGTCGCGCGGGATCACCTGGGTCGAAATCGGCTCCGGGATCAGGCCCATCTTTTTCGCCACATGCTCTTCGACGCGCGGATCGATGTTGGCGAAGGTGCCGACGGCGCCTGATATCGCGCAGGTCGAGATTTCCGCACGCGCCGCGACGAGCCGCGCCCTCGCGCGCGCGAACTCGGCGTAGGCGAGCGCCAACTTGAGGCCGAACGTGGTCGGCTCGGCGTGGATGCCGTGCGAACGGCCGATGGTCGGCGTCAGCTTGTGCTCGTGGGCGCGGCGCTTGATCGCCGCGAGCAGGGCGTCGACGTCGCCGATCAGGATGTCGCTGGCGCGCTGCAATTGCACGGCCAGGCACGTGTCGAGCACGTCGGAACTGGTCATGCCCTGATGCACGAAGCGCGCATCGGGGCCGATGAATTCGGCCAGATGCGTCAGGAACGCGATGACGTCGTGCTTGGTGACGCGCTCGATTTCGTCGATGCGCGCGACGTCGAAAGTCACGTTCCCCGCCTTCTCCCAGATCGCTTTGGCGCTTTGCTTGGGGATGACGCCGATCTCGGCGAGCGCGTCGCAGGCGTGCGCCTCGATCTCGAACCAGATCTTGAAGCGCGTCTGCGGCGCCCAGATCGCGACCATTTCGGGACGGGAATAACGCGGGATCATTTGGGGCGGGTCCATTGGGGAAAAGGGCAGGAGGGGTCTATAGGAAGCCGGTGCAAAGATCGAGACCCGCCCCCGCGTCCTCATAGCCCATTGCCAGGGCGGCCCCACGCCGGGCACAAAGGCGCCTCGAGCCCGCAACCAGGAGATTCGCCGCGTGTCCTCGTCGAAAACCGATGTCGTCGTCCTTGGCGCCGGAATCGTCGGCGTCTGCGCGGCGCTGCACGTGCAGGCGCGCGGTCGCGCCGTAACGCTTGTCGATCGCCTGGGGGCCGTGGCGCGCGAGACGAGCTTCGGCAACGCCGGCATCGTGCAGAGCGAGGCGGTTTTCCCCTACGTGTTTCCCCGCGCGCCGGTCGAAGTCGCCGTCGCCGCGCTCAATCTCGATCCGCGCGTGCAGATTCGCTACAGCGCCTTGCCTTCGATCGCTCCGTGGGTTTGGCGATATTTCCTCGCCTCGTCGGAGAAATCGCGGCAGGCCGTGGGGATGGCGACGCGCGGGCTGATCCTGCGCTGCATCGCCGAACATCGCGCGCTCGCCGAGGCCGCGGGCGCGAGCGCGCTCTTGCGCGAAGGTGGCTGGATCAAGGTGTTCCGCACCTCGCGCGGCGAGGATCTCGCGCTCGCTGACATCGAGGAGACGAGGCCCTTCGGCATCGCCAGCGCGACGCTGACCCGCGATCAACTCCTCGCGCTCGAGCCGCACTTGAGCGAGGTCGCCAAGGGCGGCGTGCATTTTACCGAACCGCTGACGACCCCCGACCCGGAAGGTCTGGCGAAGGCCTACGCCGATCTTTTCGTCAAGCGCGGCGGCAAGCTGATCAAGGGCGACGCGCGCTCGCTGCAAGCCTCCGGCGCCGGCTGGTCGGTGGCTGCCGAGGACGGGCCGCTGCAAGCCTCGGACGTCGTCGTCGCGCTGGGGCCGTGGTCGGGAGACCTCGCGGCGGCGTTCGGCTACCGCCTGCCGTTCGGCGTCAAACGCGGCTATCACATGCATTACGGCGCCAAGGGGAACGCCGCGCTCAGCCGCCCGGTGCTCGATCTCGAAAGAGGTTACTTGATGGCGCCGATGACGCGCGGCGTGCGCCTGACCACCGGCGCCGAATTCGCGCGCCGCGACGACCCGCCCTCCACCGCCCATCTCGATCGCCTCGAGCCGTGCGGGCGCGAGTTGTTTCCGCTCGCCGAACGGCTCGACCCCCAGCCCTGGCTGGGGAGCCGGCCTTGCCTGCCCGACATGGCGCCGGTCATCGGCCCGGCGCCGCGCCACAAGGGTCTGTGGTTCGATTTCGGCCATCAGCACCTCGGCCTGACGCTCGGCCCGGTCAGCGGCGTGTTGCTCGCGCAAATGATGGCGGGCGAGAAACCGTTCGTCGATCCTAAGCCGTTCGCGGCGGATAGGTTTTGAGAGGGGCAGCAGGGAGTGGGCAATAGGCAGTAGGCGAAGCGGGGGCGACTGCCCGCTGCCTACTGCCTACTGCCTACTGCCTACTGCCTATTTGCCCACTCCCTACTGCCCATACCGCCCCTTCCAGCTCGGCAGCGCCCCGGCGAAGGGCAGCGGCGTCGCCTCGTAGACGCCGCGGGCGATCGAACGCGCGACGCATTCGGCGGCGAGGGCGCCGATCTCGGTGAGATCGCGCAAGGTCGGCTCGCGCGCCGCGCGCCCCGTCGCCGCAGCGAACATGATATCGCCGTCCATCGGCGCGTTGGCGGGCCGCAGCGCGAGGGCGAAGCCGGCCTGCGCCATGATCGCGACGCGCGCCGTCTGCGCCTTGGTCAGGCGGGCGTCGGTGGCGACGACGGCGAGGGTGGTGTTGGCGTTTCCTTCGGTCTTGAGCGCGAATTCCAGCGCGTCGTCGGCCGGGCCAGCGCCGAGGCCGCCGAATTCCGCGCCGCGCTCGTAGGGCGACGCCCAGAAATGCGGCCCGGCGCCGCGCGTCGCACGCCCGACCGCGTTGACGGCGACCAGCGCGCCGACGAGGAAGCCGCCCGAGGCGAACGCGCTCGCCGAGCCGAGCCCGCCCTTGAGGCCGCATATCGTCGCGCCGTAGCCGGCGCCGGCGGTGCCGAGCGCGAATTCCGCGCCGGCGTTCGCCGCCGCCGCGAAGCCCATGTCCCAATAGGGAGGGCGGCGGCCCCAGGCCTTGTCGCCGCCGTTGTTGAGATCGAACAAAGCCGCGCCGGGGACGATCGGCACGCGCGCGGCGCCGACCGCAAAGCCGCGCCCGTTTTCGGCGAGGCAGGCCATCGCGCCGCCCACCGCATCGAGGCCGAAGGCCGAGCCGCCGGACAGCACCAAAGCGTCGACCCGTTCGACCGTCATCTCGGGGGCGAGCAGCGCCCCGTCGCGCAGCGCCGGCGCGCCGCCAGGAATGGCGAGGCCCGCGGTCGCCGGCTCGTCGAAGACGACGACGCTGACGCCCGAGGCGAGCCGCGCGTCTTGCGCGGCGCCGACGCGCAGGCCGGGAATGTCGGTGATGAGATTGTTCATGGGCGTCCGCTCCGCGCGCGGGAAACAGCAGTATGCCAGACAGTCCCAGTAAGGTTACCTCAAGCGCAAGCGCCGTCGGCCTTTTCCGTCCGCGTGACGGAAGCCGCGCTTCGCACTAGTATATTTTCATGCCGCCCGCCATCCCGTCCCGCGACGCCGCGCCATGTTGAACGGTTCGACTGTCTTCGTCGCGTCGATCGGCTATGTCTGCTTTCTGTTCGCCGTCGCCTGGTGGGGCGATCACGGCGGGCGGCAGTTCGTCGTCGGCAAGCGGCGCGCGCTGGTCTACGCGCTGAGTCTGGCGGTCTACTGCACCTCCTGGACCTATTACGGCTCGGTCGGGCTCGCGTCGGCGCACGGCTTCGATTTCCTGCCGATCTATATCGGGCCGATTCTGGTCGTCGGCTTCGGCCATCGGCTGATGGCGCGCATCGCCGCGCTCGCGCGCGCGCAGAACTTGACGACGGTCGCCGATTTCGTGTCCGCGCGCTACGGCAAGTCCCAGGGGGTGGCGGCGCTTGCCGCGCTCATCGCGCTGATGGCGTCCGCGCCCTATATCGCATTGCAGCTCAAGGCGATCACCCAGACCATCCTGATGGTCGTCGGCTCGTTCGAACACGGTCGATTGACGCCCGGCGCGCCGTCTTCGACCTTCTATCTCGCGGTGACGGTGGTGCTCGCGGCCTTCGCCATGGCGTTCGGCACGCGGCGCCTCGGTTCCGACCGAGCAGCAGAACGGGCTGATCCTGGCCATCGCGGTGGAGTCCATCGTCAAACTGGTGGCCTTTCTCGCCGTAGGCGCCTTCGTCGTCTGGGGTCTTTCCGGCGGCCTGAGCGCATTGGCGCACGTCGCCGAGACCAACGCGCGCATCGGCGCCGTGATCCAATCGGCCCCGGATCCCGCCAATTGGCTGACCACGACGCTGCTCTCGGCGTCGGCGATCCTGCTGCTGCCGCGCCAATTCCACGTCAGCGTCGTCGAGAATCGCAATGCGCGCGACATCGTCGCCGCGGCCTGGCTGTTTCCCGCCTATCTCGTGCTGATCAATCTGTTCGTCGCGCCGCTGGCGATCGCCGGGCTCGCCGACTTTCGCCAACGGCGCGATCGACCGCGATCTGACGGTTCTCGCCCTGCCGCTCGCCGCGGGCGCGCGCGGCCTCGCGCTGACGACGATGCTCGGCGGGCTCTCGGCGGCGACCGGCATGGTGGTGGTCGACAGCGTCGCGCTCGCGATCACCGTCTCCAACGATCTCGTCATGCCGATCCTGCTGCATCGCCGCGCCGGCCAGGCCGACGCGGCGGCGGCGGGGGAAATCGGCGCGCATGTGCTGCTGGTGCGTCGCGCGGCGATCCTCGGCGTTCTGTTCTTCGGCTTTCTCTACGCGCAATTGGCGAACAGCGCGGGGCTCGCCTCGATCGGGCTGCTGTCGTTCGCCGCGATCGCGCAGATCGCACCGGCGTTCCTGGGCGGGCTGATTTGGCGGCGCGGCACTGCGCGCGGCGCCGTCGCCGGGATGGTGGTCGGCTCGCTCGTCTGGCTGTATGTGCTGTTTTTGCCTTCGCTCAACGCCGACGGCGCGTTCGCCGATCTTCTCGCGGTTGGGCCGCTCGGCGTCGCCTGGCTTCGGCCCGCTTACCTGATCGGGTTTTCGACCTATCCGCTGGTCGGCGGCGTCGCGCTTTCGCTCGGCGCCAATGTCGCCGCCTTCGTTCTGGTTTCCTTGACGCGCAAGGCGACGCCGATGGAGCGCATGCAGGCGATGGCCTTCGTCGGCGCCGCGCCGGGCGGCAAGCCGCAAGCGTTCCGCTTGTGGCGCGCCTCGGCGACGATGGGCGAATTGGAGGCGACCGTCGCGCGCTATCTCGGCGCAGCGCGGGCGCGACGGGCGTTCGAGGCGTTCATGCGCGAGCGCGGGCTCGATCTGTCGGCGAGCGACGAGGCCGACGCGCATCTCATCCGCCACGCCGAGCATCTGTTGTCGCCGGCGATCGGCGCTTCGACCTCGCGGCTGGTGCTCTCGCTGCTGCTGCGCCGGCGCGCGATGTCGGGCAAGTCGGCGCTCAAATTGCTCGACGACGCCTCGGCGGCGATCCAGTCGAGCCGCGATCAGCTGCAACACGCGCTCGACCATGCCCGCCAGGGCATCACGGTGTTCGACAGCAATCTCGCCTTGACCACCTGGAACCGCGAATTCGCCGATCTGTTCGAGCTGCCGCCCTCGATGCTCAGGCTCGGCGTCGGCCTCGACGAGATCGTGCGCTTCAACGCTTCGCGCGGCGCCTACGGGCCGGGATCGTCGGACGACTTCGTCGCCGAGCGCATCGAGAGCCTCCTCAACGACGAAGAGCCGTTGCGCTTGCGTCTCTATCCCTCCCAGCGGGTGATCGAAATCCGCTCGGCGCGGCTGCCCGACGGCGGCATCGTCACGACCTATACCGACGTGACGCAGACCGTTCTGGCGGAGGAGGAACTCGCCGCGGCCAACGAGCGGCTGGAGCGCCGCGTGCAAGCGCGCACCGCCGAACTCGAGCGGCTCAATCAGGCGTTGGCGCAGGCCAAGACCGAGGCGGAGGAAGCCAATGTTTCCAAGACGCGGTTCCTCGCGGCGGCGGGCCACGACATTCTCCAGCCGCTGAACGCGGCGCGGCTCTATGCGAGTTCGCTGACCGAAAGCGCGGCCGAGGGCGGGGCGGACGAACGCGTTTCGCTCGCGCGCAACGTCGACGCGTCGCTCGAGGCGGTCGAGGAAATCTTGGGCGCCTTGCTCGACATTTCCCGGCTCGACGCCGGCGCGACGCGGCCCGAAATCGTCGATTTTCCCGTCAACGACATTTTCCGTCAGCTCGAAATCGAATTCGCGCCGACAGCGCGCGCCAAGGGATTGGCGTTGCGCTTCGTCGCTTCGTCGCTGTGCGTGCGCTCCGATCGCCGGCTGATGCGGCGGCTGTTACAGAATCTCGTCTCCAACGCCGTCAAGTACACGCCGAAGGGGCGCGTGCTGGTCGGCTGCCGCCGCGTCGCAGGCGCGGTGCGGATCGAGGTTTGGGACACCGGGCTCGGTATCCCCGGCGACAAGCAGCGCCAGATCTTCGAGGAGTTCGAGCGCCTCGAACAAGGCGCGCGGGCGGCGCGTGGCCTCGGCCTCGGTCTTTCCATCGTCGAACGGCTGGGGCGGGTTCTTGGCCACGCCGTGACGCTACGCTCCAAGCCCGGCGTCGGTTCGGTGTTCGCGGTCGTCGCGCCGCTCGGCGTGGCGAGCCCCACCCTCGCCGCCGACGCGTCCCTGCCGGAGCCGGCGCTGGCGGGCGAGGCGCTGAACGGCCTGCGCGTCCTGGCGATCGACAACGAGCCGCGCGTGCTCGACGGCATGCGTGTGCTGCTGAGCAAATGGGGATGCCGCGTCGCCACCGCGCATGGGCTCGACGAGGCGTTCGAAGCGCTCGCGTCTTTGGAGGGCGCGCCGGACGCGATCATCGCAGACTATCACTTGGACGAAGGCGATGGGCTCGCCGCGATTGCCGCGCTGCGCGAGCGCCTCGGCTTTTCCGTCGCGGCGATTCTGGCCACCGCCGAACGCAGCCAAGAGGTGCGCGACGCGGCCGCGCGCGCCGATGTCGCCCTCCTCAACAAACCGCTGAAGCCGGCCCCGCTGCGCGCCCAACTGACGCGCTGCCTGGCGCTGCGCGCGGCGGCCGAATAGCGGCGCGGCCGGCATTTCCTTTACCGAGAAATTCCTCTAGGGGTCTGCGTCAATAAATTTGAAAGGCGCCCCTTCCCCCGTAAGGGGGAAGGGGCGCGCCCTCGCGCATCGCAATAGAGAGTCGCCCGCCATGTATCCCCCGTCCCGTCCGTTCGACGATATCCGCGCCCTCATCGGCAAGATGCCTGAGGCCGACGCGTCGGCGCTCGCCGCCGTCAGGGAGCGCGACGCCCAGCTCACCAAGCCGGCGGGCGCGCTCGGGCGTCTCGAAGAGATTGCCGAGTGGGTCGCGGCCTGGCAGGGCGCGGCGCGCCCGCATGTCGATGCGCCGCTCGTCGCGGTTTTCGCCGGCAACCATGGCGTCGTCGCCCAGGGCGTTTCGCCCTTCCCGCAATCGGTGACGCAGGCGATGGTCGCCAATTTCTCCGGCGGCGGCGCTGCGATCAATCAGATCTGCAAAACCTTCGACATTTCGCTGAAAGTTTTCGAACTCGCGCTCGAGCAGCCGACCGGCGACATCACGCAAGAGGCGGCGCTCGACGAAAAAGCGTGCGCGGCGACGATGGCCTTCGGCATGGAGGCGCTCGCCTCGCAGCCCGATCTCTTGTGCCTGGGCGAAATGGGCATCGGCAACACCACTGTCGCCGCCGCGATCTACCACGCGCTCTACGGCGGCAAGGCGGAGGATTGGGTCGGCCGCGGCACCGGCGTCGACGACGCCGGGCTCAAGCGCAAGGCGGACGCTGTGCGCGCGGCGGTCGCGCGCCATCGCGAGCACTTGGGCGATCCGCTGGAAGTCCTGCGTCGTCTCGGCGGACGCGAAATCGCCGCGACGGCGGGCGCGATCCTCGCCGCGCGCATCCAGCGCGTGCCGGTGCTGCTCGACGGCTTCGTCGTCTGCTCCGCTGCTGCGGTGCTCGACGCGCTGGATCGAAGCGCGCTCGACCATTGCCTGGCCGGCCACGTCTCGGCCGAGAGCGCCCACGCCGAAGTCTTGCGGCGCCTCGGCAAGACGCCGCTGGTCGATCTCGGCATGCGCCTGGGCGAAGGCACCGGAGCCGCGCTTGCCGTCGGCATCGTGAAAGCGGCCGTCGCCTGCCACAACGGCATGGCGACCTTCGCCGAGGCGGGCGTGGCGGGGAAGGAATAAAGCCGAGGCGACCCATTTGGCGCGTGAGTCACGATCGGCGCCGGGCTGCGTTTGCTTTGCCGGCCGTGTCCTTCACATCCCGCCCAGGTACTCCGCCACCGCGAAGATGTCCTTATCGCCGCGGCCGCACAGGTTCATCACCATCAGATGGTCGCGCGGGCGCTTGGGCGCGAGTTCGATCACCTTGGCGAGGGCGTGGGCGGGCTCCAGGGCGGGGATGATGCCCTCGAGCAGCGAGCACATCTGGAACGCGGCGAGCGCTTCCTTGTCGGTGGCCGAGAGATAGGTCACCCGGCCCGATTCCTTGAGCCAGGCGTGCTCCGGGCCGATGCCGGGATAATCGAGGCCGGCGGAAATCGAATGGCCTTCGTTGATCTGGCCGTCGTCGTTCATCAAGAGATAGGTGCGGTTGCCGTGCAGCACGCCGGGGCGTCCGCCCGACAGCGACGCGGCATGGCCGTCGGGCACGTCGAGACCGAGGCCCGCCGCCTCGACGCCGAAGATCTCGACGCTGCTCTCGTCGAGGAACGGATGGAATAGGCCGATCGCGTTGGAGCCGCCGCCGATGCAGGCGACGAGGCTGTCGGGCAGGCGGCCCTCCGCCTCCTGCATCTGGACGCGCGTCTCGTTGCCGATAACGCATTGGAAGTCGCGCACCATCGCGGGGTAGGGATGCGGCCCCGCCACCGTGCCGATGCAATAGAACGTGTCGCCGACGTTGGTCACCCAGTCGCGCAGCGCTTCGTTCATCGCGTCCTTGAGGGTGCGCGCGCCCGCCTGCACGGGCCGCACTTCGGCGCCGAGCATCTTCATGCGGAACACGTTCGGCTTCTGCCGCTCGACGTCGACCGCGCCCATGTAGACCACGCATTGCAGGCCGAATCGCGCGCAGGCGGTCGCGGTGGCGACGCCGTGCTGGCCGGCGCCCGTCTCGGCGATGATGCGCTTCTTGCCCATGCGCCGCGCCAGCAGGATCTGGCCGAGCACGTTGTTGATCTTGTGCGCGCCGGTGTGGTTGAGCTCGTCGCGCTTGAAATAGACCTTGGCGCCGCCGAGCTTCTCGGTCAGCCGCTCGGCGAAATAGAGCGGGCTCGGGCGTCCGACGTAGTGCTTGAGGAAATAGTCGAGTTCGCTCTGGAAGCTCGGATCGGTCTTGGCGGCCTTGTAGGCCTCCTCCAGCGACAGCACCAACGGCATCAGGGTTTCCGCGACGAAGCGGCCGCCGAAAATGCCGAAATGGCCGCGCTCGTCGGGGCCGTTGCGGTACGAATTGGGCTTGTCGATCTTGGTCACGCGATGCTCCTTGCCTCTTCCCGGCGCGCGAACGCGGCGCGCGCGGCGGCGACGAACGCCTTGATCTTTTCGATGTCCTTGACGCCGGGCGCGCTCTCGACGCCCGAGGAGACGTCGACGCCGCGAGCGCCGGAGAGCGCAATCGCCTCGCCGACGTTGGCCGCATCGAGCCCGCCCGAAAGCAGCCAGGGTCTCTTCGGCGCGAACCCGCGCGCGAGGCGCCAGTCGAAGGGAACGCCGAGGCCGCCCGGCCGCGTCGCGTCCTTGGGGGGCTTGGCGTCGATCAGCAGCCAGTCGGCGGGGTCCTCGTATTCCCGCGCCTTGTCGAAATCCGCCGCCTCGGCGACGCCGAGCGCCTTCATCGCCGGAATGGCGAACGTCCGCTTGATCTCGGCGACGCGCGCTGGGCTTTCCTTGCCGTGCAATTGCAGAAGATCGGGCGCCGTCGCCGCGACGATCGCCGCCAGCGCGCGATCCGAGGCGTCGACGCTGAGCGCGACGATCTTCGCGCGCCCGCGCGCTTCGGACGCGAGTTCGCGCGCGTGATCGAGCCCGACGAAGCGCGGGCTGCGCTCGAAAAAGACCAAGCCGACCATGTCGGCGCCGGCCTCGAGCGCGGCGCGAAGCGTCGGCGCGGTCGACAGGCCGCAGATTTTGATGGTCGAGGGCATGGGCTTATTTGGGTCAAGAGAGGCGCGAAGTCAAAACTTCCCGCCACCCGCCTTCCGCCACACCAGCATCGCCGTCGCCAAGTCTTCGATCGCCGCGCCGACCGACTTGAACAGCGTGATCTCCTCGTCGCCCCCGCGCCCGGGCGCGCCGCGAACCAGCGCGGCGAGGTCGGCGACGACGTCGGCGCGCGTCAGGGCGCCGCTCTGCAAGGCGAGCGCGACGTCGCCGCCCTCGCTCAGCGCCGCGTCGGTGTCGACGAAGACGCGCGCGCGCTTCAGCGCCGCGTCGTCGGCCTCGCGCATCCGCATCGAGAACGCGCCGACGAGGTCGAGATGCTGGCCGGCCTTGAGCCAGGCGCCGGCGATCAGCGGGGCCTGCGACAACGTCGCGCAGGAGATGATGTCCGCTTCGGCAACCGCGTCCTGCAAATGTTCGACGGCGTGCGCGCGAAAGCCCTCGGCGCTGAGGCTTTCGGCGAGCCGGCGCGCGCCCTCCGGGCGATGGTTCCACACCGCGATTCGCTCGATCGGGCGCTGGCTCGCGTGCGCGTGCGCCAGGAACGGCGCCATCGCGCCGGCGCCGACGATGAGCAGGCTCTTCGCGTCGGGGCGCGCGAGGTAGCGCGCCGCCAGCGCGGACGCCGCGGCGGTGCGCCACACCGTGAGCCGCGTTCCATCCATTGTGGCGATCGGCGCGCCGGTGGCGCCCGATTGCAGGACGTAGAGGCCGGACACGGCGGGCAGGCCGCGCGCCGCATTGCCGGGAAAGACGTTGACGATCTTCACGCCGAGATAGTCGCCGGCGCTGGCGCCGGCGGTCGTCCATGCCGGCATCAGCAGCGCGATCGCCGCGGGTTCGCCGGCGCGTTCGATTTCGTGGTGATGGCGCTGCGGTGCATGGAAACCGCCGCGAAACGCCTCGCCGAGCGCGTCGATCAGCGAGGGAAAATCGAGCGCGGCGTCGATCTGGCCTGCGGCGAAATGGCGCATCCCGGTCAGGCCCTGTTCAGTGCTGCGTCGAGGGAACAACCGGCGCGACCGTATGCGCCCTCATCCTTTCGGCTTCGGCGCGCCACGTGTCGGCTTCGGCGCGACTTTGCCGCGCGGCGCGGCGATATTTTCCCTGCGCGAGCCAAGTCGCCGCGCCGCCGGCGACGACGCCGATCATCATCGCGCCGATCAGCACGACGAACAGCGGCGCGTCGATCGCGAAAGCGGGTATGTCGCCCGACGCGAAGGGATCGAACGAGACGGTGACGAAATGGCGATTGGCGAAGGCGAAAATCAGCAGGACGATCGCGACGGGCGCGATGAGGACGAATTTGAGGAAGCGAACCATGGGCGGAACCGACGACTTTCTCGCGCTTAGGAAACAGCGGCGCGAGAATGGCGCGAAAGCGCCCGCGGCGCAAACCAGCAGGCGTCGCGCCCGTCAGGCGCCGGGCTTGTGGTTGAGGCGTTCCCGCATTTCCTTGCCGGTCTTGAAGAACGGCACGAGTTTCTCCGTGACCGGCACCTTGTCGCCGGTGCGCGGATTTCGCCCGGTGCGCGCCAGACGCTGCTTGGTCGAGAACGCGCCGAATCCGCGCAGCTCGACGCGCTCGCCGCGCGCCAGGGCGTCGGTGATTTCGCCGAGAATGGCGTCGACGATGTGTTCGATGTCGCGTTGATATAGGTGCGGGTTACGCGCCGCCATTCGCTGCACGAGCTCGGACTTGATCAAAGGAATGCCCCTCGAAACCACAACGCACGATTTTCGAACCGCTGCGCTGCAACTTATTCCCCGGTAGACAGTTGCCAAATCGAGACCAATCCGTCAACCGGACCGCTCTCGCTCATCCATTCACTACGCCGCAATGCGCCCGCGATCGAGTCCAGACCGACAGCATCCGCCGCCGCTGCGGCCAGACTGGTCAGTTTGAAGCCGGCGAACCCGGTGTTGGCGCGCCAATCGCGAACCGGCAGGCCCTTGGCGACGCCTTTTTCCGTCTCCAGCCATTGGATCGCTTCGCGCTCGCCGCCGATCGCGTCGGCGAGCTTCAGCGGCAGGCCCTGCCGGCCGGTGAACACCCGCCCGTCGTCGACGCGCGCCAGTTCGTCGTCGCTCAGATGGCGCCGCTCTTTGACCAGGCCTTTGAACCAGGCGAACGAATCCGCGACCAGCGCGGCCATCGCGGCGCGCGCTTCTTCGCTGGTCGGTTCGAGGCCGTTGGGAGCCGCCTTGAGCGGCGACGACTTGATCGATTCCATCTTGACGCCGACCTTGTCGAGCAGCCCCGAGACGTTCGGAAATTCGACCAGCACGCCGATCGATCCGACGATCGAATTGCCGCGAACGAAAATGCGGTCGGCGCCGAGCGCGGCGATATAAGCGCCGGAAGCCGCCATCGACCCGACGACGGCTGCGACCGGCTTCTTTTCGGCGAGGCGGCGAATTTCCTGGTAGAGGACTTCGGAGCCCTCGGTCGTGCCGCCGGGGCTGTTGATTTCGATGAGCGCCGCCGCGGCTTTCGAATCCCTGATCTCGTCGATCAGCTTCAGCGTCGCCGCGTCGCCGGTGATGACGCCGGAAATGGTGAGGCGCGCGATATGCGCTTGGCCGAGCCTGGCGGCGCTGGACCAGCGCACGCCGAGCGCGACCACGACAAGCGCGGCGGCGACAAAAGCCGCGATCCGCCAGAATCCGACTTGGCGGCGCAACCGTCGGCGGTCGACCAGATAATCAGCGGCGGAAGAAGACACGCGACCTCTCGACAACACCTCTCGTTCCGCCGCGCGGTGCGCGCCGGCAAGGTCATTAACCCTAGTCGCCGCGCGGGGCGCGTGCAAGCGTGACATGCGTCGAGCGTGGCAAACGCGAGCGAAAGCGTGACAGAAATGCGTCAAGCGTGACGAACGCGGGCAAGGGCCTCAGTCGCGCGAAGAAAGCCGGTCCGGCGCGCCCTCAATCGTTGGAGACGATCCATGCGCGCGCCTGCGCGGCTTGCGATGTCGGAAACGCTTTCATCGCGGCGGGCATCAGGAAGCCGAACAGCATCATCGTGTGCTTGATCCATTCGACGTCGGTGACCACGGCGACCCGCTCCCACCGGGTGAAGTGCGCCATGCCGACCTTGAAGTCCTCCCACATGGCGCCGGGGTCGATCCCCGCGAAATCGGCGGGCGTTTCGTAGTAGAGGCGGAGTCTCTCGTGTTTCTGCAGCGCCTTTTCGACGGTGGGGACGAGCACGGAATCGTAGTCGGCCTTGGTCACGCGTCCCTTGCAGACGAAGGCGAGAACGTCGTCGGGAAAATTCGTCAACTGCTCGATCATCGGCCTTCTCCTTGGCGGGGCGCAGGAGCGCTGGCGCGAATCGTCCCTGGCCGGAAGTCCGTCTCCAAGTCCCGGTTTCGCCCCGTGAAGCGGGGACGAGATTTCGGCGCCTTCTTTCTCTGGCCGCTTGCGGCGGCCGCTAGGAGGCGCGCCCGCTCGCGTATTGGCCGGTCTTGCGGAAGCGATAGAGATAGGCCGGCGCGATCGCCTCGACGCCCTGCGGATTGACGCCGAGATCGCGTAGCGTGCGCCCTTCGGCGATCGCCGCGGCGGACACCACGTTGTCGTGACGCAGCAGCTCGATCTGGTCGCGCGTCGTCGTCAGCGCCTTGGGGAAGCGGCCGAGCGAGAGCGCGCTGGCGATCTCGGTGGAGCGCGCGACGAGGCGCGAGACGCCGAAGGGAAGACCGACGAGGGCGCGCCGGCGATCGACGATGCGCAACGTGCGCTCGACCGCCTCGCGCAGAGTCATCACCTCCGGGCCGCCGAGTTCGTAGGTTCGCGCCGCGGCGGCCGCGCCTTCGAGCGCGCGCGCCGCCGCCAGCGCGACGTCGCCGGCGAAGACCGGCTGCAATTTCGTCGCCCCGCCGCCGAACAGCGGCAAGACGGGCAGAAAACGCGCGAGCGCGGCGAAGCGGTTGAAGAATTCGTCCTCCGGCCCGAACACGACCGACGGGCGCAGCACGATCGCGTCGGGGAAGCCTTGGAGCGTCGCCCCTTCGCCGCGGCCCTTGCTGGCGATGTAGGGATTGCTCGACGCGGCGTCGGCGCCGATGCCGGAGACATGCACGAGCGCGCCGACGCCCGCCGCGGAAGCCGCGCGGGCGATCTCGCCGGCGCCCAAGACATGGACGGCGTCGTAGGTTTGCTTGCCGCTCTGGCGCTTGACGCCGGCGACGTTGACGACCGCGTTGGCGCCCTCGATCGCCGCCTTGATCGAATCGGGATAGCGCAGGTTGGCCTGCACCGCCTGGACTTGCCCGACGACGCCGAGCGGCTGCAGGAACCCGGCCAAGTCCGGGCGCCGCACCGCCACCCGCACCCGCCAGCCCTGGCGCGCCAGCGCGCGCACGATATGGCGCCCGATAAAGCCCGAACCGCCGAAAACCGTCGCCAGACGATCGCTGTTATAGAGGGCTTCGGCCATCGCCGCTCGACTCCGCGCTGATGAGTTCCGCCCCTCCATAGGCGAACGCGCGGCGGCTGTACAGGCGCAGCGATGTTCGGCAATGTGCGCCACGTCCCCGCATATCCCGCGTCCCGGTAAACCCAGGTCGTCGCATACCTAAAATCCGATGATTTTCCTTGCGTTCGCGTCTATCGTCGTCATTGCGGACCCGGCGCTGCTTCGCGCCGCCGAGCCGAGCGAGCGGGTGCGCGCGACGCAGATCTTGGACCGCCTCATGCCGGTGAGCCCGCGCGCCGAGGGCACGGCGTTCGACATCAGGAACGCCACGAAACCCGAGCCCTGCGCCATCGAGACGATTTCCTGCCCGGTGCTGACGATCAGCGCCGCGGACGACGCGTTCGGGACCGCCGATCGAGCGAGCGCCGTCGCTGCCGGCGTTCGCGACAGCAGGGCGGCGATCCATCCGACGGGCGGCCACGCCCTGGTCGGGCGCTACGAGGAGGCGCGGCGCGAGATCCTCTCGTTTCTCGCGGGGCCGTGAGATGCGCGCAGAGGCGTTGAATTGGGGAATTCGTATCACTGTAAAGCCCCGTGTAATGCAGGGTTAGGCGCATGTGCGTGTGTAACAGGTTGACCTCCACCTTCTTGTCTGCCCCAACTGCCTCGCTGTTTCGCGACTGGCCCGGGCGCAGGCCTAACCCGACGCTACGATGATTTCCTGTTTGACCTCGTTGGATACTACAGCCTATGCATGACCGCTGGAGATAGAAAGATGTCCTCGAGCTCCGACAAATTGCCGACCTATTCTCAAACCCTAGTCACGTCCGAGGAAAAACTTCGGTTGATGAGAGAAAAGGCGAAAGCTTTTGGATTGGACAAAGATATATTGTTTGGCACTTTTGGCTCATTCGCACGGCGCGAAGCCACAACGGAATCAGATTTGGATTTTTTTGTCGTGCATCGGGGAGACCGTTCAACCAAGGCGGAAAATGCATTGCGTCTTCTTGGCCCACAGTTACTAGACGTTGCCGGTCGTCCGCCGTCGCAAACAGGTTATTTCGGGCACGCTGACAAATATGAAGATATGTTAATAAACATTGGCGGAGAACACGATGGAAATCCCGAGCTGACGCGTAGAGTGCTGCTTTTGTTAGAAAGTGACTGGCTCGCTGGAGAGCAGTTATTTTCAGATTTGCGCAGGAATTTAATTAAACAATATGTAAAGTCAGCGATATCGTCGCATCAATTATGTTTATTTTTGTTAAACGATATCATACGATACTATAGGACTATTTGTGTAGATTTCGATTTCAAAACCGTCCAAAACTCAAAGCCGTGGGGCCTAAGAAATATAAAACTCGTATACTCACGAAAATTAATTTATTTCAGTGGTATAGTCTTGATTGCGAATACATATCAAAGATCATATTTGGAAAAATTGCGAATTCTAGAAGCGGGTTTCGCGAAGACGCCTATAGATCGAGTTCTCGACATTTGCGGAGATTCGGCGTTGCCCGCGATGAATTTATACGACGAATTTCTTAAAGCGCTTAGCGACTGTGCAATACGTAGGCAGCTTGAATCAACTACAGAGCAATTACGTAATAAGAACGAGACGTACCGTACTTTGAAGGACAATGGGCATCATTTTTCATTAAAGCTATTAAATGCCCTAGTGTATACATTCGGGGCGACTCACCCAATTCACAGAGCGCTGGTTTTATAATACGCCGTCATCTGAACGTCGTACTCTAGAATACCGTTCTGGCGCTCCCACAGGCGCGGATTCGTCAATCCAAAACTTGCCTTTCGGCCCGTGCATTTGATCAATTCTTGACCAAAGACACGATGTCAAATTTCTGACGGACGCAAATTGTTCAAGTAGAATAGGGTGCTTGCGGAAAAATTGTGGCTCTCCTAGTAAGAAATCCAATTCATCTAGATGAAATTCTCTTCCGTAATTCATCGCGATAGAATCAGCTATACGACCGCAGCTTCCGTTAATCAGCCGCTCGTAGACAATACATTTTTCGGACCAAAATTCGTCGAATACGTCTTTTTCTTGATCGAAATGAGCGCGTAATACATCTTCCATCCCGCATTTAGAGGTGTCGCATTCAATAAAATGGCGCGACCGATGTATTCCCTCAATAGTATCTATGTTAACAGGATGCGAAAACGCATCATTGTGTCGCTCTCCGTGCAATGCGCCGTCGATCAACTTAACTATGCGGGTGGGATCAAGGCCGCATTCCGTCAATATATCATATATTTCGCGACCAAATCGCTCATTTCCCAATATGATATCACGACCTATAGTGTGATGATCGATGCCAAAGTGCTCTTTGAAATAGGGTTCTAATGAATGCGACAGCGGGCCGTGACCCACATCATGAAGCAATGCGGCAGCAGTCAATTCATCGCGTTCGACTTCTCCAAGCCCCGCGGCCTTTGCGAATCGGATACCAATTGCGGCCACGCCGAGCGTGTGGTCCCACCGCGTCCTATCTTTGTCCAGAGGTGATGCCGATATCACGTAATCGATAGCGCCAAGGAAAGAAACCGTTTGAAGGCGGACCAGAGGGCGACTCGACAACAAGCGTCGCAACATCGACGTATTCAGATATGCGCTTGATCCGCCATGGGTCCAACGAGCGGCAGCTGCTTTGCTCGCCTCGAACAGTGCTGGCCTTGCTTGTGTCATTGTCATAGGGGCGCAGCCGTTCAATCCGCAACTGACATGCCTATATTACGCGTCCAGATTCGCTCGCGGGCCTTAACGGACCAGAGTGCACAATGCACGGCAAAAAGTTACCGAATAGGGTACATTAATAACAGAGAAGAGGCCACCATTCGTTTCGCCCGGTTCACGGGAACATGGTTTACGGTGATGGGGTGGACGGCGCGTGGACCGCATCGATGTGCCAAGGTGGTTTTACGGGGATAGGATGCAAATGTCCGAATTTATCCTACTTCCTGTTTCATAAAATGCTTGAACAAATAGCGAGATAGATCGACCCCTCAATGCGCCGGCCTCCGCTCGCGCGCGAGGCCCGCGCTGCGCCGCGCGGCGGCGGAAAAACGTCACGCAAGCCCTTGGAAACAAACCATCGCGCCCGAGAACGGCGCCGCCTTCGGTCGGTTCGGCCGCGGCCGCGCCGCCATGCGCCGGGCCCCGCGCGCCTCACCCCAAGCTCTTCTTGCGCGCGGCGATCACCTGGTCGGCGGTGCGGCCCGACAATTCCGCGAGGTGGTCGAACTTGGTTTCGAAGGCGCCGACGCCCGAGGTGGCGGAGCGCAGTTCGACGATGAGGTCGCCGATTTCCGCCTCGGGGATCAGCGCGCGCAACGCTTCCCAGCCGTCCCAGCCCGTGCGCCCCTCGAAGCCGAGGATTTGCCCGCGCCGGGCGCTCACCAGGGCGCTGGCGCGCGCCAGCGCGTCGGAGGGCACGTAGATCGTCACCGCGAGAATGGGCTCCAGCAAAACGGGCCTGGCCTTGGGCAGCGCCTCGGCGAGCGCGGCCTTGGTCGCGGCGCGAAACGCCATGTCGGAGGAATCGACGGTGTGATAGGAGCCGTCGATCAGGGCGACGGCGACGTCGACGACGGGGAAGCCGAGCGGCCCGCGCGTCAGCGCGTCGCGGGCGCCCATCTCGACGGAGGAAAAATACTGGCGCGGCACCGTGCCGCCGTGGACGCGCTCGCTAAAGGCGAAGCCTTCGCCGCGCTCGCGAGGGCCGACCTCGACCAGCACGTCGCCGAACTGGCCGTGGCCGCCCGACTGCTTCTTGTGGCGCCCGCGCACCGTCACGCTGTCGCGAATGGTCTCGCGGTAAGCGACCGACGGCTTGGCCGAGTCGACCGCGACGCCGAAGCGTTCGGCGAGGCGCTCGGAGATTACGCGCAGGTGCATCTCGCCCTGGCCCATCAGCTTGAGTTCGCCCGATTCCTGGTCCTGGACGTAGGCGAGCGAGGGGTCCTCCTCGCACAGCTTGGCCAGCGCGGCGGCGAGCCGCACTTCGTCCTTGCGGTCCTTGACGTGAATGGCGATGGCCTGGGTCGCGGGCGGCGGCGGGACCGCCGGGGCCGCTTCGGGCGGCTTCTTGTTGTCGCTGAAGCGATCGCCGGTGACCAGACTCTCGAGGCGGGCGAAGGCGACGGTGTCGCCCTCCTCGGCGCGCGGGAGCTTGGAGGAGACCGCGCCGATCAGCCGCGCGACGCCGGCGATGCGCTCCTCGTTCCCGCGCGAACTGATCACCCCCGCGCCGTCGGGGAAGGCGCCGCGCAGCACGCGGGCCAGCGACAATTTGCCGCCATGCGCGGTGTGGATAGTGCGGATGATCTGGGCGAGCGCCGGCCCTTCGGCCTCGACGCCGAGGCGCGCGCGCGTCTGCGTGACGCCGGGCGCCTCGTGTCGCAACGCCTTGAGGAGCCGCGTCACCCCGTGGCCGGCCATCGCCGATCCCATCAGCAAGGGCACGACGTGACCTTCGCGCAGTTCGCGCGCGAGATCGTCGAACACGCGGTCGCGCGGCGGCTCGATGTCGCTGATGAGCTGTTCCATCAACGCGTCGTCGTAGTCGGCGAGGCGCTCGAGCATGGAATAGCGCGCCTGCTTTTCGTCGCTGGCGACGCCGCCCGGCATCGCGACCACGACGGAGGGCTGCGATTCGCGGTAGACGAACGCGCGCTCCAGCGCCAGATCGACGAAGCCGGTGGCGACGCCGTTCTCCCAGATCGGGATCTGGCGCAGCAGCAGCGGCGTGCGCGAGGCCGGCTGGAGCATCTCCAGCGTCTCGCGCACGCCCCCGCCGGCGAGGTCGATCTTGTTGAGAAACAAGATGCGGGGAACGCGAAGCTCTTCGAGCTCGCGCAGGATCACCTGCAGCGCCGGCGCCTTGCGCGGATCGGCTTCGCACACGACGACGGCCGCGTCGCAGACGGGCAGGGCGAAGCGCATGTCGTGGGAGAACTCGACCGAGCCGGGGCAATCGAAGAAGGTGAAGCGGTCGCCCATGTAATCGACGCTGGCGATATTGGGCTCGACGCTCATCGCGTGGGCGCGCGCTTCGGGGCTGGAGTCGCCCACGCTGGTGCCGTCGCGCACCGAGCCCTGCCGCGCCGCGCCGCCGCCGCGCACCAGAAGGCCTTCGAGAAGGCTTGTCTTGCCGCTCTGAAACGGGCCCACGATCGCGATCAAACGCGGTCCGGCAATTCTGTGTTCGCCATTTTGACCGGTCGTCGCCATCGCCTTCTCCTATCCTTGCCTGGGCCCGGAATCGCCCGCGCCCCAAGTCCAGGCTAACCCTTTGATGTATGCTTGCAAGTCTTTGGACGCCGCGCAAGCGGTCCTTTGGCGCCCGCTGAGGGGGGCGCCTGTGGCCTTCGGCGGGCGGTTGCGATAGGAACGCGGCTCTAAACGCGCCGAGCGGGGGACGGCGCCCTTCGGCCTCGGGAAGGATGGCATGAACGAAACCGCGACCGTCAACGACGAAGGGCTGGCCGCCGCGCTCGGCGGGCGTTCGATCGTGCTCGTGGGCATGATGGGCGCCGGAAAGACCTCCGTGGGCAAGCGGCTCGCCCAACGCCTCGGCCTGCCGTTCGTCGACGCCGACGCCGAAATCGAGGCGGGCGCGCAAATGACGATCCCGGAAATGTTCGAGCGCTTCGGCGAGCCCTATTTTCGCGAGGGCGAGCGCAAGGTGATCGCGCGGCTGCTCGTCGACGGGCCCAAGGTCTTGGCGACGGGCGGCGGCGCCTTCCTCAACGAAACGACGCGCCGGCGCATCGGCGAATCCGGCGTCTCCGTCTGGCTGAAGCCCGATTTCGAAGTGTTGCTGCGCCGGGTGCGCAAGCGCTCGAACCGGCCGTTGCTGCGCACCGCCGATCCGGAAGCGACCCTGCGCCGGCTTCTCGCCGAGCGCAGTCCGAGTTACGCGCTCGCCGACATGACGATCGAATCGCACGAGGGGCCGCATGATTCGGTGGTCGACGCGATCGTGGCGGGCTTACGCCGGCGCGTCGCCTCGCTGCGCGGCGCGGCGGCGCCGGCGCACGGCGCGGCGCGGCGCGAAGTCGACGTCGCGCTCGGCGAGCGCGCCTACAAGATCCTGATCGGCGACGGGCTCGTCGAAGCCGCCGGGGCGCATATCGCGCATCTCGCGCCCGGCGCGCAATGCGCCGTCGTCACCGACGAGACGGTCGCGGCGCTGCACCTCGAGAAACTGACCCAGAGCCTCGCGCGCGCGGGCGTCAAGTCGAGCGTCATCGTCTGTCCGCCCGGCGAGGCGACGAAATCCTACGCCGAATTCGCGCGCGTCAGCGATGCGCTGATCGACGCCCATATCGAGCGGCGCGACATCGTCGTCGCGTTCGGCGGCGGCGTCATCGGCGATCTCGCCGGCTTTTGCGCGGCGTGCCTGAGGCGCGGCGTGCGCTTCGTGCAGATGCCGACGACTTTGCTCTCGCAGGTCGATTCCAGCGTCGGCGGCAAGACGGCGATCAATTCGCCCGCGGGCAAGAACCTGATCGGAGCGTTTCATCAGCCCTCTCTCGTGCTCGCCGACACCGGCGCGCTCGACACGCTGAGCCCGCGCGAGTTTCGCGCCGGCTATGCCGAAGTCGTCAAATACGGCCTGATCGGCGATCGCGATTTCTTCGACTGGCTGGAGACGCACTGGCGCGAAGTGTTCTCCGGCGGCCCGGCGCGTTTGGACGCGATCGCCAGGAGCTGCGCCGCCAAGGCGCGCGTCGTCGCCGCCGACGAGACCGAGCAGGGCGAACGCGCGCTGCTCAATCTCGGCCACACCTTCGGCCACGCGTTCGAGCGGCTGGCGCGCTACGAGAGCGCGCGCCTCGTCCATGGCGAGGGCGTGGCGATCGGCATGGCCTGCGCGTTCCGCTTTTCGCGCGAACTCGGCCTATGCTCGGGGCAGGACACGGTGCGCGTGGAGAACCACCTTAAGGCGATCGGCCTGCCGACCCGCATCTCGCAAATCCCCGGCCTCGAGACCGACGCGCACGCGATCCTCGCCGCGATGCGCCAAGACAAGAAGGTCGAGCGCGGACGGCTGACGTTCATCCTCGCCAAAGGCATCGGGGAATGCTACGTTGCCAAGGATATTTCCGAGGCCCAGACGCTGGCCTTTTTGGAACGTGAGATCGGGTGCGGATAGGGCCCGTCTTGAAGTTCGTCCGTCGCGCGCTTGGCGAGCGGCGCGTGCTTCGCCAAGCGCGCCGGGGCGCATCCTCGGCGATCGACTGCGCAGGGGCTTGGCGACGCGGAAATTTCTCGAGTATGGGACAATTCGCCGCTCATGGCGGCGTTGACGGCCTGTTTTAAAAGTCATACTATAAAGGTACATAAGGGATCGCGATGCAACGCGATGCGCTCGATCGCCATTGAAAGGGCGCGGGTCGGAAGGCAGGAGGAGTTCATGAAAAGCATGAAATACGCACTCGCCGGACTGCTTGGTTTGGCGGGCTGTGTGGCGCTCGCCGCATCGGCGTCGGCGACCACTATCGGCTTCTCGCAAGTCGGGCACGAAAGCGACTGGCGCACGGCTTTCTCCAAGAGCATGCAAGAGACGGCGAAGGCCGAGGGAATCGATTTCAAATTCTCCGACGCCAATCAGAAGGAAGAAGATCAGCTCAAGGCGGTGCGCTCGTTCATCGCCCAGAAGGTCGACGCGATCATCATAGCCCCGGTGGTCGTCACCGGTTGGGATCAGGTGCTCAAGGAAGCCAAGGCCGCCAATATTCCGGTCTTCCTGGTCGATCGCGACATCGAGACGGCCGACAAGTCGCTGTACGTCACCCGCGTCGCGGCCGACTTCAACCTCGAGGGCCGTCTTGCCGGCGCTTGGCTCGCGCAAGCGCTCAAGGGCAGGGGCGACATCGTCGAGTTGCAGGGCACGGTGGGCTCGGCGCCGGCGATCGAGCGCAAGAAGGGCTTCGACTCCGTCCAGGCGCTGTTCCCGCTGATCAAGACCGTCAAGTCGCAGAGCGGCGACTTCACGACCCAGGGCGGCAAGGAAGTGATGGAGAGTTTCATCAAGGCGACCGACGGCCTGAAGGGGATCAGCGCGGTTTGGGCGCATAACGACAACATGATGCTGGGCGCCATCCAGGCGATGAAGGAAGCGGGACTGAAGCCGGGCAAGGACATCCTGACGGTCTCGGTGGACGGCGTGCCGGATATCTTCAAGGCGATGCTGGCGGGCGACGCGAACGCTTCGGTCGAACTGCGCTCCGACATCGGGCCGGACGTCTTCGCCGTCGTCAAAGCCTATCTGGCCGGCAAGCATGATTGGCCGAAGTGGGTCGTCATTCCCAGCGATCTGCACACGATCCAGGACGCTGCGGAAGTGTTGAAGAAGAAGGGCGGCTAAGCCTTATTTCGCGGTCGCGCGTTCCTCCATCGCGACCCCAGAGCGGCGCCCAGCGATCTGGCTTGGCGGGGCGCCGTCGCGACGAACGGGCCGCTTGAATCTCGCGCGATCGCCCCCTAACAATGTTCACAACGGGAGATTGGGGTGACGGAAGCGGCGGCGCCACGAGTCCTACTTCAGGGGATTTCCAAATCGTTCCCGGGAGTGAGGGCTCTCGAGAATGTCGATTTCCAGCTCAACGCCGGCGAAATTCACGCGCTGCTCGGCGAGAACGGCGCCGGCAAGTCGACCTTGATCAAGATCATGACCGGCGCGGTGAAGCGCGATTCGGGCAAGATGCTGCTCGACGGCGCGCCGGTCGACATGGACAGCCCGGCCGAAGCCCACGCGTTGGGCATCAGCACTGTCTACCAGGAAGTCAATCTCATCCCGACGCTGTCGGTGACCAAGAATCTGACACTCGAGCGCCAGCCCAGACGCTTTGGCCTCATTTCATGGCGCAGCGCCAATGAACGCGCGCGCGAGCGGCTCAAACGCCTCAACCTCGACATCGACGTCGAGCGACCGCTGGCCTCCTATTCCGTCGCCATCCAGCAGCTCGTCGCAATCGCCCGCGCGCTGGAGGAGGACACGCGAGTCCTCGTGCTCGACGAACCGACTGCGAGCCTCGACGCGCGCGAAGCCGAACTGCTGTTCGGCATCATGCGCGATCTCAAGGCGCGCGGCATCGCCATCGTCTTCATCACCCACTTCCTGGACCAAGTTTACCAGGTCGCGGACCGCATCTCCGTATTGCGCAACGGCCGTCTGGTCGGCACGGCGCCGACAGCGGAACTGCCTCGCCTCAAGCTGATTGCGCTGATGCTCGGCCGCGAGCTGGAGCGGACCGAAGCGCGGCGGGCGGCCAACGGCGCCGTAGCGTCCGGCGCGCCGATCCTGGCCGCCGAAGGCGTGGGCCGGCGGCGTTACATGGGCAATTTCGATCTGCAACTGCGCGCCGGGGAGGTCGTTGGGCTTGCCGGCCTGCTCGGATCGGGACGAACGGAGACATGCAAGCTGGTGTTTGGAGCGGTGCACGCCAACTCCGGGCAAATTCGCTTCGAAGGCAAGCCGATCGCGCTTCGCTCGCCGCGACAGGCGGTGCGGCTGGACATCGGCTTCTGCCCCGAGGATCGCAAGGCCGAAGGGATCATTCCCGAGCTCACCATTCGCGAAAACATCGTGCTCGCGTTGCAAGTCAAGCGGGGAATGTTCCGTCGCCTGTCGCACGACGAGCAGGAACGGGTCGCGCAGGAGATGATCAAGACGCTCGGAATCGCGACGCCCGACGCCGACAAGCTTGTCGGCCAGCTTTCAGGCGGCAACCAGCAGAAGGTGATCCTCGCCCGCTGGCTGGCGTCCAAGTCGCGCATTTTGATTCTCGACGAGCCGACGCGCGGCATCGACGTCGGCGCCCATGCCGAAATCGTCGCCTTGATCCGCCGTCTGTGCGGCGAAGGCCTGGCGCTGCTCGTCGCGTCGTCGGAACTCGACGAGATCGTGACGGTGAGCGATCGGGTCGAAGTGCTGCGCGACCGGCGCAAGGTCGGCGAGATCGCGGGCGCGGACGTCACCCGCGAAAACATCATCCATATGATCGCGGGCGGCTGAAATGGATCACGCGGGCAGTTCACACGCGCTTGCGCCGAGCCGATGGTCGCTCGGCGAGCTGACCAGTCGGGCCTGGTTCTGGCCGGTTTTGGCTCTGGCGCTGATGTTCCTAGTCGACGCCGTGGTGTCCCCGGGGTTCTTCTCGATCCGCATTTTGCAGGGGCGTCTGTTCGGCAGCCTGATCGACGTGCTCTACCGCGGCACGCCGACCGCGCTGGTGGCGCTGGGCATGGCGGTGGTGATCGGCACCAAGGGAATCGATCTGTCGGTCGGCGCGGTGGTCGCCATCGTCGGCGCGGTGATGACCAATCTGATCCACCGCGACATGTCGCCGCCGCTCGTCCTCGCGCTGACGCTCGGCGCGGGAGCGCTGTGCGGGCTGTGGAACGGGTTCCTGGTCGCCATCCTCGACATCCAGCCGATCATCGCGACGCTGATCCTGATGGTTGCGGGTCGCGGCATCGCGCTGTTGATCGACGAGGGCCTGATCGTCACTTTCCGCAGCGACTTCTTTTCGGCGATCAGCACCGGCGAGTTCCTCACCGTGCCGTCGCGCATCATCGTATGCGCCGGCACGTTCCTATTTCTTTGGCTGGTCCTGCGCCGCACCGCGCTCGGCGTCTTCATCGAGTCGGTGGGCGCCAATTCCGCTGCGGCTGATCTTGCCGGCATCAGCGCCAGGATGGTCAAGATCGGCGCCTATACGCTTTCCGGGCTTTGCTCGGGCATCGCGGGCATGCTCATCTGCGCCGATATCCGCGGTTCGGACAGCAACAACGCCGGTCTGTTTATCGAGCTCGACGCGATCCTTGCGGTGGTGATCGGCGGCGGCTCGCTGATGGGCGGCCGTTTCTATCTCGGATTGACCATCGTCGGCGTCCTCATCATCCAAGGCTTGACCACGTCCATTCTGGTCAGCGGTCTGCCGGCCCAATTCAACATGATCGTCAAGGGCGTGGTGGTGTTGATCGTGCTGCTGCTGCAGTCGCGTCGACTTCGCCAGAGCATCGTCGGCGTGTTCCGGAGGAAGACGTCATGAAAGATAGATATCTTCCGCTCGTCGCGACGGTGACCGTCTTCGTGCTCGCCTTTGCCGTCGGCGCCGTCAGTTTCAAACATTTCCTGTCGACGACGGTGCTGGGCGACCTGCTGACCGACAACGCGTTCATCATCATCTCGGCGATCGGGGAGACTTTCGTCATCCTTTCCGGCGGCATCGACCTCTCGGTCGGTTCGATGATCGGCTTCGTCGGCGTCGTCATGGCGCATCTCGACACGCTGGGCTGGCACCCTCTGGCGTCGGGAGCGTTGATGATCGCCTTCGGCGTCGGGTTCGGCGTCTTTCAGGGCATAATCATCGACTTTTGCGAGATCCAGCCCTTCATCATCACTCTGGCCGGCCTGTTTCTGTTGCGCGGCAGCTGTTTCATGGTCAGCCTTGATTCTGTTCCCATCAACCATCCCTTTGTCGACGCCTTCTCGGACTGGCACTTCGACCTCGGCGGGGGCGGCCGTCTTTCGAGTTCCGCCATGGTCATGTTGGTGGTGCTCGCCGCTGGGGTCGTCATCGCGCACTTCACCCGCTTCGGCACCAATGTTTACGCGATCGGCGGCGACCGCGCCTCGGCGGCGTTGATGGGCGTGCCGATCCGGCGCACCACGGTCATGATCTATGCGCTGGCGGGCTTCTATAGCGCGCTGGGCGGCGTGGTCTACGCGCTCTACACCGCTTCCGGTTATCCCTTGGCGGGGCTCGGCGACGAGCTCATCGCGATCGCGGCGGTCGTGCTCGGGGGGACGTTGCTGACCGGCGGCGTCGGCTTGGTGTTCGGCACGTTGTTCGGCGGATTGATCCAGGGGCTCATCACCACGCTGGTCAATTTCCAGGGCACGTTGACGAGTTGGTGGGCGACGATTTTCGTCGGCGTGTTGCTGTTCGTCTTCATTGTCGCCCAGAGGACGATCATGAGTTCTTTCATGACGCGGCGCGGCGTATAGGCGGCGCAATAACCAGGAGAGACGATGGCGCCAACCCGGGGTTCCGCTCGTCGCGACGCGTGCGAGCCGCTCGGGGTCGGCTTTTTCGCCGCGGGGTCGGCCTGAGGCTTGATTCGAGGGCTGATTCGGACCTTGATGACGTTCGAGGGCCGCTTCACAAGTCGGCGGGCCAGGATAGTTATAGGCGATACTTATCGACGGCCTTTCCTTTTGTTTTTCATTTTCGCGTAAGGAGCGATCTTGAAATTGGGCGGGAGGGAGAGATGTTTAGCCTAAGCACTTGTTTTCTGGAGCGAAGCTTTGGTTGAAACGACACTCGATAGGCGCCGCGCGTCGACCGCCCCAGCGGCCAAGACGGGCGCGCGTGACGAAGAGGGCGAGGCCGCCCGCGGCGCGCTCGCGCGCAAACGCAACGCCAACAATTCTCTGGCGGCCGTGCTGGGCCGCGAGATCATCGTCGGGCTTTATCCTCCCGGATCGCGGCTGCCGACGGAGGCGCGTCTGCTGGTGCGTTTCGGCGTATCGCGTCCCACGCTGAGGGAGGCGTTCCGCGCGCTCGAGGCCAAGGGATTGATCGTTTCCCGGCAAAAAGTCGGCACCCTGGTCCGCCCGAAGTCGGACTGGAACATGCTCGATTCCGATTTCCTCGCTTGGCACATGCACGCCGCGCCAACGCCCGAATTCGTCAACGACATCTTTCAGCTCAGGCAGATATTCGAGCCCCGGGCGTCCTTTCTCGCCGCGCAATTGCGCGATGCGGCGGCACTGGAGCGGATCAGCGCGGCCTACGCCGACATGGAGCGCTTTCAGAACGGCGGCGGCGATTTCATCGGCGCCGATCTGCGCTTTCATAAGGAGATTCTCGACGCCTGCGGCAACCGCTTGATCGGGGCGCTCGGAGGCTTGATCGAAACGGCCCTGGTCGGCTCGTTCCGCATGGGCTGGCGGGGCGTGGCGATCAAGGACGAGCGGCTCCACCAGCATCGCGCGGTTCTGGAAGCCGTCGCCGCCCAGCGAGCGGAGGAGGCGCAGGCGTGCATGGCCCAGCTGCTCCAGGACTCCGCCGCCGACGTGCGCCGGGCCCTGGAGAAGGAAAGCCGGGCCAAGGGCCGATCGGCCAAGAGCGTGGAAGACGAGCGCCGATAGCAGGATCAGAGGAACCGACGAGCGGCGTGACGGCGCTCTCGCTCCTCCCGCTGCCCCCGGTCGGGGCGTCTGTGCTAAAATACTTTTATGTCAACTTCCCTCGCCGCCGTCCTGATCGTCTTCAGCCTCGTCGCCGCCGCGTTCTTCGCTGGCGCGGAGACCGCACTGACCGCCGCTTCGCGAGCCAGACTGCACGCCTTGGAGACGGGGGGCGATCAGCGCGCGACGCTCGCCAACAAGCTGATCGCGACGCGCGGGCGCCTGATCAGCGCGATGTTGCTCGGGGGACAACTCGTCACCATCGCCGCCTCGGCTTTGGCCACTAGCGTGCTCGTCGCGGCGGTGGGCGAACGCGGCGTCGTCTACGCCACCGCCATCATGACCGCGCTGATCGTAATTTTCGGCGAGGTTCTGCCCAAGACGATCGCCATAGCCTATCCCGACCGGATGTCGCTGCTGATCGCGCCGACGGTCGCCTTCTTCGTCACGGTGTTCGGACCCGTCGTCAGCGCCGTCGAAGCCTTGGTGCGCGGCATGTTGCGCGTGTGCGGCGTCAATCTGGCGGCCGCGACGCCGAGCGTTTCCGGTCATGAGGAACTTCGCGGCGCGGTCGACATCCTGCATCGCGAGGGCGGCGTCGCGCGCGATGAACGCGACATGTTCGGCGGTCTGCTCGAGCTTTCCGAGATCCCGGTCTCCGACGTCATGGTCCATCGCACGAAAATGCGCACCATCGACGCCGATCTGCCGCCCGACGAACTGGTGCGCGAGGTGCTCGCTTCGCCCTACACCCGCATGCCGCTATGGCGCGGCGAGCCCGACAACATCATCGGCATGCTGCACGCCAAGGATCTGTTTCGCGCGTTCGCGGCGGCGGGCGGCGACGCGAGCCGGCTGAAGGCGGCCGATATCGCCCTGGAGGCGTGGTTCATTCCAGAGGCCACGACGCTGCGCGATCAATTGCAGGCGTTCCTGCGCCGCAAGACCCACTCGGCGCTGGTGGTCGACGAATACGGCGTGGTGCTCGGGCTGTTGACGCTCGAGGACATCATCGAAGAGATCGTCGGCGACATCAAGGACGAGCATGACGTTCTCGCCCAGGGCGTGCGCAAGCAACTCGATGGCTCGATCATCGTCGATGGTTCGGTCACGATCCGCGACCTCAACCGCGCCATGGACTGGAACTTGCCGGATGAGGAAGCTGCGACCATCGCTGGCCTGGTGATCCACGAGGCGCGCGCGATCCCCGAGCCCAAACAGACGTTTAGCTTCCACGGGCTGCGCTTTGAGGTTCTGCGCAGGCAGCGCAACCGCATCGCGGCGATGCGCATAGCGCCATTGGCGCCGCGCGAGGCCGGCGCCGCCAAACCGGAGAGCGCGAGCAAGCCGCCAGCTAAGTCTTGAGCCTTGGCGTAGCGCTTCCGTTGCCGCCGCCGCGCGCCTCCCCTATAAAGGCGCGCGTGGCGCGCTAGGCGCCGAAACGAGGTCTCATGTCCTGGAACAATCAAGGCGGCGGTCCCTGGCGCTCCCCGGGGCAGGGGCCGTGGGGCCAGGGTCCGGCCGGTTCGCCCCCGCCGAACGATCTCGAGGAATTGCTGCGCCGGCTGCAGCAGGGCCTGCGCGGCCTCGTTCCGGGCGGCGGCGGCGGCGGCTTTGGCATGCGCGGGGTCGTACTTCTCGCGCTCGCCGTCTTGCTGATCTGGTTCGCGCTCGGCTCCTTCTATTCCGTGCAGCCGAACGAGGTCGGCATCAACCTGGTGTTCGGCCGCTATACCGGCAAGACGGCGGCCGGCCTCAACACCAATTGGCCATGGCCGGTGGGTAGGGTGATCAAGGTTCCCGTCTGGGATCAGCAGATCACCGAGGTCGGTTATCGCAGCTCCGCCGAGGGCGCCGACATTCTCGCCGAAAGCCAGATGCTGACCGGCGACCAGAACATCGTCGACGTGCGCTTTCGCGTGATTTGGCAGATCGATCCGGCGCATCCCGAATATTTCGTCTTCAACATCCTCGATCCCAGGGAGACCGTCAAAGCGGTCGCCGAGAGCATCATGCGCGAAGTGGTCGGCTTGAAGACCATCGACGGCGTGCTGACCAGCGACCGCAAGTCGATCGAGCCGGACGTGCTCGATCGCATGCAAAAAGTGCTCGAGGGCTACAACGCCGGCGTCTTGATCAAGCAAGTGCAGTTGCAGTCCGTCGACGCTCCTGAAGAGGTGATTCCCGCCTATCGCGACGTCACCGCGGCGCAGCAGGATCAGCAGCGCGCGGTCAACGACGCCGACACCTACGCGAACCGCGTGGTGCCCGAGGCGGAGGGCGCAGCCGCGCGCATCCTCGCCGAAGCCAGGGCCTATCGCGAGCAGACGATCCTTCAAGCCAAGGGCCAGACCGCCCGTTACAATCAAATCTATGCGCAGTACAAGAACGCGCCCGGCGTCACCCGCGAACGCATCTATCTGGAGACGATGGAGCGCGTGCTCGGCTCGATGAGCAAGACGATCCTCGACGCCAGCGGCGCCAGCGCGCCGGTGCCCTATCTCGCGCTCGAACCGCTGCAGCAAAAGCCCGAGGGAGCCGCCAAATGAAAAATCCCATCGGCGGCTTCGCGGTCCTCGTCATCGTCGTGCTCGCGATCGTCGTGACGAGCTACACGTTTTTCATCGTCGATCCGACGGAACAGGCGCTGGTGCTGCGCTTCGGCCAGCCGGTGCGCGATCTCATCGGCGCGCCGGGCCTCTACGCCAGGGTTCCGTTCATCGATACGGTCGTCTACATCGACAAGCGCATCCTCAAGCTCGACAACGAGCGCCAGGAGGTGCTGGTCGCGGAAAATCAGCGGCTAGAAGTCGATGCGTTCGTGCGCTATCGAATCTCCGATCCGCTGCGCTTCTATCAGTCGGTGTTCGACGTCAAAGGCGCCGACGCGCAGCTCGGCGGCATGCTGAATTCGGCGTTGCGCCGCACGCTGTCGGAAGCCTCGATCGTCGACATCGTGCGCGACAAGCGCGACGCGCTGATGGCCGAAATTCGCGATCAGGTCAGGGCGGGCGCGGAGCGATTCGGCGTCGAGGTCGTCGACGTGCGCATCAAGCGCGCCGACCTGCCGCCGGAGAATTCCGAGGCGGTGTTCCGTCGCATGCAAGCCGAGCGTCAGCGGCTCGCCGCGACGTTCCGCGCGCAGGGCTCGCAGCAGAGCCAACAGATCAAGGCCGACGCCGACGCCAAGGTGACGGTGACGATCGCGCAGGCTCAGCAGCAGTCCGACCAGATCCGCGGCGAGGGCGACGGTGAGCGCAATCGCATTTTCGCCGAGTCCTACGGCAAGGACCCCGAGTTTTTCGCCTTCTATCGTTCGATGCTGGCCTATGAAACCGGGTTCAAGGGCGAAACCCGCGCGATCCTGAGTCCAAAGTCGGATTTCTTCCGCTATTTCTCGACGCCGACGCCGACGCCGACTCCGGCGCCGATGGCGGCCGAGGCGCCGGCGAATGCGCCGGCGGCGAAGTGAAATGCGTGATTTCGGCGCGGCGATCGGGCTCGTTTTCGCCATCGAGGGCTTGCTTCTGGCCGGGTTCACCGAGGCGATGCGCAGGCGCATGGCCGAAGTCGCGCGGCAGAATCCCGGCCGACTTCGTGGCGTCGGCCTGGGCGCGGCGATTTTCGGGGTGGCCATAGTCTGGGCCTCGCGAACGCTGCTTTAGCGCGTTGGGGGCGCTCCGCTTCGCCGCGTAACGGACATGATTGCCGGTTAAGTCGCCTACAATCGCGGCGCGAAGCTGCGAGATTCAGGAGAGAGGACGCCATGCGTTTTGATCACGTCGATGCGACGACCCGTTCCCACGGCTTCAAGCGCGTGGCGCTTGTCTTGAGTGTCGCAGCGATGACGATCGGCGCGCCGGCGCCGTTGATGCCCGCCGCGTCCGCTTTCGCGCAAGCGCGCCCGACCAATCTGGCCGACCTCGTCGACAGCGTCGCCGAGGCGGTGGTCAACATTTCGGCGACGCAAACGGTCGAGGACAAAAACGCCGAGGCTATGCCGGACCTGCCGAAGGGCACGCCCTTCGACGACATGTTCGAGCAGTTCTTCAAGAACCACGGCTTCAACAACGGCGCGCCGCGCGCCCACAAGACGTCGTCGCTGGGTTCGGGCTTCGTGATCGATCCGAGCGGCATCGTCATCACCAACAATCACGTCATCGGCGACGCCAACGACATCGTGGTGATCTTCACCGACGGGCGCAAGCTGAAGGCGAAGATCGTCGGTAAGGATCCCAAGGTGGACGTTGCCGTGCTCAAGGTCGAAAGCGACAAGCCGCTGAAGACGGTGAAGTTCGGCGACAGCGACAAGATGCGCGTCGGCGACGGCGTGATGGCGGTCGGCAATCCCTTCGGCCTCGGCGAAACCGTGACCGCGGGCATCGTCTCGGCGCGCAATCGAAACATCGACAGCGGTCCATACGACGACTTCCTGCAGACCGACGCCTCGATCAACAAGGGCAATTCGGGCGGCCCGCTGTTCAACATGCAGGGCGAAGTGATCGGCATCAACACCGCGATCCTTTCGCCGTCCGGCGGGTCGATCGGCATCGGCTTCGCCACCCCCTCGGCGAGCGTCATGCCGGTGATCGATCAGCTCGAGAAGTATCACGAGACGCGCCGCGGTTGGCTCGGTGTGCGCATTCAGCCGGTCGACGACGCGATCGCCGAGAGCCTCAACATCGGCGCGGCGCGCGGCGCGCTGGTCGCTGGTATCGACGAGCATGGCCCCGCCAAGCCGGCCGGCCTGATGGCGGGCGACGTGATCGTCAAGTTCGACGGCAAAGACGTCAAGGAATTGCGCGATCTGCCGCGCATGGTGGCGGAGCTGCCGGTCGGAAAGCAGGTGGAGGTCGTCGTCATCCGCAAGGGGCAGGAAATCACGAAGACGGTGACGCTCGGCCGCCTCGAGGACGGCGAGAAGGCGATGGCGAAGGCCGAAGAGCAGACGACCGCCCCGGACGCCGGTCCGGCGGTCGCCAATACGCTCGGCATGGAGCTGTCGGCGATCGACGACGAGGCCCGCACGACGTTCAAGATCAAGGAAGGCCTGAAGGGCGTGGTCGTTTCCGCCGTCGATCCGAATTCCGCTGCTGCCGACAAGGGCTTGCGGGTCGGCGACGTGATCGAGGAGATCAATCAGCAGGCGGTCGAAAAGCCCGGCGACGTGACCAAGTCTATCGACGCGCTGAAAAAGGCGGGCAAGAAGTCCGCGCTGTTGCTGATCGCCAACGGCGCCGGCGACGTGCGCTTCGTCGCGCTGGCGTTGAACTGACGGGCGGCTCCCCTCACCCCAACCCCTCTCCCGCTTGCGGGAGAAGGTGGCGCGAAGCGCCGGATGAGGGGGCGCGTCGCTCAGCCCCTCGTCTGTCCGTCGCCGCGCACGCGGTATTTGAACGTGCACAGTTGCTCGACGCCGACGGGGCCGCGCGCGTGCATGCGGCCGGTGGCGATGCCGATTTCCGCGCCGAAGCCGAATTCGCCGCCGTCGGCGAACTGCGTCGAGGCGTTGTGCAGCACGATCGCCGAGTCGACCTGCTTGAGGAAGCGCTCGGCGGCCTCAGCGTCTTCGGTGACGATGCAATCGGTATGGTGCGAGCCGTAGGTCTCGATGTGCCGGATCGCCGCATCGAGCCCCTCGACCACTTTGACCGCAATGATCGCGTCGAGATATTCGGTGCGCCAATCCTCTTCGCTCGCCGCGGTCACTTTCGGGTCGACCGCCCGCGTCGCTTCGTCCCCGCGAACCGCGCAGCCCGCCGCGATCAGCGCCTCGACGAGCGGGGCGAGCATTTTGGGCGCGGCGGCGCGATCGACCAGCAGCGTCTCGGCGGCGCCGCAGACGCCGGTGCGGCGCATCTTGGAATTGACGACGATCTTCAGCGCCTTGTCGAGGTCCGCCGCGCGGTCGACATAGACATGCACCACGCCTTCGAGATGGGCGAACACCGGCACGCGCGCGTCGCGTTGCACGCGCTCGACCAGGCTCTTGCCGCCGCGCGGCACGATGACGTCGAGCGCGCCCCCTAGCCCCTCGAGCATTTCCCCGACCGCCTCGCGCGAGACGAACGGCGCGCGCGAGATCGCCGCTTCGGGCAGGCCGGCTTCCCTGAGGCCGGCGACGAGGCAGGCGTGGATCGCCGCGGAGGAATGGAAGCTGTCGGAGCCGCCGCGCAGCACCACGGCGTTGCCGCTCTTCAGGCACAGCGCGCCGGCGTCGGCGGTGACGTTCGGCCGGCTCTCGTAAATGACGCCGACGACGCCGAGCGGCGTCGCCACTCGCTCGATCTTCAGGCCGTTCGGCCGCTCGAAAGTCGCCAAGACGCGTCCGACCGGATCGGGCAGGGCGGCGACGTCCTCGAGCCCGCGCGCGATTGCCTCGATGCGCTTGGAATCGAGCGCGAGCCGGTCGAGAAAGGCGGGGGCGAGGCCCTTGGCGTGCGCCTCGGTCAGATCGCGCGCATTGGCGGCCAGGATTTCGCTCTCGCGCTCGCGCAAAATCCGCGCGGCCGCGAGAATTGCGCGCGTCTTGGCCTCGGCCGGCGCGTTGGCGAGCGTGCGCGCCGCCGCGCGCGCCGCCGCGCCGATCGCGCGCATTTCGGCGCGGACGTCGAGTTCCGAGGGGCGAAGGACGGCGGGCGAAGTCATAGGGCGCGGCGTGGCGGGATTGGAAAAGACCAGCGGCGCTGTAGCACGTTCGCGAACGGCGCGAAACCGCGCCCCGCCTCTTCACGCCTTGGCGTCGAGCCCGTAGAGGGTGTGCAGCGTGCGCACGGCGAGCTCGGTGTAGGGCTCGTCGATCAGCATGGAGAACTTGATCTCCGAAGTGGTGATCGCGCGGATGTTGACGCCCTTTTCGGCGAGCGCCTTGAAGGCGCGCGCGGCGACGCCGGAATGGCTGCGCATGCCGATGCCGATCGCCGAAATCTTCACCACGTCCGGCGCGCCGTGCAGCGCCGAATATCCGATCGTCTCGCGCCGCTGCTCGAGGATCGCCTTGGCGCGGTCGAATTCGGCGCTCGGCACGGTGAAGGTGATGTCGGTGGTGGTGGTGTCGTCGGAGACGACCTGGATGATCATGTCGACGTTGATGCTGGCGTCGGCGAGGGGGACGAAGATCGCCGCCGCGACGCCCGGCTTGTCGGCGACGTTGCGCAGCGTGATCTGCGCTTCGTCGCGCGAAAAGGCGATGCCGGTCACCACCTGCTGTTCCACGATATCCTCCTCGTCGCAAATCAACGTGCCCAGTTTCGGATCGGCGGGATCGTCGAAGGACGAGCGCACGTAGAGCTTGACCTTGTGCACCATCGCCACTTCGACCGAGCGCACCTGCAACACTTTGGCGCCGAGCGAAGCCATTTCAAGCATTTCCTCGAACGACACCTTGTCGAGACGGCGCGCCTTGGGCACCACCCGCGGGTCGGTGGTGTAGACGCCGTCGACGTCGGTGTAGATGTCGCAGCGGTCGGCGTGGAGCGCCGCGGCGAGCGCCACTGCCGAAGTGTCGGAGCCGCCGCGCCCGAGCGTCGTCACCCGGCCGCTCTGCGCGTGGATGCCTTGAAAACCGGCGACGACCGCGATCTCGCCGCGCGCGAAGCCCGCGATGACATTCTTGCCCTCGATGCCGGCGATGCGCGCCGCGCCGTGGGCGTCGTCGGTCCTGAGCGGGATCTGCCAGCCTTGCCAGGAGCGCGCGTTCAGCCCCATGTCCTTGAGCACGATCGCCAGCAGGCCGGCGGTGACGAGTTCGCCCGAGGCGACCACCGCGTCGTATTCGGCGGCGTCGTAGAACGGCGCCGCTTCGCGGCACCAGGCGACCAGCTCGTTGGTCTTGCCCGACATCGCCGAGACGACCACCGCGACCTCGTTTCCCGCCTCGACCTCGCGCTGGACGTGGCGCGCGACGTTGCGGATGCGCTCGACATTGGCGACGGAGGTGCCGCCGAACTTCATCACCAGACGCGCCATGAAAATTCCGCTTGCGGAAAAGGAGGGGACGGCTCGCGCAGCCGTTGAGGCGCGCGTATAAAGGCGCTTCCGGGGGCGGTCAACGCCCACTGCGGTTTGGGGAATGTTGCATGGCCGGCGCCGATCGAAGCGTCATCGCCGAGGAGGTCGCGCGTTTCGACGCGCTGGGCGACGACTGGTGGGACCCCGACGGGCCGATGGCGCCCCTGCACCGGCTCAACCCGACGCGCCTCGAATGGCTGCGCGATACGATCGCCGCCCATTTTCGCCATACGGGCGGCGGCGACGAGCCGCCGCTGGCCGGTCTGACGCTGCTCGACATCGGCTGCGGCGCCGGGCTGCTCTCGGAGCCGCTTTCGCGCTTGGGCGCCGAGGTCACCGGCCTCGATCCCGCGCCGACGTCGATCGAAATCGCGCGCGCCCACGCCGAGGCGACCGGCGCCAAGCCGAGCTATCGCGCGGGGACGGTGGAAGACCTCGCGAGCGAGGGCGCGCGGTTCGACGTGGTGCTGGCGATGGAGGTCGTCGAGCACGTCGCCGACGTCCCCGCCTTCGTCGCCGCGGCCGCTTCGCTGATCAAACCCGGCGGCCTGTTCGCCCTGGCGACGCTCAACCGCACCTTGAAGAGCTTCGCGCTGGCGATCGTCGGCGCCGAATACGTGCTGCGCTGGCTGCCCGCGGGCACCCACCGCTGGGAACAATTCGTGACGCCGGACGAGTTGGCGGCGGCCCTGCGCGCGGCGGGGCTGAAAGAGACGCAGCGCCGCGGCATGAGTTTCGATCCGCTGCGTGGGGAATGGCGGCTGTCGCGGGATTTGGGGGTGAATTATTTCATGGCGGCGAGGAAGGGGTAGGGGCGCGCGGCGCCTTTCTTCTCCTCTCCCCGTTTACGGGGAGAGGCAGGGTGAGGGGCCGGGGGATTGGCCGCAAGCTTCGCCAAGCGCGTGAATCCGCTTGTGGGACCGGGCAAGAGCGAGCGGCGCGCCATTCAATGGGAAAACGGCTTCACGCCGCGCGCCGAAGCGCAAAGACACGGCCGTCCGGCGAATGGGCGTGGCCCAGGCGGGCGAGGGAGGCGAGCACGCGGGCGATGGCGGGCTCGGCTTTCGCGCCTTGGCGGAACGAGCGGGCGAGGCTCCCTGTGTCGAGCGGCTTGTCGGCTTGCATAAGGGCGGCGAAGACGGCGGCGGTGCGCTCCAGGTCGCTCGTCGGAAACAACGGCTTTTGCGGCTTGGCTTCGGCGAATTCGAGCTTGGCCTCGATTTGCGCTTCCGCTTCCGTCGCGCCCTGCGTTTCGACGAGGCCGGCGCGCTGACGCTGGTAGTCCGGGCGAAGCCAGCGAATGAGCCCGCGCTTTTCTTCTTGCACGCGCTCGCCGTTCAAGGCGACGAGGCGGGCGACGATCTCTTCGTCCGAGAGGTCGGCGGGCCAGCCGTAGGCCTCCGCGACGAGCTGGTCGATTTCGTCATGCAATTCCTTGACGATCAGAACGAGGCCCCTCGTCTTGATCGCCTCGTCGGCCTCGTTCAGCGCCTCGCCCGCGCGGAGCTTTTCCAGCACGTTGTAGATTTGCGTCAGGGTGAGACCGGGATGCTCGGCTTGCTGGCGCTTGCGCAGGACGTCCAGTTCTTCGGCGACGGCGCGGATACGGGCTTTGACGGCGTCGGAAGCGTCGGGGAAGGGGAAGGGGTCGAAGACTCGCGACTTTGAATATCGCGGGTCATTGCCTATCCCGAGCCAACCGCCGGCGCGTAGCGCCCAAACGACATGGGTTTGGGAGGAAAGAACGCCAAGGTGGTAGGCGTCCGCCAGCCCTGTGCACACGAGCATGTTGTCCGGCAAGATGCTCGCGTCAAGAAATTGAAACGTTCGGTGCTTCGCCGTTTCGACCGTCGCGATGTAGCGCGGCAGGCCATTGAGGGCGGGGCGGAGTTCCTGTCTCGGCTTCCCAAAAAGCCACCAAAGGCGCGCGTAAGCTTCTGCGTCCTTTGTGCGCGCCTTCTCGAATTGCGCGTCGCGTTGAGGCTTCACTGTCTCAAGTACATGCTGATAGACCTCAGGAAAGCGCGCGCGCACTTCGTCCCCTTCGAGCCCGAACAGATCGATGACCATAACGCCGCGCGGCGTTCCCGTGAGGTCGCGGCCGTTGCGATAGGGGCGAATGTGATTCTCAAGGCCCGGCCGGCGACCAAAGCCTAAATGCTCGGCTTCGGAGGGCGTCACAATGAAGCCGTCGCCACGCAATTTTACGCCGGGCGAACAAATGAATTCATTGGCTTTCAACGCCTTCGCCTTCGTTACGTCCGCCCCCACCGTCAAATCGCTATTGATCGCCCCGCGGGTCTCGCACAGCAGAATTTCCGGCGCGTCCGTATCGAGCCTGCTCTCCTTCGCGACTTCGAACAAACGCCCGTCAACCTTGCCCGAAGCCGCGACCGTCATCGCGATCCGCACCGCCGCGGCGTCGCGCGTCGCCTTGGTCCAGGGATGGTCGGGAATCGCCATCAACAACGAGACCGGCTTTTTCGCTTTGAGGTGGCGTTCCATGACGCGACGCTGAAACACTTGGCTCAACGAATTCGTGGTGACGAAGCCGAAGCGCTTCAATCGCGTTCCCTTGCGCGTCAGCAGATCGGCGGCGCGGTCCCACCAATACATGACGAAATCGGCGCTCTCGTTCATCTCGGGGTGGGCGGCCCAAAGAGCTTGGGCGTAGCCCTCGCCTATACGGCCGCGAATGTCCTTGCCGCCGACGAACGGCGGATTACCCACGATGTAATCCGCCGCCGGCCATTCCGGGCGCTTGGGGTTCACGTACCGCCAGACCTCGACGCGTTCGCCCTCCGCATTCGTGCGCTCCAACGGCTTGCCGTTGTCGTCGCGCGCCAATTCCTTCTTGTCCCACGCCAGCACTGCGTCCTGAGCCTTGATCGTCTTGAAGTCCCGCAAGATCGGCTCGGGCGGCACGCCGCCGCGGGTGCGGAAATGCCATTGGAGATAGCCGATCCACAGCACCAGTTCGGCGATCGCCGCCGCGCGCGGATTGACCTCCAGCCCAAGGAATTGATGGGGATCGATGGTCTTCAATTCATAGCCGGCGAAGCGGCCCTGTTCGGAGAGCGAGGCCATCGCCTCCAGCACTTCGCCTTCGAGGCGCTTCATCAATTCGAGCGAGACGTAGAGGAAGTTGCCGGTGCCGCAGGCGGGATCGAGAATTTTCGTCTCGCAGAGCCGCTCGTGAAACGCCTCGACCTCCTTCGCCGCGCCCTTGGCGTCGCCGTCGGCGCGCTTGGCCTCGGCCGTCGCTTGGACGTTCGCCCATTCCGCCCTGAGCGGCTCCATGATCGTCGCGACGACGAGGCGCTCGACATAGGCGCGCGGCGTATAGTGCGCGCCGAGCTTGCGCCGCTCGGCGGGGTTCAGCGCCTGTTCGAGCAGCGCGCCGAAAATGGCGGGCTCGACCTGTTTCCAATCGGCCTTGGCCGCCTCGTAGAGTTCGCCGATCTCTTCCCTAGGCAGAGGCAGAACGGTTCGATTCTTGAAGAGATAGCCGTTGAATTTTCGCACTTCGCGTTCGATCGCGAAGGCGAATCCGCCGGTGTCCATCGCCTCCCATAGCTGGCCGACCAGGCGCGGGAACAGTTTTGGGTCGTCGACGCATTTTCTCAGCACGTCGCGGAAACTGCCCTTGGGCAACAATTCCACGTCTTCGGCGAACATCGTGAACAGGCAACGCATGAGGAAGAGCGCGACCAATTCGGGATCGTAGAGCTTGCGGCTATCGGGCGCTTTGGCCTCTTCGAGATGCTTGGAAACCTTGGCGAGCCGTTCGGCCATTTCGCGCGTGACCTTGGCGGCGATCTTGGTCGGGTCGAGCTTGTGCGGATCGAGCCAAATCAAGCGAAGCCGTTCGCGAATCTCGGCATCGCGCAAGTCTTCAAGATAAACGCGATAGCCCTGGCGATCGGGAAACTGTGCGTAGTTCTTCCCCTGCTCGGTGAAGTCGGCGTAAATTTCGAAACAATGGCCGACGTCGCACACGATGAGGAACGGCGGCCAGCCTTCCGACGCCGGCAGCGCCTTGGCGTAATCCTCGGCTTGGCGGCGCGCGCTCAGCATGAGCACGTCCCAGGCGCGCGAAGCGGTGCGCCGGCCGCGCGGCGTCGCTTCCGCCGGCGCGGCGGCCAGCAGATCGCCCTGCTCGGGAATGGCTTTCGCGCCGCCGGGATTTCGGCTCTGCTTGGCCTCCAGGACGAACGAACCGCGCTTGTAAAGGTCGATCCGCCCATGAGCGGTCGAGCCGTCGGGCTCGCGGAACGTCACGGCGCGTTCGAACACGTAGGCGTTGGCCGATGCATGGTGCGAGGCCTGGTCGGGACGTGGAACGCCCAGCACGTCGCAGAGTTCCGCGAGGAACAGCGCATAATTGGCGCGTTCCTGCCCGCCGTCGCCCTCGGCCCAACGCGCGATGAAGGCGTCGGGGTCGGCAGCGGGGAGTGCGGGCGCGAGGTTCATGAGCTTTGGATTCGAGGTTTCGCAGCGCCAGATTGACGAAAAGCGCGCGCGATGCAATCGGATGAGCGAAGTCCCCTCAAAGTTCGCTGCCCGCGCAGGGAACTCGCCGCCCTTCCCCCCGAGGCGCTGACGCGCGGGACGCGACCAACGGTTGCATCGACAATTCCTCCTTCACCCCCGCTCCCGCGCCTGCTCCGCATCCGTCAGCCAAAAACCCTCGTCCTTGTGCAGCAGCGGCGCGCCGTGGGCCTTGGCGGCGGCGTAGGCGAAGCAGTCGCCCATATTGAGGCGCGCGGGGTGGCGGCCCTTGCCGAACTGGTCGTAAGCGTCGAGCGCGAATTCGAGCTCCGCCTCGCCCAAGGCGACGACCGTGACCTCGGCGGCGGCGAGGAACTCGGCGAGTTTGCGCCGCGCCTCGGGAATCGACAGCGCATATTCCTTGGCGAGGCCCGCGACGCTCTCCCAGACGGCGATCGGCGAAGTCAGGCGATTGGTCGCGGCGGCGAGGGCGTCGGCGAACGCGTCGCCCTCCTTTTCGTCGCCGAGCATGGCGATGATCGCCGAGGCGTCGAGGAACATCAGAGATCGCCGCTGAGATCGTCGAAGAACGCCTTGTCGGCGCGCTCGCCGGTGCGCCCGCGGGCAAGGATGGCGCGGCGGATCGCGGCGACGCGCTCGCGCAAAGGCTGCTCCTGGTCGAGGCGGCTGAGCTCGGCGCCGACCGCGAGCCGAACCGCTTCGGTCAGGCCGACGCCTTTCTTTTTGGCGAGGGTGCGAACCAGCTTGTCGGTCGCCGCGTCGCGAATGTTGAGGGTCATGATCGACGCCTTGCGCGTAACGAATTATCTATACGTAAAGACGATATCATCATTACGATCATACAACAAGGTCGAGGTCTATGATTTGACGACCGCCGGCGCGGCGGAGCGTTTTGTCGGCGCGACAGTTGGTCGCGCGCGTTCGGTCGCCGCCGCTTGCTCCGAACGAGGCGCCGACGCGCCGGACGCGAGGAGCGGTCGGGTCTACGACTTGCGCGGCACGGAACCAGGCCTCGGGCGCCGCCAATCGGCGCCGCCGCCGACCGCCTTGGCGCCCCATCGGCGAACGACGCTCGACCTGACGGCGGCCCTCATTGCGGATTGGCATGGCCGGCGCCAAATTCTTGCCTGTTTTCCCAGGGATGGTCGCATTCATAGCGCTGTCACATAACTCGCGGGGCCGCGCGCTTCTTTATTGTGCTCAATTCCTACCAGGGGAGGGGGCGTGAACAGCAGCGGCTTTTACGACGAGGGCTTGGTGGCGGCCGCGAGCGGGCTGCGAGCGGAATTCAACCCATATTCCGCAGGCACAGGGTCTCATGAGAATTGGCGTCGCGGCTTCGTCTCGTACGGCGTCGCCAATGATGACGGCCACGTCGCCGAAGCGTCTTTGCGCAGATGCAGTTGGTTGGAACAAGAAAACGCTCCGCTGCATTCCTGTCCTTGGGCGTGGTGCCTGATCCACGGGTCTGCGATTTAGTCGGCGCGGCGTTGGGTTGGGGCGAACGGAGCGCATCGTCCGCAATTCCGGGCGCCTCCTCGACAGATGCTTTCGAAATATCGGCAATGTGGTATCGTGCATGTTTGGCGGGCGCGGCGCCGGGCCTTCGGCCGCCGCACGTAACGAGGCGACGGCCGGCCATCGGCGCGGAGGGCGTCTTGTCAATGTCCGTGACGCCAAATCTTTGATATTGCAGCATACGGTGTCAAGGAAAGCCTTGACGAGGCTTGACAAAACTTGACGAGGCTTGACAAAGCTTGACGTCGCTTGACGGCGGGCTTGCCGCCGCGGCCCGACTCCCTGCTCGTCGCAATCGTCGCCGTATCCGTGTTCGTCTTCAGGCAGCCGGCGTTCCGGCCGCGATCGCGCCGAACGCCAACCGTTTCATGCAAAGCCCCCGAATGCGCGCCCTTGCGTTCGGCGAATTTACGGTCGGTCGTCGTGACGAGTGGCTGCGGCAAAACGCCGCCAGCCGGCGTTTGGCGGCGAAAGAACGCGCGTCGGCGCGCGTCAGCCGCCCGGGCAATCCTTGAGCGCGCGGTCGATCGCCTGACTGAAGCCGGCGAGCGAATAGGTGTCGGTGGTGACGTTGCCCTTCTTCGAGGCGGCCTTGATCACCAGCTTGGAGCCCTTTCGCATTTCCGCGATCAAATCGCTCTCCTTGGCGGCGTTCTTGACCCACAGATCGGCGCCCTTGGGCAGAAGGTCGAAAGTCGCGTCGCCGATGACGGCGGTCGGGGCGACCGATTCGCTCGGCTTCTTCTTGTCCTTTTTCTTGTCCTTGCTCTCGTCCTTTGCGTCGGCGGCCGGCGCGGCGCCCGCCACATCGAAGCCCATGATGAAGGAAATTTCGTTGCGAACGCCTTCGGCGGGCCGCTCGGAAATGAAGGCGTAGCCGGGATCGCGTTTGAGGTCGGCGGGGTCGCGCTCCTTGGGCTGGGCGAGCGCGTAGCAGATGCGGGCCTTACCCGACTGGCTCTGGAAAACGCTCCAATCGCCGTAGGTCGCCACCAGCGCGGGCTTGGCGGCCGGCGCGTCGTTCTTGTCCGAAGATTTCGTCGCCTTGGCGGCGGCGTCCGCGGCGGCGAGCGCCAGGCAAACGCCGAGCGCGGCGGCGAGACTGCGGACGGAATGGGGCGCGGCAAGCAGCATGGGGTCAATTCCTTCGACGAAACGCGGCAGGCGCCGGCGACTCTCTTCTCTTGGGGCCGTCCTTGGACTGCGATCCGGGCGAAAATCCGACCCGCCGGCTTGCCGTCCGCGCCTGATTTTTCCACCCTGCCAAGGGTTAATGAAAAATGAGTAAAATTCGACGCCGCCGGCGAAAGCTCCGATCCGCGAGGGACTTGCCGCCGCCGGAGGCGCCCGAACCGCGCAGCCGCCTATTTTCACGCCAAATACACCCTTTTGGCGTAGCACGATGTATTGAAGGCGTTTCGCGCCTTCGCGCCGGCGAGAGGTTCTGCTTGGCGGGGCGCGGCAACGCACCGCAGGCGCGGGGCTTGCACTTCGTGTTGCGATGCACAATATGCACGCGGGGTCGAAACGCCAGATTTGCTGATTCTTAGGTGAGATCATGGCGAGTTCTACCCACCCCGCGGCAGAAATCAGGCGCTTGTGGCCCGCCGATATGCCGACGTTCCGCGACCATCTGTTGCGTTTGGACGCGCAGAGCCGCCATGAGCGGTTCGGCGGCGGGATGTCGGACGACTTCATCATTCATTACGCCGAGAGCTGCTTTGGTCAGGGCGATCTGGTGTTCGGCGCCTTCGTCGACGGCCAAATGCACGGGGCGGGGGAATTGCGCTCCAACGAAGCGATCTGGACGGAGCAGGCGCCCTACCAGCGCCATATCCACGCCGAGGCGGCCTTCAGCGTTGAAGAAGCCTACCGCCGGCGCGGCATCGGGGAACAACTGTTCCGGCGCATCGAGGGCGCGGCGAGCAATCACGGCGTCGAGACGATCGACATCGTCTGCATGCCGGACAATATCAGTATGTTGCGCCTGGCCGCCAAGTTCAAGACGCAGTTCTCGTTCGAAGAGAACCAGATGACCGGCCGCCTCACGGCGCGCCGCCCGACCGCGTTCTCGATGCTGCGCGAGGCCTCGCGCGACGTCATGGACTTCACGACTTCGCTGTTCGACGCGCAACTGCGCGCAATCGAACTGGGGGTTACGAAGAGCGCGTAACCAGAGCGCCGGCGACGGGATTACACGCGGCGCTCGATCATCATGTTCTTGATCTTCGTGATCGCCTTGGCGGGGTTGAGGCCCTTCGGGCAGGTCTTCGAGCAGTTCATGATCGTGTGGCAGCGATAGAGGCGGAACGGGTCTTCGAGATTGTCGAGCCTTTCGCCTGTCGCCTCGTCGCGCGAATCGATCAGCCAGCGATAGGCCTGCAAGAGGATCGCCGGGCCCAGATAGCGGTCGCCGTTCCACCAATAGCTCGGGCACGAAGTCGAACACGAGGCGCATAGAATGCACTCGTAGAGACCGTCGAGTTCGGCGCGGTCTTCGGGGGTCTGAAGCCACTCCTTTTCCGGCGTCGGCGTCGAAGTCTTCAGCCAGGGCTCGATCGAGGCGTGTTGGGCGTAAAAATGGGTGAGGTCAGGAACGAGATCCTTGACGACCTCCTGGTGCGGCAGCGGGTAGATTTTCACCGCGCCGTCGATTTCGTCGATGTAGCTGGTGCAGGCGAGCGTGTTGAGGCCGTCGATGTTCATCGCGCAGGAGCCGCACACGCCCTCCCGGCAGGAGCGGCGGAAGGTCAGCGTCGAGTCGATCTTCGACTTGATCCAGATCAGCGCGTCGAGCACCATCGGGCCGCAATCGTCGCGGTCGACGTAATAAGTGTCGATGCGCGGATTGACGCCGTCCTCCGGGTTCCAGCGGTAGATGCGGAACTCCGTCAGACGCTTGGCGCCCGCTGGCTTCGGCCAGGTCTTTCCCGGCGTCGGGCGGGAGTTCTGCGGCAGGTTGATTTGGACCATTGTTCCCTATCCATGCATTCCGCGCCGAGCCGTCAGTACACCCGCGCTTTCGGCTCGATATAGGCGATGTCGTTGGTCATCGTGAACGCGTGCACCGGCCGGTAATCGAGCCTGACCGCGTGCTTGTCGGCGTCGATCCAGGCGAGCGTGTGCTTCATCCAATTGGCGTCGTCGCGGCTGGGATAATCCTCGCGCGCGTGCGCGCCGCGGCTCTCCAGGCGATTGGAGGCGCCCTCCATGGTGACGACGGCCTGAACGATCAGGTTGTCATATTCGAGAGTCTCGATGAGATCGGAGTTCCAGATCAACGAGCGGTCGCTGACGTGCGCGTCGGCGCCGGCGCGCCAGGCTTCGTGGATCATGGTCTTGCCTTCATTCAGCGTTTCGCCGGTGCGGAACACCGCGCAATGGCTCTGCATCACGCGCTGCATGTTCAGGCGAAGCTTCGCCGTCGGCGTAGAGCCGCTGGCGTGGCGGAAACGGTCGAGACGCGCGAGCGCGGCGTCGGCGCTGTCCTTGGGCAGATCGGCCTGTCGCTCGCCGGGCTTGACGACCTCCGCCGCGCGCTGGCCGGCGGCGCGCCCGAACACCACGAGGTCGATGAGCGAGTTGGAGCCGAGGCGGTTGGCGCCGTGCACCGATACGCAGGCCGCCTCGCCGAGCGCCATCAGGCCCGGCACGATCGAATCGGGGTCGGCGCCGACTTTGGTCAGGACCTCGCCGTGATAGTTCGTCGGGATGCCGCCCATGTTGTAATGCGCGGTCGGCAGCACCGGGATTGGCTCCTTGGTCACATCGACGCCCGAGAAGATGCGCGCGCTTTCCGAAATGCCCGGCAGGCGCTCGTGCAGCACCTTGGGATCGAGATGGTCGAGGTGCAAATAGATATGATCCTTGAGCTTGCCGACGCCGCGGCCCTCGCGAATCTCCACGGTCATCGCGCGGCTGACGACGTCGCGCGAGGCGAGATCTTTCGCCGAAGGCGCGTAGCGCTCCATGAAGCGTTCTCCGGCGGAATTGACGAGATAGCCGCCTTCGCCGCGCGCGCCCTCGGTGATGAGGCAGCCCGCGCCGTAAATGCCGGTAGGGTGGAACTGCACGAACTCCATGTCCTGCAGCGCGAGTCCCGCGCGTAGCGCCATCGCGTTGCCGTCGCCGGTGCAGGTGTGCGCCGAGGTCGCCGAGAAGTAGGCGCGGCCGTAGCCGCCGGTGGCGAGAATCGTCGTCTGCGCGCGAAAGCGGTGGATCGTCCCGTCGTCCATCTTCAGACAGACGAGGCCGCGCACTCGCCCTTCGGGGTCGCGGATCAGATCGATGGCGAAGTACTCGATGAAGAATTCGCACTTGGCCTTCAGCGCCTGGCCGTAGAGCGTGTGCAGCATCGCGTGGCCGGTGCGGTCGGCGGCGGCGCAGGTGCGCTGTGCCGTGCCCTTGCCGAATTCCGTCGTCATGCCGCCGAATGGGCGCTGATAAATCTTGCCTTCGTCCGTCCGCGAGAACGGCACGCCCCAATGATCGAGTTCGTAGACGGCCGCGGACGCGTTGCGGCACAGATATTCGATTGCGTCCTGATCGCCGAGCCAGTCCGAGCCCTTGACGGTGTCGTACATGTGCCAGCGCCAATCGTCGGGCCCCATGTTGCCGAGCGCCGCGGAAATGCCGCCCTGCGCCGCCACGGTGTGCGAGCGGGTCGGGAACACTTTGGAGATGCATGCGACCCGCAGTCCCGCCTGCGCGCAGCCGACGCTCGCGCGCAAGCCCGCGCCGCCCGCGCCGACCACTACGACATCGAAAGTGTGGTCGGTGATCGGATAGGCTATTTGCCCGAGCGCAGGGGCGCTTGCGCCGTTGGAGCCGTTGGTCGCCATTCGCTTTGAGCCTTGTTGAGGATTTCAGACGAAGCCGATGCGCAGCTCGGCGTAAACACAGATCAGCGCGAGCGCCGCGGCGAACACGGCATTGGCGATCAGCGCCCATTCGCGGGCGTGGCCATGCACATAGTCGAGGATGATCGAGCGCATGCCGATCTGCATGTGGTAGACGCCGAACAGCACGAAGAGCAGGAGCGCGATCGCCGGAATCGGGTGGCTCAGCTCCGCGCGAACGCCGTTGTAATCCTTGTGCAGCAGCGCCAGAACGAGCCAAACGAACGCGATCGAGAGGGGGATGAGCGCCGCGGCGGTGACGTGCAGGCGCCAAGCCTCGTCGGTCCCCAGGCGCGCCGAACCAAGAAACCGAGCGCGGCCCAGCGGCGTTCGCAAACTCTTTCCGACGTTCGCCATGGCGAGCGCTCCCTTATCGAACGGCGTAGGCGACGGCCCAGACGACGAGCGTCAGCGCCAAGCCGGCGATCGCCGTCGCCTGAGTCAATTGCTCGCGTCCGGGATCGTCCAAGCCGTAACCGGCGTCCCAGATGAAATGGCGAACGCCGCCGAGCATGTGATGGAACAGCGACCAGGTGAAGCCGAACAGCACGAGCCGGCCGAGAAACGACTGGATGAACCCGGAAAAAACCGCGAACGCGGACGCGTCCATCGACGCCGCGAGGAGGAACCAGGCGAGCAACAGGACGCCGACGTAGAGCCCCGCGCCGGTGATGCGATGAGCGATCGACATCGCCATCGTCAGTGTGAAGCGATAGATGCCCAGGTGCGGCGACAGGGGGCGGGCGGTCGGAGGGGTCGAGGTCGATTCGATCGAGGCCATCGTTTCTTGTCCGGTTGCGGTTCGCCACGCGTCTTTTAGCTTTGTCGGCGCCGCTCCGCAATGAGCCGCGTCTTCGTCCTTGGTCCAATGATGTATATTCAAATTCCCTGATATTTCCTCACTTCTGCGAGCGTCGGCGGATCGGAGCCTTTGCGTGTGCAGGTGATCGCCGAGGCCGCCGCGGCGAAGGCGAGCCATGCTTCGAGACGCTCGAAGGTGGGTGGCGGCGCGCCTGCGCCGAGCGCGCCGTCGCGATCCATCGCGCAAAGCAGCGAGGACATGAAACTGTCTCCGGCGCCGACGGTGTCGACGACCTCGACCTTCGGCGCCGTTACGCTCAAACGCCGGCCGCCGAGATAGGCGACGGCGCCGCGATGTCCGAGCGTCGCCACGCAAAAGTTCGGCCCGAGCCGCGCCCATTGGCCGAGCGTGTCCTCGATCGTGCGGCCGGGATAAAGCCACTGCAAATCCTCTTCGCTCGCCTTGACGACGCCGCAGAGGCAGACCTGCCGCTCGACCAGCGCAGCCACGCTTTTGCGATCTGGCGTCACCAGCGGGCGGATATTCGGGTCGAAGCTCGTCGTCGCCTGCCCGCGCGCCAGGCGCAGCGCCGCGACGACGCTTTCGCCGTGGCGCGGATCGACGGCGGCGAGCGAGCCGACATGCAGATGTCGGGCGCCCGCGGGCCAGGCGGCCGGGAAAGGCCAGCGCCCATCGAACGCCGTCGCGTCGAGATAGAAGGAGTAGCGCGATCCCGTTTGCGCGGTGCCGCGCATGACGAAGGCGAGGGGCGTCGGCTTGGAATCGCGCGCGATGAAGGAGAGGTCGACGCCGTCTCTCGTCAGCGCCGAGGCGAGGCTTTCGCCGTTGGCGTCGGCCGAAATCCGCGAAACGAACGCCGTCGGCGCGCCGAGCCGCGCGAGCCCGATCGCGACGTTATAGGGCGAGCCGCCGAGCACGGCGTCGTAACGTCTGTCCCTCTCGGGATCGGGAATGAGGTCGATCAACGCCTCGCCGGAAATGAGGATCATGCCGTCGGCGCCCCTTTATTCGCCTCGCCTCACGCCATCGTATAGGCGGTCTTGACGGTCGTGTAGAACTCTGCGGCGTAGCGGCCCTGCTCGCGCGAGCCTAGGCTTCGAGCCTTTGCGTCCGCCGAACGGCGCGTGATAATCGACGCCCGCCGTCGGCAGGTTGACCATCGTCATGCCGGCCTCGGCGTTGCGCTTGAAATGCGACGCGTATTTGAGGCTCGTCGTGCAAATGCCGGCGCAGAGGCCGAAGTCGGTGTCGTTGGCGAGCGCCAGCGCGTCATCGTAATCGCGCGCCGGGATCATCGCCGCGACCGGGCCGAAAATCTCTTCGCGGGCGATGCGCATGGAGTTGTCGACGTCGACGAACAGCGCCGGCGCCATGTAAAAGCCCGGCGTCGCGCGATTGAGCAACTCGCCCCCGAGCGCGAGCTTGGCGCCCTCGCTCTGGCCGATGCGGACGTAGGAAAGATCCTGATCGAGCTGATTCTGATCGACCACCGGGCCAATGTGCACGCCCGGCTTGCGCGCGTCGTCGACGACGAGCGTGCGCATCCGCTCGGCGAGCGCCTCGGCGAAGCGGGGGTAGATCCCCCGCGTGACGATCAGCCGCGAAGACGCGGTGCAGCGCTGGCCGGTCGAGAAATAAGCGCCGTTGACCGCGCACTCGACCGCGGTCTTGAGATCGGCGTCGTCGAGCACGACGAGCGGATTCTTGCCGCCCATTTCGAGCTGGAACTTGCGCATCGCGACCGCGCAGGCGGCCGCCACTTTGCGCCCCGTCGCCACCGAGCCGGTGAAGGTGATCGCGTCGACGTGGCCGTGTTCGAGCATCGCCTGGCCGACCACCGAACCACGGCCCATGACGAGATTGAACACGCCCTTGGGAACGCCGGCGCGAACGATGATCTCGGCGAGCGCGTGTGCGCATCCGGGCACGAGATCGGCCGGCTTGAAGACGACGCAATCGCCGTAGCAAAGCGCCGGCGCGATCTTCCAGGCGGGAATGGCGATCGGAAAATTCCACGGCGCGATGATGCCGACGACGCCGACCCCCTCTCGCGTCACTTCGATGTCGACGCCCGGCCGCACGCTGGCGAATTTCTCGCCGGGAATGCGCAACGCCTCGCCAGCGAAGAAGTCGAAGATCTGCGCGGCGCGACCGACTTCGCCGATGGCCTCGGGAAGCGTCTTGCCTTCCTCGCGCGCCAAGAGCTGGCCGAGTTCCTCGCGTCGCGCCGCGATCTCGCCGGAGACGCGTGCGAGAATGTCGTGACGCTCTTGGGGCGAGGTGCGCGACCAGGCGGGGAACGCCGCGCGGGCCGCCGCGACCGCGGCGTCGAGCTGCGCGGCGGTCGCCTGCGCGTAGAGGCCGACGACGTCGTTGGAGTTGGATGGGTTGACGTTACGCGTCGCGCTGTCGCCTCCGAGCCATTCGCCCGCGACGTAATTCTTATGGATGTCGTTCATGCCGTCCTCGAAGTTGCCTCGAATGCTGTCCGCTTCGCCGCCTCAAATCAAGCCTCGGCGAGCGAGATTGCGCATGAGATCGCCGACGCCGAATTCCCACGGCGGGCAATCCTCACAATGCCGCATCCGGTTGGTCAGCCGCCCGAGCTTGTCGGCGCTGACCGTGACGATGTCGCCTTGCCTGTGGGTGAAGCCTTTGCCTGGCGCATCGCGATCGGCGATCGGCGCGAACATCGTGCCCAGGAACAGCGCCGCCCCGTCCGGATATTGATGCGAGGCCCCTATCAATTGGCGCGCGAGGTCGGCCGGATCGCGGCTGATCCGCGCCATCGACGAGCCGCCCTCGAGCACATAGCCGTCTTCGCCGTCGATACGCAAATTCACCTCGGCCGCGCGTACGTCGTCGAGGTCGAACGTCGCGTCGAAAAAGCGCAGCAACGGGCCGACGGCGCAACTCGCGTTCTGATCCTTGGCCTTGCCCAGCAGCAGCGCCGAGCGTCCTTCGAAGTCGCGCAAATTGACGTCGTTGCCGAGGGTCGCGCCGACGATCGCGCCCTTCGAACTGATCGCGAGCACGACTTCCGGCTCTGGGTTGTTCCAAGCCGAGGCGCTGTGGAAGCCGGCGTCGGCGCCCGCGCCGACGGCCGACATCGGCTGACTCTTGGTGAAGATTTCCGCGTCCGGCCCGATGCCGACTTCGAGATATTGCGACCATGCGCCCTCGGCGATCATGGCGTCCTTGAGGCGCATCGCAGCCGGCGAGCCGGGTACGAGCCGGGAAAGATCGGCGCCGACGAGCCGGTTCACTTCGGCGCGGATCGCCGCCGCCGCGGCGCTCCGGCCGCGCGCCCGCTCTTCGATGACCCGTTCGATCATCGAAGCGGCAAAGGTGACGCCCGCCGCCTTGATCGCCTGGAGATCGATCGGCGCGAGCAGCCAGGGCTTGGCCGGATCGCGCGCGTCCGTCGGGGTGTTGGCGAGAATTTGGCCGAGCGACGCCAGCCTCTCGCCGGGCGCGGCTCGCGCCGCGGCCGCCGGATCAGGCGCCTCGCACAGATCGCGCATCGTCGGATATTGCCGGCTGATGTCGAACGCGCCTTCGGCCCGAATGGCGACGATCGAAGGGCCCGCGACGTCCGGCCGCCAGACGCGGCCGCACAGGGCGCCGGCGAGGCCATCGGACGGGAGCGCCGTCGTCTCGGTCAGTTGCAAAGTCGTCATCGACGTCATGGCCCCGGCGCCGTCGAAACGATTGACGGCGGCCTGCTGTCTCTCTAGCCTCTAACATGTCAGCGGGGAAGGGGGGCGCAGCGCCAACGCCCCCGGAACGGCCGCGGGAGACGAAAGGGATCATGGGGGAGCGCGTCAACAGCAAAGCGGACCATGTCTATGGCGAGCTGAAGGAGGCGATCCTGGCGGGAAATCTCGAGCCGGGCGATCCGATCGACAAACTGGCGCTGTGCGAGCGGCTCGGCGTCTCGCGCTTTCCCGTTTCGGCGGCGGTGAGCCGGCTCGCCTTCGAGAAGCTCGTCGTCATCGAACCGCAGCACGGCTCGTTCGTCTCGCGCATCTCGGTGGAGGACGTGCGCGAGCGCTGGTTCATACGACGGGCGCTGGAATGCGAAATCGCCGCCGAGGCGGCGCGCCGTCTGTCGCGCGAGGGTCGCGAGGCGCTGGCGCAAAATATCGCGCACGAGCGCGAGGCGGTCGAGGCGGGCGATCGGCAGCGGTTCTACCGGCTCGACGTCGAGTTTCACAAGGCGCTGACGACGCATTTGGGCTTGAAGCGCAGCGGCGAAATCCTCGACGGCCTGCGCGCGCATCTTGAGAGGGTCCGCCGCCTGCTGATGGCGCCTCCCGGGCGCATTCGCGAAACCCTGACGGAGCACTCGGCGATCGCCGCCGCGATCGCAGCGGGCGACGCCGCCGGCGCCCATGCTGCGATGGATCGTCATCTCGCCGGCACGACCAAACACTTTGAAGCTTTCGCGCGCGAACGACCCGCGCTGTTTTCGGCCTGAGGGGCGACGAAGAGGACTCGAAGGAATGACCAAGCCGCGCGCCCTGCGCCTGAGCCCCGAAGACAATGTGATGGTCGCGGTCGACGAAATCCGTCCCGGCGAAGCGCCCGACGCTTGCCCGGCCGCGGTCGAGCGCATCGCCAGGGGACACAAGATCGCGACCGCGCCGATCGCCGCCGGCGCGCCGATCCGCAAGTTCGGCCAGATCATCGGCTTCGCCTCGAAGCCGATCGAAGTCGGCCAATGGGTGCACGAGCACAATTGCGTCGTCCACGAATTCTCCCGCGACTACTGCTTTTGCGAGGACGCGCGCCCGACGGAGATCCTGCCGGTCGAACGGCAGGCGACGTTCCAGGGCTATCGCCGCGCCAACGGCAAGGCGGGGACGCGCAACTATCTCGGGATCATGACCTCGGTGAACTGCTCGGCGACCGCGGCGCGGCTGATCGCGCGCGAGGTCGAGCGTTCCGGCATGCTCGCCGATTATCCCCATGTCGACGGGGTCATCGCGCTCGTCCACGGCGCCGGCTGCGGCATGGCCTCGAAGGGCGAGGGCTTCGAAACGCTCGCGCGCACGCAGTGGGGCTACGCCGCCAATCCCAACATGGGCGGCGTCTTGATGGTTGGGTTGGGTTGCGAGGTGTTCCAGATCGGCCGGATGAAGGACGAGCACGGCCTCAAGGAGGGCGAGCTCTTCCAGAGCCTGACGATCCAGGGCAGCGGCGGCACGCGCAAAGCGGTCGAGGCGGGGCTCGAGCGCATCAAGGCGATGCTGCCGATCGTCGATCGCGCGCGGCGCGAAACGCTGCCGGCGAGCGCATTGACGCTGGCGCTGCAGTGCGGCGGCTCGGACGGCTATTCGGGCATCACCGCCAATCCCGCGGTGGGCGCCGCGGCGGACATTCTGGTTCGCAATGGCGGGACGGCGATCCTGTCGGAGACCTCGGAAATTTACGGCGCCGAGCATCTGCTGACGCGCCGCGCGGCGACGCCGGAAATCGGCCGCAAGCTCATCGATCTCATCCACTGGTGGGAGGACTACTGCGCGCGCAACGGCGGCGAAATGAACAACAACCCGTCGCCCGGCAACAAGGCGGGCGGGCTGACGACGATTCTGGAAAAGTCGCTCGGCGCCGCCGCCAAGGGCGGCACGACGATCCTCAACGGCGTCTACCGCTACGCCGAGCTGGTGACCGCCAAGGGCTTCGTGTTCATGGATACGCCCGGCTACGATCCGGTCTCGGCGACCGGCCAGGTGGCGGGCGGCGCCAACGTCATCGCCTTCACCACCGGGCGCGGCTCGGCCTTCGGCTGCAAGCCGACGCCCTCGATCAAGCTCGCCTCCAACAGCGATCTCTACCGGCGCATGACCGAGGACATGGACATCGACTGCGGCGACGTGCTCGACGGCGTTTCGATCGCTGAGAAGGGCCAGGAGATTTTCGACAAGGTTCTCGCCGTCGCCTCGGGGGAAAAATCCAAGTCGGAGGCTCTGGGCTACGGCGACGCCGAATTCATACCTTGGCAAATCGGCGCGACGATGTGATGAAGGCGCGGTGAAATCGGCCCTTCTCTTCGATCTCGACGGCACGCTGGTCGACAGCGACGCCGAGCATTTGCGCGCGTTCCAGCGCGTCTTTGCCGCCCATGGAATCCGGCTGGAGAAGCCGGAGTACGACGCGCGCATCCTCGGCTCCGACAACGCGGCGATCGCGCGCGCATTCCTGCCCGACCTGACGCCCGCCGAGCAGGCGGCGACGCTCGACGCCAAGGAGGCGAGCTATCGCGACAATCTCGGCGCCGTCGAGCCCGTCGCCGGCGTCGGCGCGCTGCTCGACTACGCCGAGGCGAACGCAACTTCTGCCTGATAGCGTCTTGGCTGATCGTTATTAATGCTATGCTGTTCTGCCAAGGATTCAGGATAACTGTGTGTGGACACGCGTTTGACCTTCCCAATTCGGTCCTAATAACCGTTATAGGAAGCACCACAGCAACCGTCCTTGGAATATTCGTCATCGTTACCCGTTATCTCTTCCCGACAGCTAAGAGCATCCCTTCACCAACAGACGTTTAGGCCATTAACAGAAATTCAAATTGAGTCACTACCCGACCGCGAACTGCCTTGCTAATTCGGCGGGGAAGGGGATGAAGTCCACGTCGAGCCCACCTTCAAAGAGCACGCGCCGTTCCTGGCGATTGCCAGACGCCGTATTCTCGATGAACGTCAGGCACGGGCTACCCAATTCGTTCAGCCAGTCCGTCTGCGCTAGCAGCCGTTCTGGTTCCGTAGTGACAAGTACCAGATCGAGGTCGGACCATTCATCAGCGGGTTGAACCGTTCTCGCGCGCGACCCAACGACTAGGACCGCGCGAATATCATCGCGGGCACTCGCCCAGACAACGAGATGCTCGATGAATTCCTCGGCTTGGATCATTTGATCGACCTCAATTTGTTCTTTGAACTGGCCCGAAATTCATATGATGAAACCGCTGAC